>JAISLB010000178.1 GCA_031260685.1 Oscillospiraceae bacterium | reverse complement strand
CAAGCAAATGGCGGTCTTTATGAAGCGTAATGTACCCCTCATCGTCAATATGAACGGCGGAGTAAATTTTGTGGTCATTAATAAAAACCTCGTAGTTGTCGTTAATTCCCGTGAGAGCGACCGCGGGCAGTCCGTTCTGAAAATTCTCAAGATAACGAAATACCTTTACCGTGTAGTAAAAATCAAACGCCAGCGTGAATTCTTCGGCTCGGTTATCGAAATAGCGCACAGTAGTATCAACACCGTCAAAACCCATTGATTTGATAGAATAACCGGACGCGGGCGGCTCGTCTGCCGAATGTACCTGTTTTAGCGAACCAAATCTATACCCGGCGTTCAAATAGCTCTCGTCAAAACCGCGCGCCGCGTAAGCGTCGCAGTCGGATAAAGCTATATAGAGCGGCGAGTTTTCAGACGTTGACGCCAGTTGCAGAACGATTCCGATTAACAGGGTGCCTAAAATTGTCAGAACATAGATTGCGGGCGCCAAACTCGAAATTAGTTTCTCTCTGAAATTTTTTCTATCCACGTTCACTCTTCCTCATTGTTCTTGTTAAAGCATAGCGGTACTTGCTGCGCTTAAACTATTCTCTCGGCTTTTATTTTTTCTTGGATGCTCAGAAATATATCAACTAAATTCGGGTCAAAGTGCGAATTTCTTCCCTCGGCGATAATTTCGACGGCTTTTTCGTGGGAATAAGCTTCTTTATACGGACGAGCGGAAGTCAGCGCGTCATATACGTCTGCAATTGCCATAAGTCTACCCAACAAGGGAATTTTTTCGCCCGACAAACCTTGCGGATAGCCGGAACCGTCCCATTTCTCCTGATGAGTTGCAGCCATAGTTTTTGCATAATTTAAGAAAATGTTATTATCCATACTTTTCCCCATTTTTTCAATGATTTCCACTCCGAAAGTAGTATGGTTTTTCATTTCGTCGAATTCTTCATCGGTAAGTTTAGCGGGTTTTTGCAGAATGTAATCAGGTATGGATATTTTCCCGACATCGTGCAATTGCGAAGATTGTAAAACTAATTCTTTATCCCAAGTGCTAGTTTCATTGCTGTACAACCCCAATTCTTCAACCGCTTCAATCATCATTTCTAGCCAGCGCTGAGTGCGTTCGACGTGGTTTCCGGTCTCTCCGTCGCGGCTTTCTACTAAATCCGCGACGGTCTGTAAAATCGCGTTTTGAAGTTGTATTACGTTTTTTGTTTTGGTTTCAACGACACTTTGTAAATCGTCGTTGAACATTTTCAATTCCGCACCTTGTTTTTCAAGTAAGCGTTTCTGCCGTTCCACAGTAAGGTGAAGCCCAACGCGGATGCGCAAAAGTTCCGGTAAAAACGGTTTAGAAATGTAGTCAACGGCACCTAGTTTCAAGCCCTTAATTTCGCTGTCGGAGTCGCTTTTTCCCGTGAGAAAAATCACCGGAATCTCAGCTGTGCGCGGGTTTGCCTTTAAGCGTTCAATAGCGTCGTAACCGCTCATTCCGGGCATATCTACGTCAAGCAGCAGCAATTCCGGAAGTTCCGGCTCTGATTCGAGCAGCTCAAACATTTTTTCAGCCGATAATGCCGCGAATACGTTGTAACTATCCGACAACGCGTTTTTACCGCTTTTAAGATTGGCAATATTATCGTCAATCAGCATAATTGTGTCTTGTTTTGTTTCCATTATTGAAACTCCTTTCAAATTCCCAAGTCCTCGATAAGCTTGTCAGTTTGTTCGATTGCCTGTGTAAATTCCGATGTCAAAAGATAATTGCTTATGTTATCCAGTTCCGCAATGTTGGCGCTTGCGGTCAATTCGTCGATTAACGCGTCTGCTTCTCTCAGTGAGCGTGAAACTATCGCGTTTTTCAAATTCAGCAGCTTGTTTTTAACCTCCGATTTGCCGCTGTCCGATAATTCAACGCCCGCAGCGTCAGGTTTTGCGATTGTTTTCAAATATTCGGAAATACTTGCGATTAACGCTTCGAGAGATTCGATAAATTTGCCGGTATTTTCACGGATAAACTGTATGTTATTAGCGTGACCGCAGCTTTCAAGCTCCGCGGCAATTTCCGAAATTTCTGCCGCGCCTATTGTCCCGGTAATACTTTTCAGCGAGTGAACCGTTGTCGTGTATTGCTTTATATCGTTGCTTTCAAGGCACGAGTTTAATATTGCGATTGCTTTTATGGCATCACTTGAGAAAATCGAAAGCAAATCATTATAATTTTCAATATTATTGTCGGATAAATTCAATCCTAATGACGTATTGACTCCTTTAATGTGAATGTTTGGATTTTTTGAGACTGTATTCTGCGCTTTTATTACGTGTCTTTTCGCTGACAAACGGTCTGCCTCGTCTTTGGTTTCCTGCGATTGCTTGTCGTAGATGTACTTATTCAGTATCGCGTTTAATTGCCGCATATCCACCGGTTTTGAAATAAAATCATCGAAGCCGTTTTCCAAGAACATTGCCGCGCTTCCCACAATAGCGTTAGCGGTAAGCGCGACAATTACCACATTTTTTGCGTATTCGGAGTTTATTTCAGAACGAATTTTCGCTACTGTTTCAATGCCGTCCATTTCCGGCATCATATGGTCCATAAGAATAATGTCATATTTAATTTCCGCATTTTTAATTATATTTATTGCTTCAAAACCGCTCAGGCAAGTGTCGGTCCGCAAACCATACGGTGAAAGCAAGCCGCGGGCAACGTGCAAATTCGTTTCTACATCGTCAACCACAAGCACTTTGCCGTAGGGCATATAGCGGCGCGAAATAGCGCTGCGCTGATTTCGCCGATCCTTAATAAAATCAAATTTGCGCAAACGCTCCGATAATTCCTTGCCGATTATCGCATCATCAACAACTTTTTGCGGAATTGAAATCGTAAACGTACTTCCCTTACCGTATTCACTTTCTACGGAAATTTCACCGTTCATCATCGCTATGAGTTGCTTAGTGATACTCATACCCAGACCCGTTCCCTCGACTCCGCGGTTTGCTTCTTTGTTGAATTGCGTGTAATCTAAAAACAGCTTTTTGATGTCCTCCGGCTTCATTCCCTGTCCGGTATCGGCAACTGAAAATACCAAAATAATTCCGCTGTCATTTTTCACGTGCGAGACAGAAAGTGTCACGCTGCCGCAATCGGTATATTTGAACGCGTTTGAAAGAATATTACTGACAGCTTGTTTAATTCGTAATTCATCACCGAACAGATTTACGGGAAGCGTTTCCTCAATATTTATAAAAAACTCAATTTGTTTCGAGCCTATACGAATAATATTCACCTGAACAATGTCATTTATCAAACTCGGAATGTCGTATTTAGCGGGAACAAGCTCTAATTTACCGGTTTCGATTTTTGACAAATCAAGAATATCGTTGATAATTGCAAGTAAATTCTCGCCGGAATTATGTATTCGCTCCAAATCTTCCGCCACATTGCCGGGGAGTTCACCGCTTGAAAGCTGAATTTCAGAAATTCCGATAATAGCGTTCATAGGCGTGCGTATCTCGTGGCTCATCGTCGCAAGAAAGCTACTTTTGGCAACATTCGCTTCACCAGCGCGGCGCGCCTCGCGGCGAAATTTTATAATCCCGAGAATCCCGCTGACGAAAACAGCCACAACAGCTAAAACATCAAAAAATATAAGAGCGTCATACATTCTAAAAATTTCTATAATTTGCTTATCATAAATATCAATGCCGCACAATGCCGCGACTTCACCCCGTTCATCAAAAACCGGTGCCATTGCATAAATGAGCCCGTCCCAGCCTACGGTATAGTTGCCCAAACCTGAACAGGCGGCTTTTCCGGTCAATGCGATATCGGCTCCGGGAGTCAGCTCTATCAATACCGGTTCGTCCGCAAGCCCGACGCGTGTCGCCTCATCATAATCATTGTCTATAATATATTGCAGTGCTTTGCCTTCGGGAATTTCTGTCACGCGGAGGTAATATACAAAAAGAACATCCGACTCTATCGAATAATCAAGCAGTTTCTGTTTCAGTTCCAAATATTCCGGTTTTTCCATATCTGACGGGACACGGTATGCGTCAAGTTGTTCGGCGCTCACAAGCTCCGCGCCTCTCTTGGCAACTGCGATAAGCCGCTGCTCAATATTATAATTCATTGACTGCATTGATATTTTTACAGCATTATTTGCGTACAGCGTCAGAACCAGCACCGCCGCTCCCGAAAAGATGAACAACAGCAGTACGATTTGCGAATTAAGTAATCTTTTTAATCTCATTTCGCAATTATCTCCTTTACATCAATCAACAATATATCTATCTGCTCGATTGCCTTGTTAAATTCCGAAGTCAATAAATAATCGGAAACCGTCAGCAGCGCGTTTTTAGTTGCGCTATCCGCGGCGTTCAGCAGCTTGTCAAAAACATCGTCAATATCTTTGTGATTATTTGCCGCAAGGATTTCCCGCAAATGCAGCAAAGCGTTTTTGTCAAAATCTTGATTTACTTCCGTTTCAGCTTTTGGTATAACGGAATAAATGTTTTCAAGCAAACGCGAAAGAATCAACGTAAACTTTGGCAGCTGCGTATTTATCATTTGGAAATCGGCTGCATTGCCGGCATCCTCCAAAATTTGCGCTTTTTCGGACAGTTCAGTTGCTCCGATATTTGCGGAGGCGCTTTTCAGCGCGTGAACCTGCGTAATAAATAGCGGCAAACTGTTTTTGTCCGGAACATCTTGCAAAATTTCAAGCCGCTTTTCAGCATCGCGGCAGAATAATTCTAAGACTTCGGTGTACTGACTTTCAGTTCCGCCGGTCATCGCCAAACCTACTTTTGTGTCGATTCCCTCAATTGCAAAACTGACCGTTTGTACCGGGATTACCGCGGCAAATTCAGCTTTTATGCGCTTTTCAAGCGGAATCCATTTGCCGATAATTTCGTTTAATTTACTGACTTCAATCGGTTTCGTTAAATAATCATTAAGTCCGCTTTCCAAAAATGTCTCGCGCATTCCCGAAACCGCGTTAGCCGTAAGAGCGATAATCGGCACATTTTTGTCGGTTCCGCGAATAATTGCGGTAGTCTCAATTCCGTCCATTTCGGGCATCATATGGTCCATAAAAATAAAATCATAGTCGTTTTCTTTTGCGAATTGAATAGCTTTTTCACCGCTCAGACAAGTGTCAATTTGCAATTTGTACGGTGCCAGCAGCCCCTCCATAACTTTCAGATTTGTCTCAATATCATCGACAATCAAAATTTTTGCGGTAGGAGCAACGAAACGCACCTGCTGAATTTCCGCCGCAAGATTTATGCTGTTACTAATATCGCCCATCGGCTGCGTATCTGTAAACTCTTGATATATTGTTGCCGTAAACGTTGAACCGCTCCCATATGTACTTTCGACAGAAACGTCGCCGCCCATCGCGCGGGCTAGATTTCGCGTTATTGCCAATCCTAAGCCCGTTCCCTCGATATTTTTGTTTGAGTTTTGGTCAATTCTGGCAAAATCGCCGAATAGTTTTGGCATATCTATGGCTTTAATGCCAATGCCGCTGTCTTTCACTTCGAAAGTCAGCAGCAGAGAATTTTCACCTGTAAAGTCGCAAAAAACTGTTAATTCTATGCGGCCTTTATGTGTGTATTTTACGGCATTGCTCAATAAATTTTGCAAAATCTGACGGATTCTAACCTCGTCGCCAGTCAAATTTGCGGGAATGTTCGGGTCAATTTCAGTAATAAGTTCAAGCGGCTTTTCATTCATATACACGCGTATAATGCTCAAAACATCGCTGAATAGTGACGCCGTGTGGTAGGATGCGGAATTTAGCTCAAGGTTTCCGGCTTCTATTTTTGAAAAATCCAAAATATCGTTTATTATCGACAGCAAATTTTTACCGGAGCGTTTTATTTCCCTGATATATTCGAGCGCGTCCGGCTTGCCGTAGTCGCGCTCCGCGAGTTCGCACATACCAATGACGGCGTTCATAGGGGTACGGATTTCGTGACTCATCCGAGCTAAAAAATCGCTCTTTGCTTCGTTTGCCTGTTCCGCGTGCAAACTTTCCTGCTCCGCAAGAAACTGCTTATTAGCTACGCGGGCAACAATTAGACAAAGCACAAAAGTCGCGGCGACAAAAAGGAACAAAAGCACCAAAGTCATTACTCTGGAATCCCTGAAATACGCTCCGACAGGTGTGATAAGCCCGAGGAGCCAGCCGTTATACAATCGTTTGTATTCCCCAATGCAACTTACGCCGCTGCTGTTTGTAAACTCTACTGTTACTCTGTCAGCGTCAGTCGAGAGAAACGCCCGTGCTATATTGTCGTTTAGTTCCAAGTAGTTTTTACCGATATTGGCGGCGTCGGGGTAAGCCATAACGTTGTATCCTTGGTCAAGTAAAATTCCATAGCCGCCGTCTGTAAGCTTCAAACCTGTAACCAATTCGCACACATTCGTGAGTAAAACGTCAATGGAAACAACTCCGACGGATTTACCGGTACCGTAGCCTTCGCCCAGATACTGCTCCATTGAGTAGGAAACAACAACCTCGCCTGTTTGCGCGTCGATATACGGCGGAGTAATTGCGACCTTTCCAAATTTTTCCTTAGCTGCAACATACCACGGACGCGATTGCGGTATATAATCATCGGGCGGTTCCCAGTTTAGACCGTCCACATATATCCCCTCAAAGATACCGTAAATGCCGTTAAAGCCCGAAATGCGGTTTTCGCTTGCCATAAGCCAGTCTGTTAATCCCACGAGATATTCCGAGAGCTTAGATATCCGGGCATCGCTTTCCTCGGCGAGAATATTTCGTATGGCATACGAACCGCTGATGATTGTGGACTCAGGCTCACGCAGCGAGGTCTCAATATTAGCCTCTCCGGTGTTCAGCATTTCGGTAGCGGTTTCACTCATATGCCCCCGCATTACCGTATTGGATTGTATGACTGTTATCGTCCCGACGACTGCAAATGTCAGAACGATAAAGAGAAGCTGCCAGCCGCTATGTTTTATTGTTTCCTTAAAATTCATCGTTCACACCCCCCGCATTTTCAACAGTTATGCCGGATAAGATAAAATCGAAAGACGGCGACGACCGCGTACTGCACTCATCAAAAAACTCACCGTCTTTGATGTCCAAAATATCTCCGTTTGCCGATATTCCGTATAGAGGTCCCGAAAACACGTGATAGCCTGAATTCAGACGCTTTTCAGCTTCCGCGATTGCATCGGCTGTACCGTTTGCGGCGATTGCTTCGTTCAGTTGCGAGAGATATACTGCGTTTCCGGAGAATCCCTCGCTCCAGTCTTTGGAAAAAGGTACTCCGGACTTTACCGCGTTAAGCGCATACCGATAGTAAGAACTCCAGCGCAATCTCGCGGAGATTAGCGACGCTTTGGGCGCGTCAGTCACCATATCGGCGTTGTAACCGACTTGGAAAATCCCCTCCGCTTCCGCAACGAGCGCAATTGCGTTCGAATCGGAGTGCTGACCCAGAATACCCGCGCCGTCCGCTATAAGCTTGCGGGCGATTTCAGCTTCGAGTTCGGGGTTATTCCAATCCATTATGTAGATAACGCGCATCGTCACCTCCGGAGCGACTGATTTTGCTCCGAGGTAAAACGCCGTAAAGCCTGAAATAACCTCCGGCAAGTCAAACGCTCCTACGTAACCAAGCTTATAGTTTTTGATTTCATTCGCTTTCATTCCCGCAGCAATACCCGATAGATACCGAGCCTCAAAAATTTTCGGGAAATAGTTATGAACGTTTTCAAGCGAGCTTTCAGCGGAGGCGGAACCCGAACAATGGCAAAACTGGATACCGGGGTAATCCTGCGCGACTTTAAGCATATACGGCTCATAGCCGAAACTGGTAGCGAAAATTATGTCGCAGCCCTCGTCGGCAAGTTGTCTCATCGCGGCTTCCGAATCTTCGTTTTCCGGCACGTTGCGCATAATGACGATGTTCGAGTCGGGAATTATCAATTCGTCACAGGCTTTACGCAAGCCGACTATATGGTTATAGTTATAGCCGCTGTCGCTTTCGTCACCTACCAGCACAATACCGACTTTGACATTTGTGCCAAGCGGCGGAGTAAGCGGCTTTGACTCGCAGCCGGTCAGCACCGCAAAAAACGTGACCGTTAGAAGCAACGCCAGCAGCCTATTCGCGGCTTTCCTTATAGTCATATTATCGTCCTCCTGCGGTCATTGCGGCAAATTTTTTTGCGTGTCAGATAAACGAGATAGCGATGAGCGAAGCTCCCGGAAATTATCCCAAAATATGTAAATATTCCCAAATAGTTACAACATATCGCACAATACACGTTAAAAGTATATCATATTTCTAGGTACATTGCAAGGGGTAATTTCATTTTTTTACCTCATTTGATAATTTGGGGGCTTACGTAATGAGTACCGAACGCGGCAAAAAAGGCTCTTGTTAGCTCTAAGGTTAGCACGGAAATTAAGTGCTATACAACAAGATATATACTAAATAACAACACATCTGTTGTTGTAAAGTGCTTGTTATAAATGGGCAATCGTGTTATAATATGCAACTAATTGTTTTGCAAGTTTTAGATTAAAACTTGCATTTTCGTAATTTGGGGGCTTGACAAGCGGTATTCACTTGTGCTATAATACGCTCAATGGGCAATGACGCCTGTTTCGGATTCTCCGGAATTGACGTCTTTGCCCATTTCTTTATTCATATTCATAAAGGAGCGCTTTTCTATGGAACAACTATCTACATTTGTGACAAGCACAAACATTTTATGGGCTCTTGTCGCCGCCGCTCTCGTTTTCTTTATGCAGGCGGGATTCGCTATGGTCGAAACAGGCTTCACGCGCAGTAAGAACGCCGGCAATATCATTATGAAGAACGTTATGGATTTCGCCTGCGGAACCCCCGCGTATTGGCTTTTGGGGTTCGGTCTAATGTTCGGCGGAAGCGGCGCTATTATCGGCGGTATTGACCTCTTCACGGGAGCCGCGCAACTTGCGGACGGCAGCTACGACTATACTACGCTCATTTTCCAGACTGTTTTCTGCGCTACCGCGGCTACAATCGTTTCGGGGTCTATGGCTGAACGCACTAAGTTCAGCGCGTATCTCGTGTACTCAATTTGCATCAGTGCGCTCGTTTACCCAATTTCGGGTCACTGGATATGGGGCGGCGGCTGGCTTTCGCAACTCGGCTTCCACGATTTTGCCGGTTCCACGGCAGTACATATGGTCGGCGGTGTTTCGGCATTTATCGGAGCGAAAGTACTTGGTCCGCGCCTCGGCAAATACGGAAGAGACGGCAAAGCCAAAGCCATACCGGGTCACAGCATTACTCTCGGCGCCTTAGGCTGTTTTATCCTGTGGTTTTGCTGGTTCGGCTTTAACGGTGGTTCTACGGTCGCTATGGTCGGCGAGAGCGGCGGTGTTTTCAACTCTATCCCGGCGTTTCTCGCTTCCAAAGTTTTCGTCACGACTAACCTCGCGGCTTGTACCGCTTCTATCACGGCTATGCTCTTTACTTGGTGCAAATACGGTAAGCCGGACGTTTCTATGACGCTGAATGGTTCGCTCGCAGGTCTAGTGGCGATAACCGCAGGCGCGGACATTGTTAATCCTTGGGCTGCCGCGGTTATCGGCGTTATTGCGGGAGTTGTGATTGTGCTTTCCATTGATTTTATCGACCGTAAAGTTCGCGTTGACGACCCCGTCGGAGCTGTCAGCGTCCACGGAGTTTGCGGAGCCTTGGGAACGATTCTCACCGGTGTATTCGTTTCTAACGCGGACCTCGCGGCTCTGGAAATGTCACGCGCTCATTTTCTTGGTACGCAGTTTATCGGCGTTATTTCGGTAATAGCTTGGGTTGCCGTAACGATGACGATAATTTTCCAAATTATCAAACGTACTATCGGTCTGCGAGTTTCCACGGAGGACGAAGTTCTTGGTCTCGATATCTCGGAACACGGCTTAGTCAGTTCTTACGCGGGTTTCCTGATGGCTCCCGAAGCTATCGAACATTCTTCTGTCAATGATGACGCTGACTATAGTGCTGTACCTCTAGACATCAGCAGTGCCGTTGAGGTTATTCACCGCAATCACCCGATGCCCGATTCCGCCACTGTTTTCACTAAGGTTGATATTATTACGCGTCCCAGCAAACTTGAAGAGTTGAAGCTCGCTATGAATTCTCTCGGTATATCGGGTATGACCGTAACAAACGTTATGGGCTATGGAATGCAAAAAGGTCAACAAACCCACTACCGCGGCGTAGAAGTTGACGTAACGTTCCTACCGAAAGTCAAGCTCGAAATCGTAGTCTGCAAAGTTCCTGTCGCGGCGGTTGTAGATATTGCAAAAAAAGTTCTGTACACCGGGAAAGTCGGCGACGGCAAAATATTCATTCACGACGTTTTGAACGTAGTCAAAGTACGCACAGGCGAAGAAGGCTTCGCGGCTCTGCAAGACATAGAATAATTCAAATAAGGCAAATAACAGCGGCGAGTGTTGTGATTTCAACACTCGCCGCTGCTGTTATTGGGAAAGCGCGTTTTCGGCTGTTTTGCGAAGTTCCTCCGGATTAGCTTTACCTTTTGTCGCTTTCATCACGGCACCGATGATTGCCTGTGCAGCCTTAGTCTTACCGGCTTTGTAATCCGCGGCGGCTCCTGGATTTGCGGCTATCGCGTCCGCTACGGCGGCTGCGAGGTCTATCGCTTCTCCGGTTGAGAGTAAACCCTCGCGGCTTGCGATTGTCTCCGCGGCTTCTCCGCTGTCTAACATAGCTGTGAGAACTTGCTTCGCGGCATTACGCGCGAGTTTCCCACTGTCAATTAGGAAGATTAACGCTTTTAAGTCCAAAGCGGAAAACGGTACGTTCCATAGTTCGCGCTCGACTTCCGTGGAGATACGGCTGAACATCTGCGTCAGAATGAGGTTCGCCGCAAGCTTCGACGCTCCCGCGTTTTCGAAGAATTCGGCAACACGGCGGTATTTCGAAAGCTGCGCGGCGTCCTTTTCGCTTAGTCCCAAAGCTGCGACGTAACGCGCTTCGCGAACTCTCGGAAGCTCCGGCAGCTGCGACTGTAAGCGTTCCACATCAGCGTCAGATACGGCAATCGTGATGATATCAGGCTCCGGGAAATAACGGTAATCGTCGGAGTTTTCCTTATCGCGCAAACTCGCGGTCGTCTTACCGTCGAAGCCGCGGGTTTCCTGAACGACCGTACCGCCGTTGTCGAGAATTTCCGTCTGACGTTCGTATTCATAGGCGATAGCGGCTCTGACCGCCGTAAACGAGTTGAGATTCTTAATCTCGGCGCGTATCCCGAGCTTTTCGGCACCCTCGGGACGAAGCGAAATGTTCACGTCACAGCGCATCGAACCCTCTTGCATCCGGCAGTCAGAAACGCCGATAGTGCGCATTACTCCCTGTAAGATTTCGAGGTATTCTACGGCTTCGTCAGCGGAGCGCAGGTCAGGTTCTGATACGCACTCCATAAGCGGTACGCCGCCCCGGTTGTAATCGATATAGATACGTCCGCGCTCGTGGATTAGCTTCCCGGCGTCCTCCTCGAGGTGTATATGATTCATACGGATTACGCGCCCCGAGGCAAGCTCAACGGTTCCTCCGATACACAACGGCGCGTACAGCTGCGATGTCTGCCACGCTTTCGGCAAATCGGGATAGAAGTAGTGCTTACGGTCCATTTTGGACAGCGGGGCAATAGCGCAGCCAATAGACAAACCCGCCTGAATAGTGTACTCCACGGCGGAGCGGTTCAAATTAGGCAGTACGCCCGGGTGACCTAGGCACACGGGACAAACGTTAGTATTAGGCTCCTCGCCGAATTTAGCTTTGCAATCGCAAAAGAGCTTGCTGTTGGTAGAGAGTTCGATATGGGTTTCTAAGCCGATGACCATTTCGTATTTCATTGTTGCACCTCTTGTGTTCTCTTTATTTCAATCATAGTGAGCAGATATTTCAAATCCTCCGGCATCATTCGTCCGTTAATGACGTCCTTGTCAGCGCGTTTCAGCGAGATAGTATTATCATAGCGGCTGGTGGAGCGAATACCGTCCAGCGCGGAATAGGGGAATAATGTACCCGCGAGCAGTACTCCCTCGTCCGCTCCGAAGAATATTAAGGGTCCCTGCGCTCCGCGTGAAAGGTTAATTATATTGACATAGATGATAAACGGCATATAGCCTATAAAAATAAAATTTGAATACTTCAAATCAGCGTTCCCGTGTGCCTTGCTCCAAACGAAAATAACAAGGAGCGCACTGCACAGGGCTACTACGGTTAATAACAGCACAAGCGTTGTATTTCGGGCGGTGAGCTTCAGTAAGCTCTCATTAAACGGGTCAATAATTTTACCTCCGCGCTCAAGACAGGATTTGTAATATGCCGACAGGAGCTTCTCCGAACGGAAGAACTCCGCCGCCATAGCGATACCGAGAGCCCAAAAGATGATTATAACGGAGATTGCGGCAGTGTCAAAGAAAAAGCCCGCTATCTCAATACCTAAAAGCGCGACGAAGAGAGCAACCGCAGTCTTTTGATGCGTCCCGAACCAGTCGCCTAGCCTGTTCGGGATTGGAACCGTTCCGTACTCACGCAAAAACTCTTTGTCAATAGCTACCGACGGTCTGTCGCGCAGCTTTACGCGCTGTTTGCTCATTGCTGTACCTCCAACGATTGAATTTTTTCACGCAGATAGACCGCGTCTGCTGTGAATAACCTGTCGCGTCCGACGAGTTTGCCCTCGGCGTTGTAGAACCACAGTCCGTAGGATTCGTTCCTCTTGCCTCTGCGGCGAACTTCGCTCTTGGGAGCTTCGATACGAGCAATCGCGCTGTAGCTTATAGTCCATTGGTTTATCGCATAGTATGAATCAGTAAAAACCGGCGAATAGTCATAATGCTGTGTGCTGAACGCGCTGTAAAATACTGCAAACGCGCTCCCGTATGAAAAAACATAGCTGTCGCCCCACAATAAGGTGAGAAAATTCACTGAGATGATAAGCGCCGTTATACCGACCAACATATAGACTGCAATATCGTCGTTACTGAATGCTTCTTTTGAACTATCCGAACATTGCTGACCGCCGTTCTCTAAAAGGCTTTTCAGCTTGCGCCGTACAGCACGCGTTGAGCGGAATGAAAAGTGCAATAGTACGAACGCTATAACGGCTTCCGCGATAACTACCGGCGGCGTAGTAAGATACGCAAAGTACGACAGCGTACTAACTCCAAAGGCTATCGACAGCGGACGTGTGACAACGAGCCACACAATCACAGACGCGAACAGAATCCACAAAACTCTGTGCTTGCCGAAAAACGAGCGCAGTACAGGCTCGGTGAAAGTTTCCTCAAGATACTGGCGGCGGACATTCTTGTCCGTGCTGATAACGCTTGGCGGAAATGTCATTGTGTTACCTCTCCTCGCTGCGCTTCTAGTGATTGGATTTTGCGTCTCAAAAACGCCGCGTCGTCGGCGTAGAACCTGTCGCGCCCGATTAGCTTGCCCTCAGCGTTGTAGAACCATAGTCCGTAGGATTCGTTTAGCTTATCTATGCGCTTGTGTTCGCTCTCGGGGCTTTCGATACGCGCAATCGCGGCGTAGCGGATTGTCCAGCGGTGGATAAGGTAATACTCATCCGCGAATACCGGGGAATTATAGAATAACATAGGGTTAGCACAGTAGATAACCGCGAAAAACGCATACGAAAACACAGGCGTATTTGAGTCAGCCATAGTAATAACCATTATTGCGCTTGTTATAACAAGCAGCAGCGCGGCAAACGCAATAGCAAAATGCCCGATTGTCGCACCGAGGGATTCTCCTTTTGCCGCTTCTGAAATTATTTCGCCGCCGCGCTTTATCTCATCGCGAAACCGGTTCCGCATTTGCAGAGCGGACGCAATCGTTAGGGCTATCAGCAGCAGCTCAAGCGCGGTTTCAGCGATAACAACCGGAAGCGAATACAGAAAAGATGAAGCTGCCCGGTCAGCCGTGTTAAATGCCGTAGCGAACACACGCAAAAGCGCAAGCAATAATAGCGGTAAAATCATAGCAGACCACAGTATTTTGTATCTGTCGGCAAAGGTGAGCGTCACAGGCTCCGCAAGTGCTTCCTCAAGATATTGGCGGTTGACGTTTTTCTTCTCGCTGATAGCTGACGGCGAAAATGTCACAGCGTAACACCTCCTGCTAGCTTCGTCAGGTACGCGCAGTCAGTAGCACGCTCGAAGCTTTTGGCGGCGTTCAGCAGCTGCAAATCGCTCCACGGCGAGCCTATCAGCTGCATACCAATCGGCAAACCTCCGGACAAACCGCAGGGAACTGACAGTGCGGGCAATCCCGTAATATTCACAGTTACCGTGCAAATATCGGTTAGGTATGTCTCAACGGGAGACAGTCCCGCGCCGATTTTCAGCGCGGTCGTAGGAACCGTCGGCGTGAGCAGCATATCGCACTTGCCGAGAATCTCACCCGCAAGCTGCGCGGTAATAGCCGCCTTGAGGTTTTGCGCCTTTTTATAGTACGCGTCAAAGTAACCGCTCGACAGCACGTAGGTTCCGAGCAGAATTCTCCGCTGAACCTCCGTGCCGAAGCGTTCACTGCGGATTTTCGAGATGCCGTCGTCGAGGTCGTCGTAGTGTTCGGCTCCCGGTCCGTAGCGCAAACCGTCATAGCGTCCGAGGTTAGACGAAGCCTCCGCGCAGGCGAGAATGTAATACACCGGAAGCGCGTACTTTAACAGCGGAAACTCAACCGGAACAATCTCGCAGCCCATTTTGCGGTAAACTTCAAGCGCAGACTCAATAGCTTTCGTAACTTCCGGAGAAGCACCGTCGAGAAACTCACTCGCAACGCCGATTTTCAGCGGACGTTCCGTAAGCGCGGTGAATTTAGCTTGTTTTGAAGTCATATCGCGCTTATCGTAACCGGCAATAACGCCGAAAACCTTTTCGCAATCAGCGGAGTTTTGAGCTATAACGCCGATTTGGTCAAGGCTTGACGCATAAGCAATAAGCCCATAGCGCGAAACCGCTCCGTACGTAGGTTTCAAGCCCGTAAGCCCGCAGAATGAGGCAGGCTGCCGAACACTCCCGCCGGTGTCCGAACCTAAGCTATACGCCGCGAGATTCGCGGCAACCGCGCTTGCGGAACCTCCGGAGGAACCTCCCGACACGCAGTCAGTGTTATGAGGGTTCCGAGCCGCGCCAATCCGGGACGTTTCGCAGGTGCTGCCCATTGCGAACTCGTCCATATTGGCTTTACCCAGAAGCACGGCGTTTTGGGCTTTGAGCCGTTCCCACACAAACGCGTCATACGCCGGTGTATAACCCTCAAGCATATTAGAAGCGCAGGTCGTGAGCAAGCCCGTAGTCGAAATATTATCTTTCAGCGCAAAGGGTACGCCCTCAAGCGCGGCGAGAGCTTCACCGGACGCAAGCTTACGGTCAACTGCGTCCGCGGCTTCAAGAGCGGCTTCGGGAGTTAGCGTTATGTAGCAGTTAAGCTCTTTGCGTTCGTCAATAGCTGTCAGATAGCTTTGAGCAAGTTCTTTTGCTGAGATACGCTTCTCCGTAAGAGCCGCCTGAATTTTGTCAATCATAATTTTCGTACCTCCGGAGCAAAGTAGCTCCCGTCACGTACTTTGCTTAGTTCCAGCACCGCCTCCCGGTCAGGAGCTTCGGAGCGTGCAACGTCCCCGCGCAAAGCGTCCAGTCCGCCGGCTTGACCCGCGGGAGCTTCTGAAACCTCCGCGCCGGTAACGGTATCGGCAAACGCGACGATAGCGGACATATCAGCCGCAAGAGCCGCAAGCCGCTCCGGTTCAATGTACAAGCGCGAAAGCCGCGCAATTTTGAGTAATTCATCAGTAGTAAGCATATACAATCCTCCGTAGCTATAATAATAACACAGCCGAGAACAATTGTCAATCACCGTAGACTTATCAATTGCCAAGCGCAGCAACTATCCACCGCAAAGCCCGTAATAGAACATTCCGGAGCGGCTGATAAAACCCCGCTCCGGAATTCATTAGTTTATCGCGTTACCGCTTATATCTCACGGCAAAGGTCAAAGGCAGCGCGTGTAGCGTCGCGAATGTCGCCGGTTTCGCGGCAGTCTCCCACGTAGAATACGTCGGTGCTTGGAGCTGCGGTTGCAAACGTCCGCGCAAGTTCAAGCTGCGGCGACATTCCCGCCGCAAGCAGTACGTAATCCGCAGGGATAGTGAGCGCTCCGTTTTCCGCAGTGAAAGTGACGGTTTTCTCTTCTATTTTAGCAACCTTTGCGTTGTAATTTATTGCAACGCCGTATTGTTCGCACCATTCGAGGATTTTGTCACCGCCGCCGAGACCGCTCATATCCATTCCCAAGCCGTGGGTTGGAGCCATCTCGAGGACTATGACCTTTTTGCCGTCTTTGGCAAGTTCAATCGCGCACTCCAAGCCTACCGCACCCGCTCCGACGATAATTACGTTTGCTCCGTCGGGAACTTCGGACGGAAGTACGTCCGGAGCCCACTTAGCGCGTTCTGCGCCGGGAATATTCGGTATAAGCGGCTTAGCTCCGATTGCAACGACCAAAGTGTCGTAGTGTTCGCGCGCTATAAGTTCGGGAGTTGCTTCAACCCCGGTAAGTATAGTTGCTCCGGAATGAGCCGCGAAGCTTTGCAGATAGCTCAGATATTCGCGAATATCCTGCTTAAACTCCGGAAGCGCGGCTTTAAGCACCTGACCGCCTATGTCGCGGTTCTTCTCGTAGAGCGTAACCTCGTGACCGCGCTCCAGCAGCGTTTTCACAGCCTGTATTCCCGCGGGTCCGCCGCCGATTACCGCGGCTTTTTTGGCTCGCGGAGCTTTCGGCACTTTCAGCTCCGGATATTGACCTTGGAAACTCGCCATTGGATTAACGGCACAAGGACCGATGAAGCGCCCGTGCTTGTCAATTTTCAAACACTGACAGCGCAGACAGGGCGTATGTTCCCATTCGCGTCCCGAAGCGTATTTAGCCGGCATTTCGGGATCCGCAATCAGTGCGCGCATAAAGCTCACGAAATCAGCTTTGCCGCTTGCGATTATCTCTTCCGCCTGTGCGGGATTTTTGATGCCGCCGACTACGTTGATTAACAATCCCGGGTATTTTGCCTTGATTATCCCGGCGCGCTCGACATTCATCATCTGCGGATAGGAATATGGCGGAACCATAGGACGCATGCGCTCCGGCTTTCCCTGAGTATCGTGCAAGCCGCCGCTTACGAACAAAATGTCGATTTTGTCTTTGATGTAACCTACGAACTCGAGAATCTCCGGAAAATGCGCGAAACCCTCTTCGTGTTCCTCGGAGGACATACGGTATTCGATTACAACCTCCGGTCCGATAGCTTCGCGAACAGCGTCAAGGACTTCACAGGCAAAGCGCGAACGGTTCACGACGCTCCCTCCGTATTCGTCAGTGCGCTTATTAAAATAGGGCGAAAGGAACTGCGCGAGAAGATTGCCGTGCGCTCCGTGGAACTGAACGGTTTTCATACCGGCTTTAGCGCAGCGTCCCGCGGCATCGGCGTATTTTTTGACGGTTTCGGCGATTTTCTCCTTGCTCATTTCGCGGCAGGGAATAGGCTCACGTCCGTCCTGCTTAGCGCGAACGAGTTCGGCTTCGGTGATGATTGCGCTCGGTCCCCAACCGTTCGCACCGGCTTTGGTACCGGGTAGATTGCCTTGCAACGCGCCGTTGTGGTTGATTTCCACTTGCCCGATTGTGCCGTATTTTTCGCACATCTCCGCAAACATCGACAAGCTCGGGATTATGCTGTCATTTGCCAAATCAACCTGTTCAGGCTCGTCGTAGCACTCTTTCGTGTCAATTGAACAGTTGCCGACTGTCACCACCGCAGTTCCGCCTTTCACCTGCGGACGGAAATAGTCGAGAGTGCGCTGTGTCAGGTGTCCGTTCTCGTCACCCGTACCTCCCGCGCCCGGAGTGGACTGACAGAGCCGGTTTTTGTAGTACGCTCCGCGCACCTGAATCGGCGAGAAAACGTGCGGATATTTGCAGTTGCTCATAATCGTTGTCACCTTTCTATATTTAGGGTTTATTGGTTACTTTCTCAAAGCTGAGTTTTGCGGCTTTACGGTCAAGCCGGCGTACGCTGAGAACACACATAACAGACCATAGCGCAACTGTCATTCCCGCAAACATTGGCTGTCTGAGCAAAATCAGCGCGGTAAAGACCAGCGCGGCAGTCAGCGTAAGCAAACGCGTACGCAGTAAATCCTTTGCGTATACGCGCGCAATGTATAACGCTTTCAAAACGTGCGTAACTTTATTGTGGGTTATCACAACGTCCTGACTATCGTCAAAATCTCGGAAATCACACAGAACCACCTTAAATCCGTTTTCTGAGAGTGTAACGCCCATTTTACGCAGCGTTTCCTCTGTAACGGTAAAACCTTCGCGAAGGGGCGAATTTCCGGAGATTTCGAGCGTCTTCGCTTTTGCGAGTTTCGCTAAAACTTCGCGGTTTTTAACGTAGATTCCGCTTTTTGCCAGCATACCCGCACAAACGTTAAACCCGAGTGAATCTTTCCGTACAGCGTCGGAAACTACTTTCAGCGGAGCGTTAAGCCTTAGCGTAAGCTCTCCGCCGTGATTTACCGAAGCTCGGTACACAGTATCTCCCGGTACTTTGTCCGTAAGTGTTCGAACTCCCGACAGCGCGGATTCGTCGAGTTTTGAGTTTCCGGCGGTAACTACTCCGTCGCAGTGAACAATGCCCTTAGGTTTCACTATCGTCATAGAAGCGTCATAAGCGAAACGCTCCCGCAGTTCCCGCAATGCAGCCAGCGAAGCAAGCTCCGCGCTTTCAAGCAGATATACCGCAATCAGAAAAAACGTCAGTGTTGCGAGCAGCTCGTGCGCCATATGCAATTCGTGCATATGGAAAAATACGACAGCCAGCGTAACGGCAACGGACAGCGCAAACACCGCGAATATTACAATCCTGAAAATTTTCATTAGCTTTCGAAGCGGTCAAGCTCACAATATTCGTCCCAACCGTATTCATTTTTATCTTTGAACTCAAAGCCAAGATATTTTGCGAATGTGGGCCACTTAACAATAAATTTCGCGATGAAAAGTCCCGCCACCACGCAGCATAGCATATGTATCACACCGCCTTTTCGATATGTACGGGAGTTTTGCCGTTGAGGAAGACGTTTAGAACCGCGCAGCCGTTTCCGTCAGACACGAATACGTCCGAACCGTTAACCGTATAGCGTGTGTTAGGTTTCAAACGTTCGATAGTGAGCTGCTGTTCACCTGCGGCGGCTCCGTTATATAGTACAAGCTCCAAATCTTCACCGGAACTGCACGCCTTTGCGGGAATCACTTCGGGATATGAACATTCCGAAAGCACGGGACCGGTTTTTGAGGTTTCGGGCATACCGCGCAGGATTACATCCGACCAGTAGCCTTTTTTGCACAATCGCGAAAACGCGAGGTACGCGCCTGTGAGACTGTTGACGTTTTGAAATTTGAACGACTCCGGCTCTTTGGAGCGCGTCATCTGCATTTCCTCCGTCTTTCGCAGGGCTTTAAGCATTTCGGTATCTCCGTATTCCGCCGCAAGCATAGCTAAGGTGGCGATTTGCAGCGAGGGATTCGGAGTAAAGGTAAACATATCAATCATCTTGTCCCAAGGAGTTTTCTTCACGTAAGCCGCGCCGTCTCGGATTTCCAATTCGTGCTTACGAACCATAGCGTAACATCTGCGGGCAAGTCCCGGAAATATCGGCAGCCAATGCAGATAATTATGCACGTCCGCCATAGGGTTGTAGCCGAGCTGCGACGCGGGTAAATGCCGTAAGCCGTACTGATATTGTCTGCGGAGCGCCATAGTGCCGTCAATCTCAATGAATTCCTGACTGACGTTATCGTATAGTTCGTCCCAGAAATCCGCGCAGTAGTGGGTTCCGTGGTCGCGGTCGTACATTAACATTCCGAGCAATCCGTAAGAATTGCACATTGGGAACGCTACGTGAGGTTCGCAGGGTATCAGCATGTACGGATACTCGTGCTCGGCGAATTGACGGTAGAGAACCTTCATCACGCCTTCGCTGTTATAGTTGTAGGTTTCATTCGGCTTATCCTTATAGGGCTGAAAGCTGATGGACGCGGGAGCTTCAAACTCTTTATCGCCGTATTGGTCCGCGTAACCCGCTACGACCGGCATCATCCAGCCCGAAAGCATTACGTTGCCTTTGACAACGGGGTCCGGATTCGTCGAAGCATATCCGGTGAGCGCTTCCTTAGCCCAATAGCCGCAGGTACGCGGGTCTGAATATCCGCGGATAAGGAATCTATGCGCGTCTTTGAGAGAGCCTGTGAAATTCGGTAGATATTTACAGTGTAACAGCATCAGTCCGTAGCCAAACGCGGACAGCTGATAGCGATATTCAGCAAGCCCGCGAAGCCAGTCGAAGCCGGAGAAATCTCCGTCCTCGCGGTTAACCGCGGAATCGAGCAGGAAACGCGCTGCCTTGAGTTGTTCCGCGTCGAGTTCGCCCGTATCTGCTGAAATTTCAGCGGAAGTAGCGGCGTCGAGTTCCGCAATAGCTTCGTCAAAGTTTTCAATACGTTCGGAGCGGGCGGCGCTCATTTGCTTGTACATCTTTTGCGTCTGCCGCTCATAACCGCCGAATAAGATTACCGCGGACGCGGCGGCGGCTATATAACCCCACCAATGAAGTTTTGTCCAAGCCGGAAGCGTGACGTTTATTATATCAAAAAACTTGTATTCCGCGCCCGCGAGTAAACCTCCAAGCGCTCCCAGCGCCCAGAAACCGACGATTCCCGCAAGGCTCCCGTAAAAGTCCTGTATCAGCATAGCTCGCTTTTTCCATAAGCGAAAACATAGATACAGCCCAAGTAAAATCGTTATCGGACCTCCGCAAGCCATAAAGCCGCCGCCCGGAACTATCAATCCGAAACCGACGGCTATCAGCCGCGGACTTACGTCTATCCCGCATATGTACAGCAAAAGCGGTACAAACCCGATTACGCAAAGCGCGGCGTGAATACATCTCGTGCGAAGCCCCAAGCGGGTCATACGCTTACCGTTGTAACCGCGCTGAGGTCCCGTTTCCTCAATACGCGGAATTTTTGCGAAGCGCTGAGTAAGTTGCTCTACGTTAGTCATTTGAAAACACCTCTTCCAGTTTATGAATTTTATTCTGACCGCAATAGTGTTGTTGAAATGGCAAACCCGTCAAGCAGGTTAAAGCTCAAGAGCCGCTTTCGTCCTTGCCGCTGTCTTGCTGTTCCGCAGTGAATTCCGCGTCCAATTCGCTTTCGTCGGGAACTGCCGGGATTTCGGCAAGCTTGCGAGACCGTTTGCCCGCTCTAAGCGACAGGAGAATGTTCAGTCCGACGCCGGCGACAACGCATAGAGCGGCAAGCAGCTGCGACACACGCAAATCCGAACCGAACAGATACAGGCTGTCGCTCCGAAGCCCCTCAATGAATACGCGTCCTAAACCGTACCACCATATGTACAATACGGCAATCTGACCGCTGTAACGATTTTTAGCACGTTTTGAATAAATATGCAGCAGCACAAAGCCCAAAGCGTTCCAAAGGCTCTCGTACAAAAAAGTCGGATGAAAATATAACGTTACGCCGTTGCTTGTCAGTCCCATTTTCCACGGCAAATCGGTCGCGGTACCGAAAGCCTCGCGATTGACGAAATTACCCCAGCGTCCGATACTCTGCCCGATAAGGAAGCCGAGAGCCGCGACATCAAGAAATGGGGCAAGTCTAAATTCGTAGTTACGGCGTCTTTTGAAGAAGCCAAAAAGCAGAATCCCGAGCGCGGCTCCGATAATCCCGCCGTAAACGGCTAAACCGCCGTTCCAGATTTGCAAAGCTTGCAGAAACGTCCACTTAGTGCCGCTAAACGCAATGTAGTATATCCGCGCGCCAATAATACCGAGCGGCAAACCGAAAAGCAGCATATCGGTAATGGAATCCGGGTCAATTCCGAACTCGCGGGAACGTTTCAGCGCGTAAATTACGGCAAGCAAAAACCCGAGCGCGATAATTACGCCGTAATAATGAACTTTCCAGCCGAAAACAGAAAAGTAAGTGTCAAAGTTGAATTCGTAATTGCCCAATAGCGGGAATGAAATAGTCGGCATAAGCGCCTCCGTTTGGAATTGTGAAACTCTTGCCCTCACAGCCTTAGCGGAAAGGGGCAAGAGCCGCGTATTTCTCCGTCTGTCAAATACTCTTTCGCCGCCGTTAACAGTTGTCAGGCGGCGGTTAAAACTTTACCCACGAACATCAGGCTCCTGTTGCCGCTGCTCCATATCGTGAGGTCCGCGTCGGCGCGATTACGGTTTTCGGATATTAAGTAGACGTTGTTGTTGTCGTCGGTTTGGTAACGTTTGCAATAGTACGAGCCGTCAACGCAGAAAATTCCAATGTCTCCGTCAAAGAGGTTAGCGCCTTCCTTAACGCAGTAAACGATTTGACCATCGTTAATCACAGGTTCCATAGAATCGCCCGTAATTTTCATAGCGAACTGCGCGGCAGCCGGGACTCCGGGACCAACAGTCAACATTTCGTAGTCAACGCCGTCGAGCGGAGCCGCGTAACCCGCGGCGGCGAGAGTCAGATACAGCGGTATCTCGCGCTCAGCCTGTTCCGGTGAATATTCCGGCTGCGGTTGTTCCTCGCGTATACGGCGAAGTTCCTCATCAAGGGCAAGCGTAATGAGCCGCTGTCCGTGTTCGTCGAGCTTGCGGTATTTGGACATCACAATTTCCTCTTTGCGCGTTAGTCCCGAGGTGTCCTGACCTGTAACCAGATAGTCAAAACTAACGTCAAAGAAGGACGTGAGCTTACGCAATGTCTCTAACCGTACTCCGGTAGTCCCTTTCTTGTACCAGCCGTCAATAGTTGTATAGGGGATTCCGCCCATACGCGACAAGTCGGACTTACTGATACCTTTCTCGCGGAGAAGTTGACTTACAGTTTGTAAAAACATTTTTGTTATCCTTTCGAGTATTCAAATGGGTGAATGTTGAGCGAATGTAAAAAGACTTATAACGTATTATTCTTATTTTCCCCCTAAGTATAACCTATTGCGAACAGTTTGTCAATAGTTAATCTCAAAAAAGGCAAAATTTTCCAATTGTGCCGCGCAAAAAATATCTACCCGCGCGATAAGGACGGCGGAGCATAGGAAACCGCAACTTCCTATGCTCCGCTGTGACCGGTTGGTTTCGGCTGAACTTAGCCGCGAATTCTTGCTACCGCCGCTTTGAAGCGCGGCTCTTCGCGGAGCGGCTTCGTCCAGTCTGATTCTTCGTACCTCTCGAGCAATAGCTTTCGCGCGTCCCAGTCGATTTTGCTGTAGTCGATTTTTTCTGCGTAACCTGCGGCGGTTTCGATACTTGCCAGCGCGTTTTCGGTATCGCCGTATATCATATATCCGCGAGCTGCCTGATAGCTGACCTCGTGCCGCTCAACGGTTACTAAACTCGTATTCTCAAGAACGCCTAATTCCATTACCGGAAGTCCGTATTTCAGTAGCTCAATGTATTCGTCCTTGTCCGCAAGCCCCAGTCTGCGTCTGAACTCC
>JAISLB010000020.1 GCA_031260685.1 Oscillospiraceae bacterium | reverse complement strand
AAGTAATGGCGTCATACCGCACCTCCCGCAACCTTTTTGCATTTTACAACGTGTCCGGGTTCTATTTCAATGTCACCGGCAGGAGATTCCGCACAGGCTGCGTCGGCATCGGGACAACGCTCACAGAATCTGCAGCCTTGCGGCAAATTCGTCGGGTCAGGCATTAATCCCTTGACGGGTTTCAGCCGCCGCTCCGTGGAGTCCAGACGCGGTAAACTGCCGAACAAGCCGAGAGTATACGGGTGCGAAGGATTGTCAAAAATATGCTCAACGGTTCCGCGCTCGACTATCTCTCCGGCGTATGTTACAGCTACCGAATCGCAGAAATCCGCGACAATCCCGAGGTCGTGCGTAATCAGCACCACCGACGTTTTGAGCTTTTCCTTGAGCGAACGCATCATATCCAGCACTTGCGCCTGAATCGTTACATCAAGCGCGGTCGTAGGTTCGTCCGCAAGCAGCAGCTCCGGATTGCAGGCAAGCGCCATCGCTATGACTACGCGCTGCTTCATTCCTCCGGAGAATTGGTGAGGGTATTCGCTGAAGCGCTCCATTGGTATACCGACCATTTCGAGCATATCGCAGGCGCGTTTTTCAGCTTCCGCGCGCGAAATTTTATTGTGCAGCCCGATTGTTTCAGCAATCTGGAAGCCTACGGTTTCTATCGGGTTGAGAGCCGTCATAGGGTCCTGAAAAATCATCGCAATCTTGTTGCCGCGAATCTTTCGCATTTCGCGCTCGGACAGCGCAAGGAGATTCTCGCCGTGATAAAGTATCTCTCCCGAAAGGAGCTTAGCTTGCGGATTCGGCAAAATCCGCAGTATGCTCTTGGCAATCGTGGTTTTACCGGCTCCGGTTTCGCCGACGATTCCGATAGTTTCGCTCTGCTTAACCGTGAGGTTTATATTGTTTACCGCGTAAATAGTCGCGTCGTCAGTATGATACTCAATTGACAGGTTTTGTATTTCCAGTAGATTCTCCATTCAGAATACTCCTCCACTCCACTTGCTGAACTTCCCGCTTCCGGACAGGTTTTATCCGCGGCTCAAAATATAGCTGTGGGAACCTAGTTTTTCAGACGCGGGTCAAGAGCGTCGCGCAATCCATCGCCGAGAAGGTTACAGGCGAGAACACTAATCATTACGCAGATTCCGGGGTACAGCGCGTGCGTAGGATGTTCACGCATTACGCTGCGCGCGTCTGATATTAACGCTCCCCACTCGGGGATAGGCGGCTGGACGCCGAGTCCGATGAAGCTAAGCGCGGAACCCGCGAGAATACAGCTGCCGACGCCCATAGTGATTTGCACAATCAGCGGCCCTATGGCGTTCGGGACAATGTGCTTCATAATAATGCGTCCGTTGCCCGCGTTGATAGCTCTCGCGGCTTCCACAAACTCTTTTTCGCGCACCGTCAGTACCGACGCCCGCATTATCCGCGCGAATCCCGGAACAGTACCGATACCGAGCGCGATTATAGCGTTAGTCAAACTCGGTCCCATAATCGCCGCAAGCGCAACGCACAGCAGGAACATCGGTATCGCCTGATAGATGTCGAGCAACCGCATACTAAGCCCGTCAACCCAGCCTCCGAAATATCCCGAAACAGCTCCGAGGGCGATTCCGAGCGTAGCGGCTATCGCAACCGCCGCAACGCCCATACTGAGCGATTGCCGCGAACCATAAATCAAGCGGCTGAGTATATCGCGCCCGAGCTTGTCGTTACCGAGCAAATGTTCCGCACTGGGTCCCGCGTTCGAAAGCTTCGCGTTTTGCGTTGAATACAAGTAAGGAGCGAGGAGCGGCGCCGCAACAGCAACGAGAAACAGCAGTACAAGCACTATAAGCGCAACAACCGCGAGTTTATTCTTTTTCAGCTGATGCCATATTTCAAGCAGCCGCGACCTTTTTTTGTTCTTCATCTTTCGACTCCTTTCTCCTTCCTTTTCGTACGTACTGCAAACGAATCCTCGGGTCAACGAGCGCAAATATCACGTCAACCAAAAGAATTATCACCGCGAACATTGCCGAAATAATAAGTATACCGCTTTGGATAACGGGGTAGTCGCGGTTGTTCAGCCCCGTCATTATGTACTGCCCAAGCCCCGGTATTGAGTAAATAACTTCCGTAATAAGCGAACCTCCGAGCGAGGAACCGAATATGCCGCCGATAACCATAATTACGGGAATCATAGCGTTTTTAAGCGCGTGGCGGTAGATTACTTTGCCCTCCGACAATCCTTTTGCCCGCGCTGTCGTTATGTAGTCCTGACGTATAACCTCTAGCATATCCGAACGCACCTGACGCGCAATAATCGCGGCAAGTCCGAGCGCCATCGCCGCACAGGGCATTACCCAG
This sequence comes from Oscillospiraceae bacterium, assembly GCA_031260685.1. GTDB lineage: Bacteria > Bacillota > Clostridia > Oscillospirales > Oscillospiraceae > JAISJH01. The sequence goes on along the minus strand of JAISLB010000020.1, from coordinate 6,013 downwards.
CCTTTCCACGTGTCAACTCCCGAAATCGGCAGCCACCGCAGATGAACCCCGAAGAAGCGTATCAATAATAACGCAAACCAGAAGCTCGGCATTGATACCGCAATCAGCGAGATGAATATCGCCGCGTTATCTTTCCACGTCCGCTGATGTGTCGCCGCAAAAATCCCGAGCGGAATACCAATCAGCACCGAGAACAAAGTACCGAGCGTAACGAGCTTCACGGTATACGGAAAGCGCGTCATCATCTCTTTGACAACGGGACGCTTTGACATCAGCGACGTGCCGAAATCTCCGCGCAATACGTTGCCCATGTAACGAACGTATCTCACAGGAAGCGGGTCGTTCAGCTGAAGCTCCTCTCGGAGCGCGTCCACCTGTTCCTGCGTTGCCTGCGCGCCGAGCATCATCCGCGCGGGGTCGCCGGGGGTAATGTCAATAATTATCATTACCACAAGAGCAATACCAAGCAGCACGGGAATCAATAACAGCAGCCGCTTACCAATATAACTCGCCATCTACGATGTTCCTCCTAATCTATATCAAAGTAAAAAAACCACCGGAAACTAAGGGAATTGTTGTAACTAACCATAAAAGCGCAATTCAAAATTTACAACTTTCGTTCATTATAGCACGGAGTACACAGCTTGTCAATACATATTTTACAATTTAGCAATAACTGACAGGTGTTCTTTGGTATATGTTACAAAGCAGATATATCCTATATGTTATTTATACGATACTCCGCAGTACTCCGCGCTGAAGCGTCATCAGCAAAAGACAAAGAGCGGCTTTTGCTGCCGCTCTTTGTCCGATTTACTAGAATTTTACGACTTTCGGCTCACCCGCGAATGACGAGAACGTTGCCGTAGCGTCCTTGAGGTATAGTACCTCGGTGTTTCCGTCGCCCGGAGTGTAGCGTTCCGCAAGTGACGGATAGGCTGCAATGAGCGATTTTTCGGCTTCAATGTCGCTGTCGCTGACGAGAGTAGCGGCAATGCGAATCCATTCTCCGCCGGATTGCGCGCCGATTTCGACCTTCGGATTTGCCGCAATCTGTTTGCTGACGGGTTTAACTTTGCCGGTCTGGATGTAAAGCTTCCCGTTGTATACGTGGTAGGTTCCGAACGGACGCACACGCGGTTGGTCGCCCTCAGCGGTTGCAAGCCAGTACGTACCGGCTTTCTTGAGAAATTCGTAGACTTCCTGCATTGGCAGTTTCCTCCTGTTTTTTCTTTAAGTATAGCATAACATAGCGGTATTGTCAATACCCAATCTACATCGTCTCGCTTCGCGATTGCGAACGTTATCATAATGTATTTATTTTTTCACGCGAAAACTTCGCAAGCCGCAACTACGCGGAGCATTTCCGCGTTTATACTGCCGCGTCCGTAAGCGTCGAGAAAACGGTCACGATATTTGTCCGTTTTAAGATTGAAAAATAGCGTCCACGCGCCCCAGAATATGTCAACGTGCTTGTCACCAACGCCGCCGCTGTCGAGGTCTATAAATCCGCTGAACCGCCAATCATCAAGTATGATATTCGGCAAACAATAGTCGCCGTGCAGCAGCGTGTCCGCTTTGAGCAAATGTCCGCTGCGTTCGATAACGCTCCGCGCTTCCTCTGCGGACGTATAGCCCCAATTGTCGGGGAATAAATCCTTGTCATATTTCCCAAGCAGGTAATTATTTTTCGCCCGCTCAATATAGCCGTTTGTGTGATTTACAAGGCAATCGGAGCAGCCGAGCGAGTGCAGAAACACAAGCCTTTCAGCTATTGTGTCGCAAAGTTTTTCCGGCTGTCCGAGGTATTTCGCGGCTGTGCAGTCGTCGCCCGGTATTTTTTCGCTCAACATAAATTCGCGCCCGTTATAATCGGGGATAAAAGATACAACTTTCGGAGCAAGGTTCTTTTTGTGAAAATATTGCGTCATATACGACTCGCCGCGCAAAGCCGTTCCCGCGGGAGCTGATTTCAAGAAATATCCGCAGCCTTTATCAATGAATATAACCTTAGCGTCCGGAGAACTGCTGCTGTCGTACAGCTTCGCTCCGTTAAGCAGCGGATAAAATTCCGCGGGATAATCAGCTAAGTTTATTGTTATCGGCGTTAGCTTCATTATTCGTACGCAAGCTCCATTTCAAATATTTTGGCGCCGATTTTCGGAGTAATAGCGATGATTTTTCTGCTCTCTTGTTCCAGCGCGAGTTCAACGTGCTTGAGAATTATTCCCAAGTCGATTTTCTGCATCTTTCCCGCGAACAGCTTGCCAATTCCTTTTCCGTTGTACTGTATACAAACTCTGCATTGCGAAAAGTTCAGCTGCCACGGCTGCAAATTCGCAGCTGACGGAGCAATTCGAGCGGCTCGAGCGATAGCGTTGTCCTCATTGCTGATTTCCGAAACGGGCTTACGCTTATAGCCGCTTTCGCCGCTTCGGAGCGGAATTTCGGTCTTTCCGAACGCAAGCAAAATACGGTAATCCGGCTTGGGCGCAATCGGCTTTCCCATTCCCATCCAAATGCTTCCGTAACCGTTGCCTTGCAGCCACAGGTCAACTGTCTGCAACGCATAGCCGATATTCGCAAGCGCGGCGTCATTGTCCGGAGAATACGCCAAAATAGCGTGCGGAGCAGCAACGCTTTTGAGTTTGCCGGCGTTCGCAATCTCAAAATTCGCCGACTGTCCGGGTAATTGTTTTACGCCATTGAGAACTTGCTGAATCGCGGCAAGTTCTGTGTCCGTAAGCGGCGTTGCGTCATACTTCCGCACGCTCCGGCGTGTGAAGATAGTTTCGTATAGTGTCATTTTGCGCCTCCGATTGTTTTATAAATTTTACTTACACTCGCCGCCGAATTGAGTCAACCATTTCGAGCGCGGCTGTTTCAATACGTTTCGGTTGTTTCGCGAAAAGCTCCGCAACCGGTTCATTTTTTCTGATGTTCCAAACCCCCGCAACATAACCGTTTACGGCAATAGTCGGCAGACAAATCCCGGATTTCAAAATAACTTTACTCTTATATTCCTGCGGTAAACTAAGACGATTATCCGACGTATACGAAACAATCAGCGGGTCGAAACCGGACAGGAGCGTCAACTCCGGAACATCGGGAATGTCCGTTTTGCCGTCAATATAATAGTAAATTTTCCCGTTTAGCTCAAAACGTTCGTATTCGTCAAGCGGAAGCGCGTTCAGCTTTTTAGCATCGTCTTTCCAAAATCCGAAAAACCACGCCGCGTCAGCGAGTGTCGCCGGACCGTAAGCCGCAAGGTACCTGCGGAACAATTCCGGCAAAACACTCTCGGGCGTACGCGTAGGTTCCGCGCTTATCAGGTCAAAATCGCGGCTGGTCATATCGCGAAACGCTACAAGCCCGCGCCGCGCTAAATTTACGAACACGCCGCCCCACGGACTGAACATCGCTTCGATAACTTCCGCATCGTAATCGGGCGCAAAGATTTTGCGAAACTCGCTGCGGGAAAACACTCCGTCCTCCATATATCGCAAAACCTCATTTGCGAATTGTTCCACCAATTCCTCGCCGAAGTGACGGTCAAGGTACGACTCGCCGGAGTGCAGCGCAAGCAAATCCGGCAAATCCTCAAACGCTGCGCCGTGGAGCGTTCCGCGATAGAGCCACGTCTTCGTCAGCTTGGTTTTCCACGCTGTAATGTCCGCGCCGCGAATGAGAGCGGAAAACGGTACATTGCGGTAAAACCAACTGTGCAGACCTAACAACTCGCGGGAGAGCGTCACAATATCGCCGCATTTGCGCGACAAATACAGTCCGTGCATACGGCTGCGGATTATTTGCTCGTTGCGGTCGGAATCGCTCATAGGAATCTCCATTTCATTCAATAACGCAGCGTTTTACGCGCATATTGCCCGCTGCCTATTTCTTACGCCTGCTGCTTACGCCAATTGCAACGCCCGCGATGATTACGGCAGCCCCGGCAATTAACGCCCACAGCGGTAAGGATTTTGAAGCTTTTTGCGGCTGTTCGGTCGTTGGCGATTCGGTAGCGATAGGCGCAGCCGGTTCCGCTGCCGGCGCGGTTTCCGTCAGCGCCGCGTGATAGTACCAGCCGTCTGCGTCTGCTGCGCCGCCGGTTATCGCGGAGAAACCTCCGTAATAGTAATCATAAGGTGTAACTCCGTTTGACACAGGGTACAGGAACGGATTATCGCGCGTAAACTCATCCGCCGCGGCTTCTAGCGCGTTGCCATAGAAATAGTGCCGCAAGAGCGCGGAGACGTTGCTCACCGCTCCGACTTGACCGTGCGGGTCGCCGGAAGTTGCGTATTTGCCATAGTTGAAGCGCAGTAATTCGTCCGCGTCATAGCCTAAAGCGCGGTAGACGCTTTTTGCAATCTCCATTGACAGCGCGTCCGCTTCGGAACCGTCGTTGTAGTCGTTTACGGTATTCTCAAGCAATACCGCTCTCGGAGCCAGCGTAGCCAAGAGGTCGTTTTGGTCGTAGGGTAAACGCGTTCCGTAGCCGAACGCTCCGGTTTCCTGCTCGTACATATGTCCGGGATTCATAAATCGTCTGAACAGCTCAATTTCGCGGACGCGGTTGTGGCGAACGGAGTTCCCCATAAACTCCGTGCCTGTGGCAACAGCTTTTGCCGAAACCTCGGTATTGTAGAACGGCGTTTCCGTCCAGTCGTATTCGTGACCTACGTATGTATAGCGCCAAGGACTCAGACCGCTTGCGCCTGACGCGCCGGGTATGCACACGCCGATACGTTCGTCAAATACTGCCGCTACAAAGGCGTACTTGCCGTTGATTGAAAATCCGCGGACCGCTATTTTGCCGGCGTCAAGGGTAGCCGGCAGCCGTGAATCGTCCGCGATAAGCTCTAACGCGTCAATCACGCGCGAAACTCCGTAGGCGTACGCCATTTCCGCGCTTACTTCGGCTGTAGAGTTGCGCTCATAGGGGAACAGCTTATAGAATAAGCCCATTTCACGCATTGCAAGCGTGCTGAAATCAAAGCCGTAGGCGTTACGATTGCCCCAAGCTACGGCGTCCGAACGGTCGTCGGTAGTCCACTCCGTAGGCGCGGAAACTCCCGCAATTCCGCTAGCCGTAAAGCTCTCGTCACCGATTACAATTGCCGCGCCGCCCGTCTGCGCGGTTGCGGGCAATCTCAAATTGAAGTAGGTTTCAATCGTTTGACCGTTTGCCGTTACGCTATATGTAACTTTGTACGCTCCTGCGGCTGCGGGGGTGATGTCAACGATTTCGACTGTCCCCTCCTGCGGTTTGTAGCCATATTCGTAGAACTGCGCGAGGTCGAGAATTTCGGCTTTGCGATCTTCCCAATCGGCAAATGTAGCGACTTCGCGCTCGGAGTTGAAAAATTTATACGGATTAGGCAAGGTGTTCAAACGAGGTAAATCAAGCGGGTCAGGATATTTAGTATCAGCCCAGCGCAGATTTTTGTACGCGTCCCAATAGTCGTCAAGCGCAGCTTGCGACAACAAATCCTCAACGTAATTACCCTCCGCATTGTGTAACGCCGTGAGAGATTCGGGAGTCCACACATTGTCGCCGGGGTACGATTTTGAGTTGTACCAACGAACTATCTCTTTTGCTCTCCAATCGCTGAATACTTCGGTATCGCCGCGTCCCTCAAGCGTTACTAAGCCCCAGTCAAGGGCGCGTGCGCGTTCGTGGTCAGGTACGGTATAGAGCGTGTCGTCCGTATGGCTCCAATACGCCCAGTCGTCAGTTGCGCCGTCGTGAATTGCAATCTCTATAGCGCAGATGCCGCCGTCAGCTACGTATTCGCGCCCTATTGCTTCAAGCTGAAGGCTTACCCAATATTCGCGCGTAACGCCGTCGGCAATCCCCGCGTCTGCGTAAATACGGTCGGAGTATTCGGGGCTGTTAGGGTTCCAAGGGCTTGACAGCGACGGTATCATAGCATTCGAGAACGTCTTAACCGTTCCGTCCCCGAGTACCATAAACCAACCCGCCGTATCGGTTTCAAAATTGAACCTGTCG
>JAISLB010000019.1 GCA_031260685.1 Oscillospiraceae bacterium | reverse complement strand
CGAGGAGTATGTTAACTTGGAAACCGACCTCGGCGACGCTGATACGAATCACGCGGGAGGTATCACCGTCTACGGAAACCGGGTTTATTTGACGTCCAGAGAAAGTGTAGCCGTGTATTCTCTCGAAGCCGTTATGTCCGAGCCCTCTGAGTCCTCCGTTAAGCCGGTCGGAAAATTTCCGCTCTTTTTTGAAGCGGCTTTTGTACACGCGGAAGATGATTTGCTTTATGTTGGCGAATTTTATCGCGAGGAAAATTATCCGACCGCCGAATCACACCACATTTTAACTCCCTCCGGCGAAACGAATACGGCGGTGATTGCTGTTTATGAATTGAATAGGGATTCCGAATTTGGTTTTGCCGATACGGTACCCGCAAGGATTTATTCGATACCGGGGCTTGCGCAGGGAATGTGCCTCACATCTGACGGTAAAATCTATCTTTCCGCCTCATACGGTATGGCGGATTCGCATATTTACATATACGCTAATCCGATTAGCACGGAAAGTCGCGATAAATTTCTTGTTGAAACCGCGGAAATCCCATTATATTTCCTCGATAACGGAAATATCGAAAAAACAATATCCGTGTTCCCAATGTCCGAGGAAATAGCCTACGTTGATGAACAAATCTATGTAATGTGCGAATCGGCAAGCAACAAATATATCTTTGGAAAGCTGACGGGCAACAATAAACTGTTCAGCTTTTCGGAAAAATAATTCCGTCCCCTTACCTCAAAAATTCGCGGGTACTTTGTTTCAGCGGATTATCGAAGATTTGCTCCGGCGGTCCGATTTCCTCTACGATGCCGCTTTTTAGGTAAACCACCTTATCAGAGACATTCCGCGCAAATTCCATCTCGTGGGTTGCCATAACTATCGTGGTTTGCGTAGTCTTTAGCTCCCGCACGAGGTCGAGGACTTCGCCCACGAGCTGCGGGTCGAGTGCGCTGGTAATCTCGTCTAATAGCAGCAGTTCCGGGTTTGATGCGATTGCGCGAACTATGGCGACGCGCTGTTGCTGACCGCCGGAGAGCTGGTCGGGATAAACCCGCGCCTTCGCGGCAATGCCTATCCGCTCGAGGAGCGCAAGCCCGGTCGTTTCTGCCTCTTGCTTCGAGATTTTATGCACCTTCCTGCTTGATAGCGTTACGTTATCGAGTACGGTCATATGCGGGAACAGGTTATAATTCTGGAAAACTATACCAATTTTCGTCCGCACGCTATCCGGAGGTATTCGTGGGTTCGATATATCCTCGCCATTGAGGAAAATCTGCCCGTCGTCAAGCGTTTCAAGTAGGTTGATAATCCGCAAGAGCGTGGACTTACCTGAGCCGCTCGCGCCAATTAGCGTAACCACTTCGTGCGCTTGAACCTCAAGGTCAATCCCGCGCAGAACTACATTTGAGCCGAATCGCTTCTTAATATTAGTCAGGCGCAACAGCGGCGCAGTTTCATTCATACCGCAACCCCCATTTGCTCACGCTTTTGCAGCTTTTTTGTATACCAATCGGTCACTCTAATGCACGGGAGGCTCATTGCGATAAACAGCACCCCCGCAACGATATACGGCGTGAAATTATAGGTCTTGGCAACGGCTATCTGAGCGGAACGTACCGCGTCTATTGCTCCGAGAACTGATACTAAGCCTACGTCCTTTTGCATTGATACGAAGTCGTTCATCAGCGCGGGAATTACCTTCCGCACGGCTTGCGGGAGTATAATCATTCGCATAGTTTGCGAATGGCTCAATCCTAGCGAACGGGCCGCCAAACGCTGGCTCGGGTGTACCGCCTCAATCCCGGCGCGCAGGACTTCCGACACATACGCCGAATAGACCATAATTATCGCTACCGTCCCAAGGAGCGAAGCGTCAATCCGCCCGAATAGCCGCAAGCCGGGGATTCCAAAGCCCACGAGATATAGCACAATTATCATAGGGGTGCCGCGCATTATATCCGTATATCCCGCCGCAAAGAGCCTTAGCGGAAAGAGTACCGCGCTGTTGGTTGTCCGCACCACCGCGATAAGCGTTCCGAAGATTGCTACGCCGATTACCGCATAGAATAGGATTTTGATATTCGTCAGTAGTCCCGTAAACACTCCGGGGAGCGCATCTACGAAGTGACGTCCGCTGAAAAAAGTAATACGTACCCTGTCCCACCCTTCCGAATGGGACAAGAGTACGTATATAACAAACGCAAACACCACAAGGCTCGCGCAGGAAACCAGCGTAGACTTCACGCGCTGCCCTCTGCGGTATTTGATACGTTCGAGTTCAATCGAACTGCTTTCGCCGAAGTCCTCCGGCGGCTTATTCCTACCCAACGGCTTTACTGAAGCACCGGAACATCGTTATAGTCGCCTAACCACTCGACCGATAGCGCGTCTATAGTTCCGTCAGCCGCGAGAGCGTCAATTGCCTCCGAGAGCGGTGCTGTCAGCGGAGAACCCTTTTCGAGAAGCAGTCCGTAACCTTCGCCCGCGTTCTCGCTCCCCGCTAAACGTCCGACAATAACGCCGTTCTGGATTTGCTCGTCATCTATGTACACGTTATAGAAGGCAGTCGTAACCCCAACTATAGCCGCGTCAATCTGCCCCGCGTTAAGAGCTTGCAAGGTTGCCGCTAGGTCGTTGAACAGCGCAACTTCCTGCGTGGGAGCTACAGCAGTGCGGGTATATTCGTAGGCTACATCGCCGGAAGCCGCACCGAACAAGGCTCCTTTAAGCTCCTCTATGGTCGTAGCACCCGCGAACTCGTTATCGGCGGTGGTTATGACCGCAAGCGGCTCCTTATAATAGAGGCTCGTGAAGTCAACTACAGCCTTACGTTCCTCGGTTATAGAGAACTGCTGTAAATTGAAATCCCAGGTCTTGGGTCCCGGCTGGATTGCTTCCTCAAAGCCGGTACGCACCCAGATTACATCGTCCTTAGCGTAGCCCAGCTTCGCCGCAAGGGCATACGCGAAAGCCGCTTCAAAGCCCTTCCCGGAAGCGGGGTCATCGTCCTGAACCCACGGTTCCCAAGCGGGTTCACCTGTAGCCACGGTAAGTTTCCCGGCGGTAATGGTTTGCAGAGCTTCCGTCCCTGTTGCGGTCTGCTCGGTTCCGCCTGCGGTTGCAGGAGCCTCCGTAGCTCCGCTATCGGAGGTAGTACCGCAAGCCGATAGAGCAAGCGTGGTCAAAAGTAACAGCGATAGTAACAGCGCGACTTTTCTTTTCATTGTAGGAACTCCCTTTGTATAGTTGATATATCTTATTGTACACCTTCCGGAAGCATTTGTCAAGAGGGAGCGGCAATCGGGAGTGGACAAACGCGGATTATAGAAAGTGTATCACAGAAAACGGGACTTCGCCTTTGTCGTGAGAGGCGCGCCATTTAAGTTTCGCCACGCCAAAGCGGTTATAGGCTTCGGCAAATACCGCGAGAACCGCTTGCAGCGTCTCGAGTTTTCGCGGAAAACAGCGGCTGCTTCG
>JAISLB010000091.1 GCA_031260685.1 Oscillospiraceae bacterium | reverse complement strand
TTAACGACGGAAAACGCGCCGAAGAAAAAGCGCGCCTGAAACATAATTGAGTTGGTCAGTGGTCAGTGGTCAGTGGTCAGTGGTCAGTGGTCAGTGGTCAGTGGTTAGCAGCGGGGGTTTGGACGTTTGAACGCGTCCAAGCCCCCGTCTCTGATATTTGATATTTGATAACTGATATCTGTCAGAATATCGTTCCCAGGGATATTCGCTCCATACTTCGGAGTTCTCTTAGTCTTGCTATTACCAGGCGTTTGTTCGGGTGGTTTATGGGCTGTCCGTCGTGGAAGCTTGCGAGGTACATATACAGCTCTGCGGTGAGGAGGTCAACTTCCGTATGCCGCAGAGCTACGTGCGTGTAGAACTCGTTAGCTTCCCATTTGACGAGCGCGGCTTCGGCAGAAGCTTCGGTACCGATTTCGACGGTGTCAATGAGGTCCGTGGTGAAGCGGTCGAGGTACCAAATATTGAAGCCCGCTAAAACGCATAGAATGAGCAGGATACCGCCCGCTATGAATTCTTTCATTGTGTCAGCCTCCTTCCGGCGCTTTGGCTTTTACGGTGATAGTACCGTCGTTCTCGAGGATAGCGCAGGAGACGGTACTAAGTTCGAAAACGTCTTTTTTTCGGAGCGCCTCCATAACTTCCGATTGTGAGAGCCTGTTGCGCCATAGTTCGCGTTTATTGAGCCGTCCGTCGAAGATTAGCACATTCGGTTCGCCCCAAATTAGGTTCGAGAACTTATGCGAACGCACGGCGATACCGCTTATAAGCACCTCGCCGCAGAGCAGTACCAGAACGGGTATCAGTCCGTTCATCAGCGGTATTCCGACGTCCGCGAGAGGGTGCGAAGCCAAATCCGCGATGAGTATCGCGACTACAAGCTCGGACGGTTCTAGCTGTCCGAGCTGCCGCTTACCCATAAAGCGCATTGCGGCAAAGAGCGCGATGAACATTATCAAAGTACGTATTATTATTATCGCCATCGAAATCTCCAATGTTAAATCTGAAACCACTTGCAATATCTTGTAATATGGTGTACAATAGTGAGGAGTATTATACATATAATATTGCAGTGGACAGTTTGCAGTGATTAGTGATTAGTGATTAGTGGTCAGTGGTCAGTGGTCAGTGGTCAAAATCGTTACTCCGTCTAACCCCCGTTCTGACCACTGACCACTAACTACTAACCACTGCTAACTGACCACTGCTAGCTAAGCAACAGGAGGATTTATCTATGTGCGGAATAGTCGGCTTTACCGGTGACGCTCAGGCGGCGCCGATACTGCTTTACGGTTTAGAACGTTTGGAATACAGAGGTTACGATTCGGCGGGAATTACCGTCAACAGCGGGGCGGGAACGCTTCTAACGGAGAAAGCAAGCGGGCGGCTTGCCAACTTAGCCGTGCGTACAGATAACGGAACTACGCTTCGCGGAACCTGCGGAATCGGTCACACGCGCTGGGCTACTCACGGTGAACCCACTGACAATAACGCTCATCCGCACGTTGCCTCAAGCGGAAAAATCTCTATCGTTCATAACGGCATTATCGAGAATTACCGCAAGCTCAAGGACTGGCTGCTTGATAAAGGCGTTAAGTTTCACTCGGAGACCGACACCGAGGTTGTTTCACAGCTTATAGACTACTACTATGAGGGAGACCTGCTCAACGCGGTTCGCAAAGCTGTTTACAAGCTCGAAGGCTCCTACGCGCTTGGAATTGTCGCGGCGGACGAACCGAGTACGATTATCGGGGTTCGCAAAGAAGGTCCCTTGATTGCGGCGTATACCGAGGATGCGGCGTACTTAGCGTCTGACGTTACGGCAATACTCAAATACTGCCGCGATGTGATATATCTCGAAGACGACTCAATTGTCGTTATTAAGCCCGGGAGCGTCACTTGCTACAATAAATACGGTAAGGTGCAGAATCTTACGCCCGTTACGATAGACTGGGATATCGAAGCCGCCCAAAAAGGCGGTTACGCGCATTATATGCTGAAAGAAATATACGAACAGCCCCGCGTACTCCGTGACACTCTCGCGGGGAGGATAACTGAGGACGGCGGGAGCGTAAATCTCTCGGAAGCGGGACTTACCCGGGAGATTTTGCGGTCTGTACGAAAGGTACATATAGTCGGCTGCGGTTCTGCTTATCACGCGGGGGTAGTAGCGAAATATCAGCTCGAGAGCTTTGCGCGTATAGCCTGCGAGGTTACGCTTGCGAGTGAGTTCCGGTATAGCAGCCCGGTTGTGCAGCCCGGTACGCTTTGCGTCGTAATCAGCCAAAGCGGAGAAACCGCGGACAGTATAGCCGCCCTGCGCGAAGCTAAATCGCTCGGAGTTTCCGTGCTTGCGGTGGTGAACGTCCGCGGGAGTACAATCTCTCGCGAAGCTGATTACGTACTGTACACAAATGCCGGACCGGAGATAGCAGTCGCGACAAGTAAAGCGTATTCAGCGCAGGTAGCCGCTATGACGCTTCTCGCGATTGCACTCGCGGAGTTTAATTCCGGAGTAAATCGGGAAAGCTTACTGGCAGTACTCGGAGATTTGCGGAAACTCCCCGATTTGGCGGAAAAAGTTCTTGCCGATGTAGCCCCGGTGCAACTTGCCGCTTCGAGATATTTTAATCGCGGCTCGGTATTTTTCATCGGAAGAGGTTTAGATTACGCGGCGGCTCTCGAAGCAAGCCTGAAACTCAAAGAAATCTCATATATCCACTCCGAAGCCTACGCGGGCGGAGAACTTAAACACGGTACAATCTCGCTGATAGAACCGGGAACTCTTGTCGTTGCCGTAGCGCTTTGCTCAAAACTTGCGGAAAAAATCGAGAGCAACATTAAAGAGGTTAAAACGAGAGGCGCGGAGGTACTCGCGGTAACAAGCGAGAGTCTTGCGGGGGATTTTGCGGACAGCGGAGATATTGTTATCACGGTTCCGGACACTCACGAGCTGCTTACCCCGCTTCTCGCGGCCTTGCCGCTCCAGCTGTTTGCGTATTACACCGCGCTGAATAACGGCTGCGACATTGATAAACCGCGGAATCTGGCGAAGAGCGTAACGGTGGAATAACGTCCTCCGCGGCTATAACGCGGGAAATAGAGGTGAACCAATGAACGCTATTGCAATTTATGAGAATAAGCGGCTGACGGTAAAGGCGGGGCTGGGAGCCTTACGCTTCAGCGTGTTTCCCGCAAAGTCCAAGCGCGGTAAAGCTGCCGTTCCGGGGAAAAACGTTAAAGCGGCAAAAGGCGAGAAGCCGAAACAAAATTTTCCAATGCCCGAGTCTGAATTTATTTTCTCAACTTTGGATAAACTACGTAAAAGGCTTGTTATCCGTGACCTCGATGTGGGTTATATGCCGCCGGGCGGCGACCCTATGGCGGCCGCGATGATTAACGCGCTCATCAACGAAACAGCGGGAATCCTGCTGCCCGCGATGAATAACCTTTTCAGAGTGAAAAAATCAAGGGTTGTCGTAACCCCGAACTTCTACGTACCGAGCGATAAGCTCTACGTCAAGCTTCATCTGTCGATGTCGGTTTTCTCCGCGCTTACCTTGGGGCTGGGAGCGTATATGAAATACAATAAATTCCGCAAATCGCTCGAAGCCGCGGAGCCGCCCGTACCGGAAACAAAAAATAAGACCACAACGGAAACAACATACGAAAGGAAAGAACAATGAAAGACCAATCTCAGTTAGCCGACCTAATGGAGGCAACAATGCGAAAAATCCGCGAAATGGTAGACGTTAACACTATCGTCGGTACGCCCATCAAAACTGACGACGGAGTTACGCTGATACCAATCTCAAAAGTAACCTTCGGGTTTACTGCGGGGGGAGCTGAATTCGCAAGCAAAAACGGTCAGATGACTACCAGCCCGAACTTCGGGGGAGGGAGCGGTGCGGGAGTGAGCATTACTCCGGTGGCTTTTCTTGTAGTCAACGGTGATAACGCAAAAGTGCTTACGGTTGACCCGCCGTCAGGCTCCGGTATCGACCGCGCTTTCGAAGCTTTGCCCGATATTATTGAGAAAATCAAGGAGATTGTTTCGAAAAAAAATGACAAGAACAAAGACGTCACTGACGACTAAGGCTGTTTCGGCGGTTCTCACGCTTGCGCTGTTGTTTAGCTTTGCGCAGTTCAGCGCGGGAGCTGCGCGGCAACCGTCGGAGAGCGCGTCAAGCGCGGTACTCTTTGACGCGGATACAGGCGAACTGCTGTACAGCGATTCGCCCGATGTTCCGCGCTCTATCGCAAGTATCACGAAGATTATGACCGCGCTTGTAGTTTTGGAGAACCTGAAGCTTACGGATAGCGTAATCTATAAGCAGGAGTGGTGCGACACCGAGGGTTCGAGCAGCTTTTTCAAGGCTGGTGAAACGTACACCGTGCGCCAAATGCTCTACGCGCTTATACTCCACAGCGGTAACGATACAGCTGTGGCTCTCGCAAACACTGCGGCAGGCGGGACGGACAAATTTGCGGAGCTTATGAACAAGAGGGCTGCCGAAATCGGTATGACGAACTCATATTTTGCGAATCCTCACGGTTTAGAGCAGGAAGGACATCAATCTACCGCGCGTGATATGGCGCTTTTAACCGCGGAGGCTCTAAAAAATCCGCGCTTTATGCTTATCGCGTCTACGAGAGTCGCGAAAGTCGGCGGAATATCTTTCAAAAACCATAACCGCTTACTATGGGACTATCCGCAAGCCATCGGAATCAAGACGGGCTATACAAAAGCCGCGGGACGCACCTTAGTCTCGGCGGCTGCAAAAAACGGCAGAACGCTAATATGCGTAACGCTGAATGACCCCTGTGACTGGCTTGACCACACCGAGCTGTACAATTGGGGCTTTTCGCGGTAGCAGCGGTCAGTGGTCAGTGGTCAGTGGTCAGCGGTCAGTGGTTAGTGGTTAGTAGGAACGTAGGGGGGCGAACATCGTTCGCCCATGAAACATATATATTCAGAACGGAGAAACTCATTGATACGATTACAAAAATTGCTTTCACAGTATGGAGTTTGCTCACGGCGCAAAGCCGAGGAGCTTATACAAAGCGGCAAGGTCACAGTCAACGGAACTACCGCGAAATTGGGACAATCCGCGGACCCCGAGGTTGACAAAATTTGCGTCGGCGGCACGCTTCTCGAAACTGTCCCGGACAAGCTTTACATAGCGCTTAATAAACCCCGAGGTTATCTCTCGGCTGTTTCGGACGATAGGGAGCGCAAGACTGTTACCGACCTACTGACCGAAGTTCCGGGGAGGGTATATCCGGTAGGACGGCTCGACCTCACTTCGGAGGGCTTGCTTCTGCTCACTAACGACGGTGAATTGACTAAGCGGCTTACGCACCCGAGCTACGCGATACCTAAGTATTACCGCGTCCGCGTGAGGTTCCCGAAATCTGAACCGCTGGAAGCGGCTGTCGCGAAGCTTTCGGAGGTCAGCGTCATCGACGGCGTACAATACCAAGCTCCGCAGGTCCGCGTTACTGAGCGCGATACCGCGGCTAGGACGGCAATGCTCCAAATGACGCTTACCGAGGGTAAGAACCGCGAAATCCGCAAGCTTTGCGAAGCCGCGGGTCTCGAAGTTTTACGGCTCAATAGGGTAGGGGAGGGCAACGTTAAGCTCGACGGTTTGTCAAGCGGCAAGTGGCGCGCTCTCGAAACGTCGGAAGTGCGCGAATTGAAAAAAATGTGCAAAATGTAGGAGGAAGTTCCGTATGCCTAATAACACTTTGCGGCGCTCGGTTCAACTCCGCAAGATTACGGACGAGCTGCATATAACCTGTGAGTATCAACCGCCGGACTTCGACTCGCGAGAGGTCGTGAATTCTACAATAAACCGCCCCGGATTGCAGCTTGTGGGCTTTTTTTCGCATTTTGACGATTCGCGGATACAGGTTATGGGGACGGTAGAGGTTATGTACCTCAAAACGCTGCCCGGTGAGGAACGCGCAAAGATTTTCGCGGAGCTGTTCAAGCGGAATATTCCAGCGCTGATAGTTGCGAATAAAATGGAGATTTACCCCGAGTGCTTACAGCTTGCCGAGAAGTACGCTACGCCGCTTTTCAGCACCCCTCGTGATACTTCGGAGTTCAGCGCGGAGCTTATCTCGCGGCTGACGAACGAGCTTGCGCCGAGAATTACGCGCCACGGAGTTCTCGTAGAAGTTTACGGAGAGGGAATACTACTACTTGCGGAGAGCGGCGTGGGCAAAAGCGAAACCGCGATTGAGCTTGTCAAACGCGGTCATTGTCTTGTAGCTGACGACGCGGTGGAGATAAAAAAAGTTTCGTATAACCGTCTGATTGGTACGGCTCCGAAACTTATACGGCACTATATGGAGCTTCGCGGGATTGGGATTATTGACGTTCGGCGCTTATTCGGCTTAGGCGCGGTACGTGACGAAACGCCTATTGACCTGATAATCAACCTCGAGATTTGGCGTGATAATAAGCGTTATGAGCGTTTAGCCGATGCGCAGGTACATACGGAGCTGCTGGACGTGGCTGTACCGACGCTGACGGTACCCGTAAAGCCCGGACGCAACCTAGCTGTGATAATAGAAGTAGCCGCGATGAACAATAAGCAGCGCAAAATGGGCTACAACGCGGCAAAAGAGCTGATGAGCCAAATCGACGGCTAATGCAGCCGTCAAAGCGCACTTTACAGCTTCGCGAAATTTGCGTATATCCGCAGTCCTACATCTCCGGACTTTTCCGGATGGAACTGACAGCCGCAGTAGTTGCCGAGTTGGACTACGGCGGCTACTTGCTCTCCGTAACCGCAGGAAGCAATCAGCGTTTCCGGCTCCGACGGTTCCGCGCAGAAGCTATGTACGAAGTACATATAGCTCCCCGGCTCTATTCCTTCGAGAAGCCGCGACGGACGAGCGATGTCAAGACTGTTCCAGCCGATATGCGGGAGCCGAAGCTTCGGGTCGCCCGGTTCAATGCGTCTGACTTCGCCGGGGATTAGTGATAGCCCCGCTCCGCGCTCTATTTCGTTGCCAATCTCGAACAAAAGCTGCATACCGAGACAAATACCGAGCAGCGGCTTGTCCCAAGCGCGGATAAACGGCACCAGACCGAGGTGACTAAGCCGCGCCATTGCCATTGGGAACGCTCCCACACCGGGGAGTATCAGCTTATCCGCCGCCGCAAGCTCCGCTGTATCGCCGCTGACGAACGTCTCAACCCCGAGCTTGCGGAAAGCGTTAGCGACACTGTGGAGGTTCCCGGCTCCGTAATCTATTATACCAATCATTACAATACACCCTTAGTTGAACTTACTCCGCCGCCGTCAATGGTCAGCGCGTTTCGCAGACAAACTCCGAAAGCTTTGAACAGCGCTTCCGTGATATGGTGCGAATTATCGCCGGACGCTTTCAGGTGAAGCGTAAGTCCCGCGTTGACAGCAACCGCGCGGAAAAACTCCGCGGTCAGACAAGCGTCATAGCCGCCGATTACAGCCTGCGGAAATTCCGCGTCAAACGCGAGGTACGCTCTATTCGATATATCGAGAGCGCAAAACGCTAAGGCTTCGTCCATCGGTAGGTGACAATCGGCAAAGCGGCGTATTCCCGCCTTGTCACCGCAGGCTTCGCGCAGCGCCTGACCGATTACAACTCCGCAATCTTCAACGCTGTGATGCGCGTCAACGTATAAATCTCCGTCAACGTCAACAGTTGCGCCGATTTTGGCGTAGAAAAACAACGCGGTGAGCATATGGTCAAAAAAGCCTATGCCCGTTTTTATGTTCGGAGCAGCCGCGTTATCGAGGTCAAGCGTAACTGATACGCGGGTTTCTTTGGTTTCGCGCAATATGCTTGCAGTTCTCATTTGTTGTTCCTCGCTTCAATTGACCTTGCGTGAGCTTCGAAGCCCTCGGCTCTCGCAAAGCGTGTTACGTCAGCCGCTACGTTATTTAGTCCGTCTCCGCTGTATTCAATGTAACTCGTACGCTTCAGGAAGCTATCGACAGATAGCGGCGAAAAAGATTTAGCGGTTCCGTTGGTGGGTAAAACGTGCGAGGGACCTGCAAAGTAGTCGCCGATAGGTTCGGGGGTAAAATGCCCCGCGAATACGGCGCCCGCGTTACGTACTTTCTCCGCGAGTTTACGCGGTTTAGCCGCCGCAAGCTCCAAATGTTCCGGCGCTATTGCGTTTGCAAGCTCAAGCACGCTGTCCATATCCTCGCAGAGCAGAACCGCTCCGTAATTTTCAAGTGACGCGTGCGCGATATCAGCTCTCGGAAGCAGCGCAACCTGACGCTCCAGCTCTCTCGCGACCGCGTTTGCCAAATCCGCGTCAAAGGTTGCGAATAGGGCTGCCGCCTGAACATCGTGTTCCGCCTGACTTAGCAAATCAGCCGCGCACCAGACCGGATTCGCGGTAGAATCAGCCGCGACGAAGATTTCAGAGGGTCCCGCAATCATATCTATGTCAACTTCGCCGAAAAGCTGACGCTTAGCCTCAGCAACGTAGCTATTGCCGGGACCGACAATTTTGTCGCAGCGAGGTACTACTCCCGCGCCGAGAGCGAGAGCCGCGATAGCCTGTGCGCCGCCCATTGCGAAAACTCGGTCAACTCCCGCGACCAAAGCAGCCGCGGCGACAGCGGGGCTTAGGTTTTGTCCCGGCGGTGTAGCGACTACAACCTCCGGCACTCCCGCGCATTTAGCCGGTACCGCACACATCAACACGCTGGAGGGATACGCCGCGGTACCGCCCGGAACGTACAGCCCGACGCGGTTCAGCGGACGTATAATTTGCCCTAAGCGTCCGTTCTCAACGTTCCAGTAGCGGCTCTCGGGAATGAGCTTTGACTGGTATTCGCGAATGTTGTCGGCGGCTCTCCTGAGCGTTTTGACAAGTTCCGGTTCGCATTGATCCGCTAAAATTTTCAACTCCGACAGGCTTATCTCGCGCGGACGAACTTTGTCAAGCTGCTGAGAGAATCTCTCGACAGCTTCAAAACCGTTGCGGCGCACTTCCGCGATTATCTCCGCTACCGTATCGCGGATTTGCGCGTTGTCAGAGGTTCTGCGGGTTGTGAACTCCGCCGCGTATTCGGTTTCGCTTCCGCGCGGTATTGTTGTTACAGTCATTTTATAATAAATCCCTCAATCTATTTTTTCCCGCGCCGAAATTTAATACGTAGGCGATTACCATTGTAATCAAAGCCGGTATACAAAACGACAGCGTCAGGAACTTTTCGTCGCCTATGTCGAGTCCGAGAATCAGGAACAGGACTATCGGCAAGCAGCATATTATCATATTCGCGAATACCGTTACTACCACCGCCGCCGATTGCTTTACGACCTGCGTTTCCGTGGTCCAGTTGAGCTTCGGCAGCAGCAGATTGACTCCAAGCCCTATCTCCGCCGAAAGCAAAATGTAGATTAGCGGTATCAAGAAGTAAAACAGCGTATACTCCGACGGGAGCCTTACCGCAAGCAGTATTCCCGCGATAATCATCGGCGGTATGTAAACGATATAGTTCACGAGCCGCTTAGCGCCGTATATCCGCGAAGTATGCACCGGCAGCGCGACAAGCGTCTCAAGCCGCCGTCCCTCTATCGAGATTGTCGCGCTCGTAGTAGGCGACATAGCAGCAAAGAACGCAAGCGCAAAGGGAATGAAGTAGCCTATCTGCACATTAGTAATGTTTAGAGCCGCAAGCTCACTCTCGGAAACTCCGAAATACACAAAGATTTTGTCAACCCCGAGTACCGCGACGGCTATCGCAACCGCTAAGGCAAGGATTACGCCGAACAGCGTGTTGAATACGTATATCGTACTCCCGAAGTACATTTTGAGCTCTTTCGCTATGAGCGCTGTGAACGCGCCGGATTGCTTGACGGTTCCGAGCGTGTAGTTTGCGTTAGTACGTTTAGATGTTATAGCGCTGTTGACCGCGAAAAACACTTTGCCGAGCGCAAGGCTGAACAGCGCGAAAAGTGCCGCCGAGCCGCCTATCAGCAGCAGTAACGATGAGGGTTTACCGTTCAGCGCGTTGCTAAAGAGAACCGCGGGAGTGTTTTTCAGTGATTCAGCCGCGGATAGAAACGCGTCCTCTCCGCCGACATTTGCGCGGTTAAGTATGAAGTTCAGTGCGATTGCCGCCGCTACAATCAATGTAAGCCCCGCGAATTCAATGGCTTTGCCGAAGCGCGATTTAGCCGTGACAATAGCAAGCAGTGAGCCGAGTATCGAGCCGATAATGCTCGGGATTACCGGGGTAACAAGCATTAGCAGCAGCGCAACCGCGTAAAACCACCACTCCGGCACGAGAAAATACGCGTAAACCGCAAACGCGGGAATCAGCAGGAGCGCGGAAAACGCAAGTTCGCTGACATAGAATATAAGCACCCTGCTTGCGACTATTGTCCGCGCCGAAAAAGGCCACGAGAGCTGCGTGTCTAAATCGCGGAAGCCGAACAGCTGCTTAGAACTTGTAGAAATAGCCGTAATCAGCGTAAGGAATGTTGCCGCGACAAAGAATAATTCCGGTAATGCCGCCGCTCCTCCCGATAAACCTATCATAAACGCCTGTATACCGATGCTGCCGAACATCATCACGACTATAAAGCCAATCAGCAGATAACGCGATAAGCTGGGTTTCAGCATTGAGCGGTAGTATAAAACAGTCAGCTTAAACATTCGCCGCTCCTCCCGTTTCCGTAAGCTCCATAAATACGGCCTCGAGAGACGCGGTACCGCGCACTTCCTCCATTGTACCTTCGGCTATGAGTGAACCGCTTTTGATTATGGCGACACGGTTGCAGAGCTTTTCCGCAACGTCCAGTACGTGAGTTGAGAAAAATATCGCGCCGCCCGATTGACACAGTTCGCTCATAAAACCCTTGAGCGTGAGCGCGGCTTTCGGGTCCAGCCCGACGAAAGGTTCATCAAGCATAAGGAGCCGCGGAGCGTGCAGCAGCGCGGCTACGAGCGCAAGCTTCTGCTTCATACCGTGCGAATAGCTCCCGATGGGGTCACCGAGGTTCCCGATTATCTCGAAACCTCCCGCGTATTTCTCAATCCGCGAACGTCTTTCAGCCGCCGGGACGCCGTAGATGTCGCCGATGAACTTTAAGTAATACTCGGCTTTGAGGTTGTCGTACAGCTCGGGATTGTCCTGTACGTACGCAAGCTGCCGTTTAGCCTCAATAGGGTCGCGGGCAACGTCAATGCCGTTCACGGCAATCTCTCCGCTGTCGTAGGTCATAACTCCCGCGCAGGCTCTCAGCGTAGTGGTCTTTCCGGCTCCGTTATGACCGATAAAGCCGTAAATATCCCCCGGGGCGACATTCAGCGAAAGATTGTCAACCGCGCGCTTATCGCCCTTTCCCGATTTGAAGATTTTTGTCAAGCCTTTGATTTGAAGCATAAGTTTGTACCTCACAAATAAAAAGATGTACAGATTATATCACAAGTTCACCTGACTGTCAAGAGGGAATATCGCACTATAACACATATTATACCACAGTTCCGCGTATATGTCAAATACACATCAGCGCACGACCACGTTGCTTTCGCCGAACGCGCCGCGTAGGTCACGGAGAAGCGCGGCTCCCGCAAGGCAGTTCGCGCCGAGTTTGCGCTTGCTGTCCTCGAAGTACAGTACGCAGCTGTCGTAACCGGGATAGTGCGCGATAATGCTCTTAGCCGCCTCGCGGCTTGCTTCCGTGAGCTTGACGTAGAGCTTTTTAGGTTCCGGGGGAAGCGGCAGACTTTCGTCCGCTACGAATTGGAGCGGTTTGGTTTCGTCGCGCTGAGACGCTTTTCCGCGGAGAAACAGTATATCGCCCGGCTCCGGAACCCCTTTTTCGATGAGACGCGCAAACAGCAGACACTCCATATCTCCGCTGTCGTCCTCGATTGTCACACGCGCCATAAGACTTCCGTTACGAGTGGACGCGGTTTTTGCGTAGTTAACGATTCCCGCGATACGGTAGTTTTCGCCGTCCCGCAGGTCCGCTATACGCGAAGCTCCCGCGCTTCTGCAGCGCGTTTTGTACTCGTCAAAGGGATGTCCCGAAACGTAGAGTCCGAGAACTTCTTTTTCCGCGGCTAAGAGGTCGTGGCGTGTAAATTCGCCCGTTCCGATTGTTACGGATTTGCTTTGCGCTCCGTCAGTCTCGTCAAAACCGCCGAAAAGCGATTCCTGTTCGCTTGAAACCTCTCTGCGCTCTCTCGCGATGTTGTCGATAATGAGGTCCGCGGCTTGCACGAGACCTTTACGCGCATAACCGAAGCTGTCAAACGCTCCCGCGCGTATACAGCTATCGGCTGCGCGCTTGTTGAATTCGTGACCGTTCATTCGGCGGACAAAATCCTCGAAACCGGTGAATTTCCCGCTCTGTACGCGCTCCCTGACTAAGAGAGTTACAAAGCCGTAGCCGACATTCTTGACCGCTGCAAGTCCGAAGCGGATTCCGGAGCCGCTTATCGTGAAGCCCTCTTCCGATTCGTTGATGTCCGGCGGTAACAGCGGAAAACCGCTCGATATGCACTCCGCGATGTATTCCGCAAGCTTACTCGGGACGTCGAGAACACTCGAGAGCAGCGCAGCCATATACTCCCCGAAGTAGTGAGTTTTGAGGTACGCCGTTTGATACGCTATAACCGCGTAACCCACGGCGTGAGCCTTGTTAAAGGCGTAGTTCGCAAAGTCGTTAATCTCGTCGTAAATCTCGCCCGCTGTAACGCCGCTTATTCCGTTAGCTTCGCAGCCCTGTATGAAGGCCTCGCGCTTCTCGGCTATCTCTTTCGGCTTTTTCTTACTCATCGCTCGGCGTATCATATCCGCTTGACCGATTGTAAAACCCGCGAGTTTGCGTAATATCTCGATTACCTGTTCTTGGAAAACTATACAGCCGTAGGTGCTGCGGAGTATAGGTTCAAGCGCGGGATGCTTGTACTGTACGCGCTCGGGGTGGTGCTTGCAATCGACAAAGCGCGGTATACTGTCCATTGGTCCCGGGCGGTAGAGCGCGATTACCGCCGCTACATCCTCGAGGTTCTGAGGCTTCAGTCCGAGGCAAACTCCTGTCATTCCGGAGGATTCGAGCTGAAATATCCCGCTCGTGCGCCCCTTGCACAAAAGCGCGTAGGTTTCGGGGTCTCCGTCGGGGATTGCTCCCAGCTCAAAGCCGGGTTCGCGCTTGCGGATTAGCTTTACGCAGTCGTCGATGACTGTAAGGTTCCGCAAGCCGAGAAAGTCCATTTTGAGCAGCCCGAGTTCCTCTAAGGTCGTCATAGTGTACTGCGTAACTACAACCTCGTCGTTGGTTGCGAGAGGTACGTATTCGTAAACCGGTCTGCGCGTGATAACTACTCCCGCGGCGTGAGTGGAGGTGTGACGCGGCATACCCTCAAGCGCAATCGCAGTGTCAATGAGCTGCCTGTTACGTTCGTCGGCTTCGTAAAACGCGTTGAAAGGCTGCGAAGCGTTGAGCGCGTCCGCGAGTTTTACGTTGAGAGAGGACGGAACGAGCTTCGCGGCGTTGTCAGCTTCGGCATAGCTGAATCCGAGAACACGCGCGCAGTCGCGTATAGCAGCCTTAGCCCCGAGAGTTCCGAAAGTCGCGATTTGAGCTACGTGCTCCGCTCCGTACTTAGCTATTACGTAGTCTATGACCTCGCCGCGGCGCTTTACGCAGAAATCGATGTCTATATCCGGCATACTGATACGCTCCGGATTGAGAAAACGCTCGAACACTAAGCCGTAACGCACCGGGTCAACGTCCGTAATCTCCATACAGTAGCTTACGACAGAACCCGCGGCGGAACCTCTCCCGGGTCCTACGGGTATTCCCCGCGATTTGGCGTAGCTTATGAAGTCGCCGACAATGAGAAAATACTCCGAGAAGCCCATTTTGTCTATCATATCAAGCTCGTAGTTGAGCTGTTCTAAGCGTTCCTCCGCGTCTGCTCCGTAGCGCTTTTCGAGACCCGCGAGACAGAGCTTGCGCAGATATTCGCCCGGGTCGGCTTCCTCCGGCGGTAACTTGAAATCGGGGATATGGTACTTGCCGAATTCAAACTCCAGTTCGCACATAGCTGCGATTTTGACGGTGTTGTCAATAGCCTCCGGACAATTCGCGAATAAGCCGCGCATTTCGCTCTCGGACTTCAGGTAGAGTTCGTCGGTCTCGAAGCGCATATGCTTAGGGTCGTCGAGATTAGTTTGAGTCGCGATACACATCAGCACTTCCTGCGAACGCGCGTCGGACTTGTCAATATAGTGTGCGTCATTGGTCGCAACGAGCGGTATTCCGGTTTCGCGCGAGATACGCTGTAAACCGCGGTTGACCTCGAGTTGGCTGCGGATTCCGTGGTCTTGCAGTTCGAGGTAATAGCTGTCAGCACCGAATATAGCGGAGGTCTCAAGAGCGCGTGACTTAGCCTGTTCGAACTGTCCGGAGGAGAGCAGGCGCGGGATTTCGCCCGCCAGACACGCCGAGAGCGCTATCAGCCCCTCCGAGTGAGTACGCAAAAGCTCAAGGTCAATACGCGGCTTCACATAGAAGCCCTCCGTATATGCCTTGCTTACCATATATGACAGATTGCGGTAGCCCTGCTCGTTTTTGCAGAGCAGCACAAGATGGTAGTATTTCTCAGCGTTGACTGGTTCCTTGGCGAAACGGCTTCCGGGAGCTACGTACACTTCGCAGCCTATAATCGGCTTGATACCTGCGGCCTTAGCGGCTTTGTAAAAATTGACCGAGCCGTACATTGCTCCGTGGTCCGTAACCGCGACGGCTTTTTGACCGAGCTGCGCGGCTTTGGCGGCAAGTTTACCCGTCCGGCAGAAACCGTCGAGCAAGCTGTATTCCGAATGGACGTGGAGATGTACGAAGCCCGAACCGTCAGACATTATTCACCTCTCGGGTCGATTCCCGCGGCTTCGAGCAGCTCTAAGCATTTCGCGAACGTGGCTTCAATAAGCTTCGGGCATTTCTCGCGGCGTTCAATTGGGTTTGTAGATACCAAATCCCCGCAGTTAACGCTCCCGAACGTATCCTCAAACCACGCCGCGAGGTTCGCGACCATTTGTTTATAGGGGTACTTGTCCTGTTCGTCAATTGAGCCTCTCGCGCAATAGGACGATAGCAGGCAGCAGCCTCCCGTAAGCGTTCCGCAGTTGAAACCGCTGTACAGTCCGCCGCCGAGTCCGCCCATTGCGGCAATGACGGGAGCTTCGTCCTCTCCCGTAAGGCTTTGGGCAAGCATAAGCATAACCTGCGAACAGTGCAAGCCGTTAAGCGAAAGCGTCTCAATACGTTCCTGCAATTGGTTCATAGTCGTGTTACCTCTTGACATAATATGCTATTATATGTTAAAATATCAAAGCACGAGAAGGTGCGGAACGGCGAGCATCTCCGAAAGGAGGTGGTCGGGCTGAATAAGGTAAAGATAGTGATAAGGTACATCGTATGCTTTATTTGCGTTGCGATAATACTGAGCCTGCTGCTTCCCGTAACAGCACGATAGCCGTAACCCACAGCTAAGTGTTCCGGCTATCGCAACTATATAATCGAACGCTTTGCTCGCCGCTTGCGGCACCTCACGATGTTAGCAGCATCGTTTTAGTGTAGTATATCACCTTTTGGCTGAAAAGTCAAGAGGTGATTTGCTGATTCGGACTAGAACGCCGCGTTTCCGGCGGTTCT
>JAISLB010000130.1 GCA_031260685.1 Oscillospiraceae bacterium | reverse complement strand
GAGCATATTATCAGCGGACTTACAGAACGCTCCGAAACTATCGACCTCGCGGCGTACAGCGTTGAAAAAGACCGTTTCTCGGAGATTTATACCGAAATACTATACGACCACCCCGAGTTTTTCTATGTTGACAGCACCGTAAGCGTTATCTATCATTCATCTACGCTTCTTATGGATTCCGCAAAACCTGTTTACACTTTTAGTAACTTGGAGCTTCCGACTAAAATCACGCAGTTCAAACGCGCTCTTGCCTCCGCGCTTGACAAGATTCCGGAGGGACTGACTTACCGCGAAACTGTCACGAACATCAACGACTGGATTGTAAAGAACACCACCCCCGATAGTAAGTCGCGTCCTACGTATGTAAGCGCCTACGACGTTCTGATTCACAAGCGCGGTACTCCGGGAGCGTATGCGTCAGCGTTCAAACTTCTTGCGGACGCGCGCGGGGTTACAAACCGTATTGTCGGCAGCGACGCAATGTCAGTTTCGTGGAATCAAGTATACCTCGGGAACACTTGGTACCATATTGACTGCGCAATGAACGACTCTCTCGGGCGCAACGTTGTGCTATTCCTTACGGACGAAGAAATTTCCCAAGATATCGGCGGCTTCAGTTATTACGATTGGACGGTAAAAGGTTACAGTGACCCCGCTCAGCCCGCGTTTAAGCTTCCGGCAGCGCAGATTTCGCCGTCTCCGTCGCCCTCGCCTACACCGTCTTCTTCTCCCAAGCCGTCTCCGTCTCCGTCACACTCTCCGTCTCCCACTCCGACGCCGACACCGTCTCCGTCACCCTCGCCGACGCCTCCTAATGTTCCTGATATTGCGCCTTCTAAAAACGCGCAAACTTTTGAGGAGTACGTTATTGACCAGCTGTCACAGCTGAAGTCTAAGATTGATATCAGCCGCTTCGGACTGCATTACAGCGAAGCTATGAAACGAGCCTTGGCACTTGTCGATACAAACCCCGAACTATTCTACGTTTATAACCCAATCGCGTATGTGACTTACAATGACAGCAAAGGGATTGCGTACGACCTGACACCCCAATACGCGTATCCGCTGTCCCGAATCCCCGCGATGAAAGCTGACTTCGAGCTTGCGGTTAACAACGCCGTTCGCAGTATAAAAAGGGGCGCGACTGAAAGGGAAACTATCGACAATATCAACGACTGGATATGTGACAACGCCCGCTACGATATGAGTTTGTCCCGGTTTAACGCGTACAACATTTTCGTTGAGGGAATAGGTGTGTGCGACGGATATTCGCGGGCGTTCAAAGTACTCTGCGACAGATTCGGCATAACGTGCAGGATTGTCACAAGCGACCCTATGGACCATTCGTGGAATCAGGTATATCTCGACGGAGCGTGGTACCACATAGACGTAACTTGGGACGATGACCTCGGCGGCGAATACGACGCGTTCTTCCTCAAAACCGATTACGAATTCCTACACCCGGCAAACGCTGCCGATAAACACTATGACTGGCAAGTCGGGAGGTAAACTGTGGCGTTTGAATCATTATCCGACAAGCTCGGCGGGATATTCAAAAAACTGCGCGGCAAAGGACGGCTGTCCGAAAGCGACATAAAGGAAGCAATGCGCGAGGTTCGTCTGGCGCTTCTCGAAGCTGACGTAAGCTTCAAGGTCGTGAAAGATTTTGTCGCGAAAGTGAGCGAACGTGCCGTCGGACGCGATGTTCTCGAAGGTCTGAACCCGGCGCAGATGGTAGTCAAAATCGTCAACGAAGAGCTTGTTACGGCAATGGGCGGTACTAACGCCAAGCTCAATACTTCGGACAAGCCTCCTACGGTGATAATGCTTGTCGGCTTGCAGGGAGCCGGTAAAACCACCAACGGCGCGAAACTCGCGGGTTTGCTGAAAAAGCAGGGCAAGCATCCGCTGCTCGCAGCCTGTGACATCTACCGCCCCGCTGCTATCAAGCAGCTTGAGACTGTGGGCGGACAAATCGGCGTTCCGGTGTTCCAAATGGGTACCGAGAATCCGGTTAAAATTGCGAAAGCCGCTATTGACCACGCGCTGAACCACGGCAACGACGTCGTAATGCTCGATACCGCGGGACGGCTTCACATTGACGAAGCGCTTATGGACGAGCTGAAAGCCGTCAAAGCGGAAGTCAAGCCACACGAAGTCTTACTCGTAGTGGACGCAATGACCGGTCAGGACGCTGTAAACGCGGCTTCCGCTTTTGACGCCGCGCTCGGGATTGACGGAATACTGCTGACTAAGCTCGACGGCGACGCACGCGGCGGCGCTGCACTCAGCGTACGCGCCGTTACGGGCAAACCTATTAAATATGTCGGCGTAGGCGAAAAACTCGACGCAGTTGAAGCTTTCCACCCTGAACGTATGGCGAGCCGAATCCTCGGAATGGGCGATGTGATGTCGCTCATAGAAAAAGCCGAGCTTGCGTTCGACGAGAAAAAAGCCGCCGAAATGACCGACCGGCTGATGAGAAACAAATTCACGCTGACTGACTTTTATGAGCAGATGCAATCGCTGAAAAGTATGGGTTCGCTCTCCGATATTGCCGGTATGCTCCCCGGGATAGACGCTAAGGCACTCTCGGGAGCCAGTATAGACGAAAAAGCAATGATACGTATGGAAGCGATAATCCAGTCGATGACAAAAAAAGAACGTGATAATCCCGAGCTGCTGAATTCAAGCCGTAAAAAGCGTATAGCCGCGGGGAGCGGTATGGAGGTCGTAGACATAAACCGTCTGCTGAAACAATTCGATATGACGCGGCAAATGGCGAAGCAATTCGGCGGGAAGCGCGGCAAATTCCCGAAAGGCGGCAAGGGCGGCAAAATGTTCGGCGGTCTCTTCGGCTAATAACTTGCAACTTCGAGGTTAAATAGCCTCTTGTTGATATATACAAAAACAAAAAATGGAGGAACAACAGCAATGGTCAAAATTCGTTTGCGCCGTATGGGCGCTAAGAAAGCTCCTTTCTACCGCGTGGTCGTGGCGGACTCCCGAGCTCCGCGTGACGGGCGTTTCATTGAGGAAATCGGAACCTACAACCCCCTCACTAACCCCTCGGAAATCAAAATCAACGCCGAACGCGCCAAATACTGGCTCGGTACGGGCGCTCAACCCACGGACATTCTCCGCACTCTCTTAAAGAAAGCGGAAATCGTATAACAACGTCCGCTGCACAGCAAGAAAGGACACAAAATGAGAGAACTGCTTGCATACCTTGTTAACAATATAGTGGAATACCCCGATGAGGTGCAAATCGACGAATCGGAGCGTGACGGCGAAACGTTATTCGAGGTTAGAGTCGCTCAAAGCGATATGGGGCGGCTAATCGGGCGGGCCGGGCGAACCGCCAAGGATTTGCGCGTACTTGTCCGCGCCTTGGCGGCTAAGGAAGGTAAGCGCGTCAGCGTAGATATTATCGACACGGGGGAAACGGCGTGAAAAGAAAATTACTGACCGCGCTATTGCCTGTATTGCTGCTCACGCTTCTGCTCGGAGCTTGTATGTCCGCCGCGCCTAATCCTAACGCAAGTCCCAGCCCCAAGGATATTGACGCGTCCTCGCTGCTCAGTTCCGTCTGGAGCTTTGACCGCGCGGTGCGCGGAGGTTTCGAAGTAACCGCCGAGGAACAGGCTTCACTCGCGGAATACAAATTCGCTTTCGACACTAACGACAAAACCGTCAGGGTCAACGGAGCGGACGCAGTTCCGTACAGCGTTGAGGGCGCCTACATTGACATTGAGGGAACCAAACTGATGTACGACGGTACGAGCCTCAACTTTGAGATTACGGATAAAGTGGGGACTACCCGATACTACTTTAAGAGCTGATGATACTTGAAAAGCGGAGATTCGACGTGACCGCGCTCGGGGAATTGCTGATAGATTTTCAGTATCTGCCGGAAAGCGGAACGTACAAGGCGAATCCGGGCGGCGCTCCGGCTAACGTACTGTCGCAGATTGCGAAACTCGGCGGCAGTACGGCGTTTATCGGTAAAGTCGGGCGCGACAGCTTCGGGCGGCAATTGAGAGACACGTTAACGGGTCTCCGTATTGATGTGTCCGGACTTATGACGGACAATACCGCTCCTACAACTCTCGCGTTTGTAGCCAACAACGATAACGGAGAGCGTGAATTCTCGTTCTATCGTACCGGAACCGCCGACACCAATCTGAACGTTAACGAAATACCGGCAAAACTGCTCGCGGAGAGCCGAGTGTTCCATTTCGGCACGCTGTCACTCTCGCATATGCCCGCGGCTTCCGCAACCGAGGCTGCGATAGAGACAGCGAAACATTCCGGCTGCTTAATCAGCTTTGACCCGAATTTGCGTCCCGCGCTTTGGGATAATCTCAAAAGCGCGAAAGAGCGGATTCGCTTTGGCGCGGAAAACTGCGACATAATGAAGATTTCGCGGGAAGAAGTAGAATTCGCGGAACTGTCACCTTCACTTTTCCCGAAGCTGACTTTTGTCACCGACGGAGCCAAGGGCAGTGACTGCTACTACAATCAGACTCGCTTCCATAGTGAGGCTTACAGCGTAAACGCTGTCGATACCACGGGAGCGGGGGACTCGTTTCTCGGCGCCGCGCTGTTCCGCTTACTTGAACTTGACCTTGACGAACTTACGGAGCCGCAAATACTTGACGTTCTGGATTTTGCCAGCGCCGCGGGCGCGCTCGTCACCACACATTTCGGAGCGCTTCTCTCAATGGCAAGCAAACAGGAAATATCGAAACTGCAAAAAAAGTGATTTCCCGCTGTAAATTTGACACACTTCGCGCAATTGCTGTGGTATAATCCGCTTATGACTAAATAATCGGAGGAACACTCGATGAAGCAGAAAGTGCTGTATCTTCCCGTAGCGGAAATATCTCCTAACCCAATGCAGCCGAGACGTTTTTTTGAACCGACGTCACTGGCGGAGCTTTGCGAAAGCATTAAGCAATATGGGATTTTGCAACCGCTGAACGTTCGCAAATCCGGCAAATACTACGAGCTTATAGCGGGAGAGCGCAGACTTCGCGCGGCGCGGCTTGCGGGTTTGTCGATGGTTCCCTGTCTGATAAACGACGTTGACCCGGAACTGTCCTCGCTGATTGCGATGGTGGAAAACTTACAGCGCAAAGACCTCGATTACATAGACGAAGCCGAGGGCATAGCGCGGCTTATCAAAGCCTACGGATTATCACAGGAAGAAGCCGCGCGCAAACTCGGGAAAGCGCAGTCAAGCGTAGCGAATAAGCTGCGGCTGCTGAAGCTTGCTCCCGAGCTTCTGTACGTTCTGCGGGAAAACGGGCTCTCCGAACGTCACGCGCGCGCTTTGCTTCGCCTTGACACTAACGATGAGCGTATAGCCGTACTGCGCAGGGTAATTGACGAGAAACTTACCGTCGCCGGTACGGAAGCGTTAGTCGAAGAATTCACGGCTCTCAGCAAAAACGCCGGCAGGGGAGCGATAGCCGCGGAAGAAGCTCCGCCCGAAATTCCGCCGGACTATCCCGATATTTCGGAAGCGATACGCAGACGTAAGGTCGTCGTCAAAGATGTGCGCATATTTCTCAATACTATCGCAAAATGCTACGACACTATGAAAGCCGCGGGAATAGGCGCGGAATACGGACGTAACGAGACAGAAAGCGAGATACTGCTGACAATAAAGATACCGAAATAACATCTGTCAGACGGCAAAAGTCTGCCGCCGAAAATCCGGCTTCGGAAGCGTTTCGGCTTTTTTTTCAAAAATGCTATTTACAAATCGGTTCTAAGGTGGTATAATAAGTATGTACCACCTTAGTTGTTGGATTTTTGAAGAATCGTTTGGAGGCGGGTTTTATGGCTATTGCTAAGAAGTCTGTCCTGACAACGGGCTACGTAGTGCGTTTAGCCGCTTTGTGTACGGTGTTGCTGATAATGACGTTCACTCCGCTCGGGTATCTCTCTGTCGGCGCACTGTCAATGTCGCTTTGCGTTATACCGGTGGCAATCGGGGCAATTGTCCTCGGAGCTCTCGGCGGAACGCTTCTGGGCGCGTTATTCGGTATATCGAGCTTTATACAGGCTCTTATGGGACGGGACTTCGGACCTATACTTCTTGAAGTCAGCCCTCTACTAACTGCTTTCGCCTGTATAATTCCGCGGGTACTTGAAGGTTTGCTCACTAGCTTAATTTTCAAAGCGATGCGGAAAAATAGGTACTCGCGACCATTCTCGTTTGAAACCGCGGCACTTTGCACGGCTTTGCTCAACGCCTTGTTGTTTATCGGTGCGCTCTGTCTCCTTTTTTGGAACGAATACATAGTTCCTATGGTTGCAACTCCCGAGAACGGGCTTACCGCTACGGACTATCTGCCGGTAATATCCGCTGTGCTTTCTCTTGTTCTCCTTCAGGCTATCATTGAAACACTGCTCTGCACCGTAATAGGCGGAGCAATCGCTAAAGCGTTAACAATTAAGAAGCGTTTGTAATTAGTCAGACGCATAATAGAGGTAGAAGCTATGATACTGATACCACACATCCGGCATTTGGAAAAAGCCCGTAAGTTCCCTAACGGCACCGTACTTTTCCCCGCGGGGAAAAATGACGGAATGATAATTTTGCTCCGCGGTAAGGCGATTGTGCAAAGCGCGGACGCTTGGGGCAATTTTACGGAGTCCGGACGTAAGAACGAAGGCGAATATTTCGGCGAATACTCACTGCTTCTCGGTGAGCCTTCGCCCGCGCAGCTTGTTTCCGACGGAGAAGTCATAGTATTACCGGTCGAACGCGGAAAGCTCTCGGACTTCATACAGAAAGAGTATCAGGTGGCTCTCCAATTTCTCGAGGAAATGGCGCGGAGAGCGTTCGATTCCGCGTCTCAGGTTCTCACGAGTACTCCGGGAGGTTCCGCGGAACCCGCGAAGCTTGCCCCGCCCGTGAACAAAGCTGAAAAAGCCGCCAAGCCGGAAGCCGCGAAAGCCGAAGCTCCGGTTAAACACTCCGCCGCTCCCGTGCCGGCAGGCGGCGCGGTAGGCTTCAGCTTTCCGCTTACCGAATCGCGTCCCGACTTGTTCCCGCCGGGACACGCTTTTGACGATTTTCCGCTTGACCACGATAATCCCTCTATGCTTATGGATAAGGGCTATACCTGTCCGCTGTGCAATCACGCTTTCCGCACACTCCGCGTGAAAAAGTCGAAGCTGGCTGTGGAACGTGAAGACCCCGATATGCGAGTCCACTACAAAAACATCGAACCTATGCACTACGACGTTGTAACTTGTCCGAGTTGCCTGTACAGCGCGTCGGAAGATATGTATAACGATGCCGTCAAGTCCAACAAAACCACGCTGATGCCGATTCTGGAAACGTTCCACAAAGATACGGCGATTGCTCTCGGAACCGCCCGGGACGCTTATACGATATTCGCGGGCTTCTACCTTGCCGTAATCTGCGCTCCCAAATGCTTCCCGCGTCCTCAGCTTGTCGTTGCGAAGCTTCTTGTGCAGTTGTCCCGTCTGTATGCCGATTCCGGAGACCCCGCAATGGAGCGTTACATTCAGGAACAAGCTCTCGAGGCTTATCTCGACGCTTTCCAGAAGTACGACGTTGACAAATCGCAGAGCCAACAGATTTCGATAATGATTGCGGAACTATACCTCAAGCTCGGAAACACCGCGGAAGCCCGCAAGTTCCTTTTCCGCGCTAAGACAGATTTCAACTTCCGGGCTGATATGACAGCTCACGCCGATAGACGTATTGACGATATACGCGAAGCAGCCGAAAAGCAAAAAGTGGAGAATTGATGTGCCGAAACGCATTTTAATAGCCGTTAAGAACTACTTTACAAGCGCCGATAACTTATTGTTGGCGCTTGTGCTGTCGGCTTGCGTATTCGGCATTTTGATGATTTACTCCGCAACCAGAAGCTACTCGAATCCCGATACCTATATTCGTACGCATACTCTGGCAATGCTCATTGGACTAACGCTGTACTTTATTTTTTCACTGATAGACATAGAGTACATAGCGGGACGCTGGATTTTGCTGCTGCTATTCAACGTGCTGTTCATCTCAACGCTGTTCTTTTGGGGCGTTGAGGGTGATACGGGCAATAAGAACTGGCTGCGCTCCCCGATTGGCAATATCGGTATTCAGCCCTCAGAGATTGTCAAAATCAGCTTTATCGTTCTGCTGGCGAAGCAAATTGACTGGCTGAACAGTACTCGGAACGGTATCAACGCTATCGGTTCCGCGCTGTCGCTTGTAGGTCACTTCGTAATGATATTCGGACTGATACTCGTATCGTCGCGCGATTTGGGTTCGGGCTTAGTGTATCTCGCGATATTCATCGTTGTAATGTTCGGCTCGGGGCTGAAAGTGTATTGGTTTCTGCTCGGCGCTGCAATAATCGGCGCGCTATCGCCCACAATTTGGAGTAACTTCCTTAATGACAACCAGCGGAACCGCATACTCGGTCCCTACTTCCCTGATATAATCGACCCGACCGGCGTAAACATCAACTGGCAGGCGAACCAAAGCAAACTCGCACTCGCCAGCGGCAAACTCTTCGGTCAGGGCTATATGCAGGGTAAACAGTCTC
Organism: Oscillospiraceae bacterium; assembly: GCA_031260685.1. Classification (GTDB taxonomy): domain Bacteria; phylum Bacillota; class Clostridia; order Oscillospirales; family Oscillospiraceae; genus JAISJH01. Next base: position 5,993 of record JAISLB010000130.1, on the reverse strand, counting down.
AATCGCCTAATTTGCCGTTCAAGCATACCGACTTCATATTCTCGGTTGTCGGCGAAGAACTGGGACTGGTCGGCTGCATTGCCGTCATTGCCATATTGTTTCTGATTATCGTGCGCTGCATCTATGTCGGCGTACAATCCAAAAACCGTATGAAATTCGCTATTTGCCTCGGGATTTCGGCTATGATAGCGTTTCAGTCTTTTGAAAACATCGGAATGTGTATCGGTCTGACGCCTGTTGTCGGAATAACACTCCCGTTCTTTAGCTACGGCGGTTCGAGTATCCTCTCGATTACGGCGTCCCTCGGGATAGTCAGCGGAATCCGACGGCACACTTAGTTCAGATAGCAGTTAACGGATAGCAGATAGCAGATAGCGGGGAGTCAGATGCGGGAGGAAACTTACACAACCCACAGCGAGGCGGAAACTGAGGAGCTCGGGCGCGTACTCGGCACTTCGCTCGTTCCCGGTTCGGTAGTCGCGCTCTCCGGGAATTTAGGCGCGGGCAAGACCGCGTTTACCCGCGGTATCGCGTCCGCGCTTGGAATCGCGGAGGGCGTCAGCAGCCCTACTTTTACAGTCGTCAACGAGTACCTTAACGGCAGCGTGCCTCTGTTCCATTTTGACCTATACCGGCTTTCGGGAGCGGACGAGGTATACGACATCGGCTGGGACGATTACCTCGGACGCGGAGGAATCATCGTCGCCGAATGGTCCGAGCGCGCTCCTGAAATTTTTCATAGCGAGGAAACAATTTATGTTGATATTAGCGTTGGAGAGTTCAGCCAAGACCGCTTCGTGCGCGTTAGTACGTGACGGCGTACTTTTGGCTGAATATACGCAGACAATAGGTTTGACACATTCGCGGACCTTGCTCCCTATGGTGGACACGCTACTGCGCAACTCCGAAATCGCCGCGAGTGAGCTTAGCTGCATTGCGGTCGCGGCAGGTCCCGGGAGCTTTACCGGAATTAGGATAGGCTGCGCTACCGCCAAAGGACTTGCGTATGCGCTTGATATTGAGACGCGGGCGGTTTCGACTCTCGCGGCTATGGCTGATTACGCGGCTGTCTGGAACGATGAACCCCCGCTGATTGTCGGTTCGCCCTATGGCAAAGTAATTCATCCGTACATACTATCTTGCGAAATGGACGCGCGGCGCGGACAGCTCTATAACGCGCTTTTCCGGGTAACCGGCAACGCGGTTCAGCGTATCACCCCGGACAGGGTTATTCTGCGCGAGGAACTCGAAGATGAATTCGCGGAGTTCAGCTCGAAAAACGACACCATCATCAAATCCGACCGTTTATCCGCAGTCGGAGTAGCTCTCGCGGCTGAAGCTACAGTCCCCGGCGAAGCAAATCCCGTATATCTGCGCAAACCACAGGCGGAGCGCGAATATGAAAAACGTCATAACATCTTAAATAACAACAGGGGAGGGTAACGTACCCTCCCCGCTCTTTTTTTCAGCTCAATGCTTAATCGATGGTTACTATTGGGTAGACTGTTCCGCCGCCGTTTGCCTGAACACTCGGGACTGTACCGTTCCAGCGGTTGATTTGCGTATATTCAATCAGCTCGGGAGTGAGCGACTGCGAGATTTTGCGGTTTGCTTCGGCTTCCGCTTTCGCCGCTACCTCAACAGAATACGCGGAAGCGTCAGCGTCGATTTTTTTGCGTTCGGCGGCTGCTTCGGCGGCGATGACCTGTTTTTCGGCTTCGGCGTTAGCGATGATGATTTCCGACTCCTGTTCGGTTTGCGTGGTGAGTTTCTTTTGCTGTGCGACTTGTTTTGCTTCGACGGCGTTGGTGAAAGCGTCCGTGAAGTCGATGTTTTCGATGTTGACGCTGGCAATCTCAATGCCGTAGCGCTTGAGGTCAACAGACATAAGGGTTTTAACCTTGTCGGCGAGTTCCGTCCGCTTACCGATTAGTCCTTCGGCGGTATGCTCGGAGAATACGAGCTTGATGTTTTCAAGCACACGCGGATAGATTACCGTATCGTAGTAGCTTATGCCGACGTTACGGTACAAATCCTGCGAAGTGGCGCGGTCAACGGTAAAGTTGATAGAGCCTACGACGTCGGTCTGCTGAATATCGCTCGAGAACGCCTCGAGGGTATACTCGTACTTCTGCACACGGTTGTCTACCATAACCACGTTCTGATAGGGCAGAATGAAGTTTACGCCCTCTGTAAGTATGTTCTCCTCAACCTTTCCGAAAGTTACAAGAACTCCCGTATGACCCGCCGGAACGGTCGCTATACAACCCGCGAACGCAAGCAGCAGCGGCAGCAGCGCAAGCGCGGAACGCTTGCCGAGTTTCCAGACCTTAACGGTCCGCGGATAGTGCGTACCGTCGCGACCTACAACGTCCCGCTGTTCCGTTTTGAAGTTGACCATAATGAATACCGCGATAGCAAGTATCGCCGCAGCGTATAACCAAAGCATAGTATGTACCCTCCATAATTGTTGTTGACTGTTGATTTACTCTATTATACACTATATGTCGCCTTTTGTCAAACTTGACAATTGCGCCGGAAAGGTGTAAAATAAGAGTTAACAGAAATTTTACAAAGGAGCGTTGCAATTGAAAATTTTACTGCGCTTGTCAAAAGAAACCGTCGGCTACAGATTTCTCCTCGCGATGGCAATACTCACAACAATCCTTATGACGGGGCTGAACCTCGTCGTTCCCCGCATACAGATGTTTCTCATAGAGTCAATCAGCGGCGAGGTTACGTCAGAGGTGCTGTCTGAAATAGTGAAGTACGCGCTATTGATGCTGGGGACAATCCTGCTGCGCGAGATTTTCCGCGGAGGAGCCAACGTCATCGCTCATCAGGCTGCGTGGAACCTCGTGGAGAAAGTCCGCGTCAAAGTCTATGCGAAAATGCAGACGTTTACGACTGAATACTTCGCGTCAGTGCATACGGGCGACCTTATGAGCCGCGTCGTCAGCGATACCGCTACGCTCGAGCAGCTCTACGCGCATCTTATCCCCGAGACTATCTCGAATATTATAACCTTTGTCGGTGTGAGCGTGATAATGTTCACTATTAACCCGGGGCTTGCCGCGCTTACCTGTATACCGATACCGGTGATAATTTTCCTCGGCTGGTTTTACCAGAAGAAGATACGTCCGCTGTTCCGCAGCCGTCAAAAGTATGTCGGCGAGATGAATACGGCTCTCAACGACCACTTCTCCGGAATATCCGTAGTACGCGCTTTCGGACAGGAGAAGCGTTCCGCGCAGAGGGTTCACAAAACTCTCCGGAACTTTACCGTGACGATGCTTCGCGCCTTATTCAGGGGAGCGTTTTTCAATCCCGGCGTGAACTTTCTTACGTCCTGCGGTTTGGTAATCGTTCTCGGCGCGGGAGGTTACTTCGCGTATAGATACGGAACACCGGTGAGCGAGGTCTTAGGCTTCGTATTCTATCTCTCGCTGTTCTACGGACCTATCGCGGGGCTTGCGCAGCTTATGGAGGGCGCGCAGGAAGCCCTCGCGGGAGGTGAGCGCGTAATCGAAATCCTCGACACTCCCGTTGAGATTGAAAACTCCGACGGAGCGCGAACTCTCGAAACCTGTAAGGGGAATATAAAGTTCGATGACGTATCGTTTCACTATGACGTTTCGAAGCCTATACTCAAAAATGTTAACCTTGAGATAAAACCCGGGACGTTTACCGCGCTCGTAGGTCCTACGGGCGTCGGCAAAACGACAATGGTGAATCTCGCCGCGAGATTTTACGACCCGAGTTCGGGCGAAATTACCCTCGACGGCTTCAATCTGAGGGAACTCACGCTTGAGAGTCTGCGTAAGCATATAGCGTTCGTACCTCAGGATACGTTCCTGTTTAATACGACCTTAGCGGAGAATATAGCCTTTGCGCGACCCGAAGCTACGTTAGATGAGATAGTAGCCGCGGCGAAAATCGCGCGAATCCACGACGATATACTGGAAATGCCTGAGGGCTACGAATCAATAACGGGCGAGCGCGGAGTAAAACTCTCCGGCGGTCAGAAACAGCGCGTCGCGATAGCCCGCGCAGTCCTTGCCGGTGCGCCCGTACTTATCCTTGACGAAGCTACAAGCTCTGTGGACGCCGAAACCGAGCGAATGATACAGCGCTCAATAGACGAGCTTACCGGCAGCCACACGATTATCGCTATCGCGCACCGTTTGTCAACAGTTATCAACGCGGACCAGATAGCGGTATTCAAAGACGGCGAAATCGCCGAGCTTGGGACACATGCGGAACTTATGAACCTTGGCGGTTTATACAAAAAGATGTACGATTTGCAAATCAGCAATGAACAGCCTTGACAACTTCCGCGTGATATGGTATACTTAGTGGTAGGTAAGTAAATGAAGTCCAATACACAAACGGAGGTATATAACATATGGCAAGAGTAAAGGTTTTAATGGGTCTGAAAGGCTCGGGTAAAACTAAGCAGCTAATCGAACTCGTCACAAACGCCTTAACGGTAGAACACGGACACGTAGTCTGCATCGAGAAAGAACGCAAACTTACGTTCGATATCCCGAGCGGCGCGAGACTAATCACCGCCAGCGACTACAGCTTTTCTGGTCCCGAACTCCTCAAAGGCTTCATCTCCGGTCTATACGCCGGAAACTACGACATAACGCATATCATTTTAGACAGCCTTTACAAAATTGCACCATTCGCCGGGGACGTTCAGGCGGTAACCGCTTTCCTCGATTGGCTCAACTCTTTCGGAGACGCTAACAATATCAAATTTACGGTGTCTATCTCCGCCGATGTCAATGGCGCAAGCGAAGGTATACGTAAATATTTCTAAGGACAAAACCGAATACAAGCTATTGCAGACAGCGGGGGACGCGAAAACCTCCGCTGTTTTGCTATGGTACATAGACGCGTACAGCCGAAAATTCCTTCGCGTAGCTGCTGTTAATCTTAAACTCGACGTAACAGTCACTTTCGTAAATAGTAATTTCGTCGCCGCTGTCTGCGGTAAGGTAAACTTTGTATGTTCCCGGGTTCGTTTCTATTGAATCCTCCGCCGAACCTTTTGGCTTAACCAATGTGACAACTCCGTTACCGTTAATTATGAGCTGACCGTTGTAATGCTCACTGTCCTCGGGGGTAATCACCGAAGCTGTTGTGGGGTGTTCGTACAAAAGCCCGCAATAAGACATTTCCGCCGCGGTGAATTTACTGATTCCCGGCGGAAGCAGCACGTTGCCTTTTACAACGATTACGTCAATCTCCGCCAAATCTGCGGAACGGAGGTCAGCGTCACCGTAGATTTCGATAGAGTTAATGCGAACAACGTCGCTGGTGATGTCGCCGTAGTTCTCATCGTAGTATTCGTAGTAATCAACGCTGAAAAATATATTGCTAAGTCCGTCAGTAACGGAACGGAACCCCGCAAATACCCCTCCGGAGCTATCATAATAGAGAAGCTCGGCAGAACCACCGTCTTTACAAGCGGTAATAAGCGTCCCATCAAGCGAAATCTCCGAAACAACATAGATTCCCGGAGAAAGCTCTCCCCCCGGCTCCGGCGGCGGCTCCGCTGTCGCGCTTGGTGCTGCACTCGCTGTTGCGCTTGACGTTGCGCTTGCCGTGGCACTTGCTGTCGCGCTTGACGTGGCACTTGCCGTCGCGCTTGATGTCGCGCTTGCCGTTGCGCTTGATGTTGCGCTTGCCGTGGCACTTGCTGTTGCGCTTGCCGTTGCGCTTGCCGTTGCGCTTGCCGTTGCACTCGCAGTTGCGCTTGCTGTTGCACTTGCTGTTGCGCTTGCTGTTGCACTTGCTGTTGCGCTTGCCGTCGCACTTGCCGTTGCACTTGCCGTGGCGCTTGCCGTTGCGCTTGATGTTGCACTTGCCGTTGCACTTGATGTTGCGCTTGATGTTGCACTCGCAGTTGCACTTGCCGTTGCGCTTGATGTTGCACTTGCCGTTGCACTTGATGTTGCATTTGCCGTTGCGCTTGCCGTTGCACT
>JAISLB010000068.1 GCA_031260685.1 Oscillospiraceae bacterium | reverse complement strand
AGCTTAGCGGCTTTGGCGGCGTCAAGACTTAGATACGCGAAGCTCTCGTCCTGCGTGCTTACTCCGTAGCCGTTGAACAGCGGCATTTTGTCAATAATCGTGAGCGTCTTTCCCGCGTCGTTAGTGAGTTCCGCGGAACCCTCGACTTTCTCGAGGCGGATTGTCGTAGCCTCCGCGGAAACTTCCTCCGCAGCGGGAGTTACGGCGGTTCCCGGAGTGTTACCGGCATCGGCGGGAGCCTTAGGCGAACAGGCGGTAAGCGTTAGAACTGCAAGCAAAAGCGCGGCGATTCGTTTCATTCTGCGTATACCTCAATTTCCGATTCATTTTTGTCTATTGTAACATATTACAGGCGATATTTCAAGAGCTTGACTAAATCTTCCGGATATGTTATACTCTACCTAATGAATATTTACTTAGGGAGGGTTTTCTTGTGTCAAGCTATAAAAACTTCAAACTCGTGGTTTTCTGCACAGCGCCCAATATGATTAACCTCACGGAGGGCGAACTTCGGCATCAGCTCAAATTCTTTGAGACTTACAGCGGGATTGATAAGGTTTACCTCGAACCTTACCGCGACGGATTGACTATCCCGGAGGAACAGCTCGCGATGTTAATCCGCGTTTTCAAGGATTGCGGTATCGAAGTTTCCGGCGCTCTCACTACCACCTGCAACGACCTGAGCGAGGGCGACAAGGAGAAATACCGTATGAGCGGTACGTATTGCTACGTAAATACTGCTATGCGGGCGCACCTAGTTGAAAAAGTTAAGTACACCGCGCAACACTTCGACGAGTTCATACTGGACGACTGGTTCTTTACTATGTGTACCTGCGATGAGTGCCAAACAGCAAAAGGCGAACGTTCGTGGGAAGATTTCCGGCTCGACCTCTTGGCGGAGGTTTCGGAAAATCTCATAGTTAAGAGCGCGAAAGAAGTCAACCCGGACTGTAAGGTTATCATCAAATACCCGAACTGGTCGGAGGCTTATCAGGAGAGCGGTTACAACCCGGCGGTTCAGCGCAATATCTTCGACCTGATTTATACGGGGACGGAGACTCGCGACACTCCGAACAGTGACCAGCATTTGCCGCGCTATATGAGCTACTCGCTTACGCGCTTGATGGAGAATTACGCTCCGGGACGAAACGGCGGAACGTGGTTTGACCCGTATGGTTGTAATCCGCTCGAAATCTACCTCGAACAGGGCTATCTCTCGGCTTTTGCGCGCGCTAAGGAGCTGACGCTGTTCTGTTGGGGTTCGCTGTACGAGAACCGCGTCGTTACTCCGCTGAAGCTGCAGCTGACGCAGATTGACGCGTTTCTGTCGCAGGCGGGGCAGCCGATTGGTACGTACTGCTATCTCCCTCCGGACGCGCAGGGCGAGGACCACGCGGAGGATTTCCTCGGAATGGTCGGAATCCCGCTCGAGCTAACTCCCGACTTCCCGGAGAAAGCGAAATCCGTGCTTCTCACTGTTCAGGCTCATAAAGACCCGGAGATTATCGCGAAGCTAACGAAATTCGTACGTAACGGCGGAAAAGCTATCGTAACCTCCGGCTTTATGATTGAAGCGTTGGGACAGGGTATTGAGGAGCTTACGTCAATACGTTACAAGGGACGTCACTTCCGCACAAATCAGTTCCGCGGGGGCGGAATAGGCGGCGGAGGCGATACGTTCTCAAAGCACGAGATGACGTTCCCGCTGCTTGAGCATCGTAATAACACTACGTGGACGCTTGCGAAAGCAGTCGCCGGAGAAGAAAACTACCCGATATTATTCAGTGACCACTACGGTAAGGGCGAGCTTGTAACGTTTGTGCTTCCTGACGAGTTCGGATATATCCACGAGCTTCCGGCGGTTACTCTTAACGCTATCCGCGCGGAGTTTACCGAAGTTCCGTACTATCTGCGCGGAAACGGTCAATGCTCGATATTTGCCTATGATAACGACACTTTCTCGGTATACGCGTATGTTGCGGGAGCGCAGGGCGGCTCCTACGGAATTACGGTAGACGGCAACGCCGATTCGATTGAGAATCTCGCGAATCCGATGATGAAAATCTTTCCCGCGGCTCCCGTAGGTCCCTCAATGTTTGGTCCCGCGCCGAACGTTACTCGCTTCGAGCTGTTTATGACGCAGCCGGGCGACTTGAATTTTTATAAAATCAACTGGAGCAAAGAGCGTTACACGAAAAAAGCGGAGTTTCAGGCTATGTCCGCGCCTCATTGATTTAGGCAGCCGCTGCTTGTTAATGGTTAATGTGCCTTTGGGCACATTAACTTTGTCCGGAGCGTTGAAAAAACGTTACAGAAAAATTCTAAAAGCACATAAAAAGTACACATTTGCGCTGTATACTTATCTACGCAACAGACAATCAGGCGAAAGGAGTGACTGCGTATGAACGGCGCGTATAGGCGTAAACAGCTGCGAATCGGCGGAATGACTTGCACGAACTGCCAAAACCATATCGAAGAAGCGCTTCTCGAAACAAGCGGCGTCATAAAGGCGCACGTAAGTTGGCGGCACGGTTCGGCCGACGTGACTTATGACAGCGATATTTTGACTTTTGCGGCAATCTGTAAAATTATTGAGAACTCCGGCTATGAAGTTTTACTTTCCGAAACTCCGGCGGCAAACAGTAACCGCGCTATCGGTTTAGTAACAATTATCGCGGCGTTATTTCTGCTTATTTCTCAATTAAATT
>JAISLB010000171.1 GCA_031260685.1 Oscillospiraceae bacterium | reverse complement strand
CCGCCTGTGAGAATCACCGCGAGACCGTTACAAGCGAGAACGGGCATAATCATTTGATTGAAGAAAGTTTCGGGGTTGCGGGCTCCCGCGAAGATAATTTCCTCGTCGATGCCGCTCTCCCGGATTGTGCTGTTTGCGAGTTTTGCGTAGATGTTGACCGCGGCTCCCGCGATAATCACCGGGATAAGTATAAAGCTGAGGACTTTGACGAGCTTACTTGCCGTCCAGTTTTTCCATTTTGTATCCAATTCCCCACACCACCTTTATGTATTTCGGGTCTTTCGGTTCGATTTCGATTTTGGCTCGTAAACGCCTTATATGCACCGAAACCGTGTTTTCCACGCTGTACGATTCGTCCTCCCACACCCGCGAATATATCTCCTCCATTGAGAATACGCGTCCCGGGTTCGAGATTAGGAGGTACAGCAGTTTGTATTCAAGCGGAGTTACGTGGATTTCCGCTCCGTCAACGCTGACTTGCTTGAGGTTGCCATCTACGGTAAGTCCGCCCTGGGTGTAGACGTTTTCAGCCGCGGGAAGCTTGCTCCCGAGCGAGGTATAGCGGCGGAGCTGGCTCTTAACCCTTGCGATAAGCTCCAGCGGGTTGAAAGGCTTCGTCACGTAGTCGTCGGCTCCCATATTCAGCCCGATGATTTTGTCCGTATCTTCCGATTTAGCCGAGAGCATAATCACCGGGATATTCGCGCGCTTCCGCAGTTCGAGCGTTGCCGCTATACCGTCCATAACGGGCATCATTACGTCCATAATGATGAGCTGAATATCGCGGGAAGCCGCAAGTTCGAGGGCTTCGCGCCCGTTATAGGCAAGAAGCGGCGTATAGCCCTCGTGCTCGAGGTAGACGGCAATAGCCGCGGCAATCTCTCTGTCGTCGTCGCAAACGAGTATGTTCATCGCTTTGTTCATAGCCGTTTCTCCTTTCAGCTTTTTTATGCCGTTTTGGGCTGCCTTTACGAGACCTGAAGTCTCGTAAAGTAAGTGCTAAACGGTGTCATCTTACCTCGCAGCCGTAACAATCGTCAAACCTAACTGTTGTACAGTATAGCACGCAAATCTTACGGAATATGTGATATAAATCTTACGAAATTCTTACAATTTGCGCTTTCCGCGCAGACAGGCGCTTGTACGGAGGGCGCAAATAACCGCAGGGGCGGGCGTCCCTGCGGTTTGCGTAAAGACTTTCGAGCGTCACGGCTTCTCGCCGGCGATTTCGCGCAGAGCCGCGAAGAACTTGTCAACGTCGATAGGTTTCGCGAGATGTCCCGTCATTCCGAGACTTAGGCAGCGTTCGCGCTCCTCGGGGAAAGCGTGGGCGGTAAGCGCGAAAATCGGCATTTTGGCGTATTCGGGCATTGCCTTAATCTTTACCGTAGCTTCGTAACCGTCCATTACGGGCATTTGCAAATCCATTAGGATTAGGTCAAAGCCTATGCCGTCCCTGCGGGCTTCCGCTAAACGTTCGATAGCTTCCTGACCGTTTTCGGCTGCCGTAACCTCTATCCCGACGTTAGTCAGCAGCTCCGTGGCAATGAGCGAGTTAATCATATTGTCCTCAACGAGCAGGACGTGCATACCCGCCAGAACGGCGTTTCTCTCGCTGACGGCATCCGCTGCGGATTTTTCCTCCGCGGGTTTCTCCGGAGCCGCGGCTTCCGGGATATGGAACGGACAGTAAAACGTAAAGCTTGTCCCGCGCCCCTCTTTGCTGGTGACTGTAATTGTCCCGCCCATAAGCTCGACGAGCCTGCGGCTTAGCGCAAGTCCTAAACCTGTCCCGCCGTATTTGCGGGCGGCGGAGTTGTCGGCTTGGTCAAATACCGTGAATAAGCGGCTTAGCTGCTCCGCGGACATTCCGATTCCCGTGTCTATTACCTCGAAGTTTAGGGTTACGTTATCCTCGCCGCGGTCGGTTATATCGGCGCGGAGAGTGACCGAACCGCTCTCGGTAAATTTGAAAGCGTTATCGAGAAGATTTATAAGCACCTGTTTGAGCCGGAGCAGGTCGCCGAGAAGAATATCCGGCAGATTCGGGCTCGTTTCGAAACGAAGCTTGATATCGGGGTTCTTATTGCGCTCTCTAAATAATATCGCGAGGTCGCCGAGCAGCAGCTTAACGTCAAAAGGAGCGGTTTTGAGCTGTATCGCGCCGATTTCGGACTTTGAGAAGTCGAGTACGTCGTCCACAAGCGCGAGTAAGGTTCCGGAAGCGCGGCGCGTTTTCTCCAAGTAATCGCGCTGAGTGTCGTCGAGCGAAGTATTCAGCAGCATACGGTTCAAGCCGATAACGGCGTTGAGAGGGGTGCGGATTTCGTGGCTCATATTCGCCATAAAGGCGCTTTTGGCTTCGTTTGCGGCGTTTGCGGCTTTAACGGCGTCCTGCAGCTCCGAGAGCGTGCGCCTGATTTGATCCGCCATATACTTTAACGCTTTTGACAAGACGCTTAGTTCCGCGCTGGTGTTAATTTCGGGGACTTCCGTGTCAAAATCGCCCTCCGCGAAAGACCTGCTCGTATTCGTCAATATCAGCAGCGGCTTCGTAACGCTGATTGCGATTAGATACAGTATAACCGCGATAATCACAAAGGCAATAACGGAAACGGTAATACTGTAATTGCGGATAGCGTTAGCACCGGCGAGAATCCGCGTCATCGGAACGCTTACCGCCACCGACCACGGGTTCGTAACCTCGGAGAATTGAATCGGCATATAAACCGTGTAGAATTCTTCGTTCTCGAGCGTGTAACCCTCGCCGCTTTTAATCGCGGAGCGTATAAGCTCCGCGTCTCCGCCGTTATCCGCAAGCTTCGGATAGGCTTCCTCGAAGCTAAGCCCAAGCTTCGACTTATCGGGGTGCGCGACAATATCGCCGGAGTTAGAATAAATCTCCGTGACGTAGCCGTCGTGGGTTCGGAGCGTATCTTTTGAGACCATCTCCTGCAATTTGTCAAGCACGATGTCAGACGAGATGATACCGATAAAAGCTCCGTTGTGCAAAATCGGGAAAATCAGGCTCGTGAGCATAACGTCATTGCCCTGAACCTGAAACGGATAGGGGTCTGTAATATACTCGTGACGTTCCTCTTTCGGAACGATGTACCAATCCTGAATGTCGATATCAGTGAGGTACTCAACATCAATAGAGTCGCCGAGCTTGTTCCAGTAAGGCGCGTAGCGCCCGGTTTCGTCGTAGATAGGCTCCATACCGGCGAATTCGGCGTCTTTACCGTCGAGCGCGTTAGGGTCATAAGCGATGCAGAACGCGGTGATGTACTCTTTACCGGCGAGAGCGTTTCGGAGGATATCGTTCATCATATCGCGGTCGGTTAGTTCGTAGTCTTTGAGGGTTTCGAAGACCGTCGCGAGAGTTTCCGCGGTAATCCGCGCGCCTTGAAGTTCGGCGATGATTTCGTTTTTGTATTTGTCGGCGGTTTCGAGGGCAAGGCTGAAGGCGTCGTCCTTAGCCATATCATACGACCTGACGGAAACAATAGATATAAGCGTAGCAAAAGCAGCTACGACAACAACTGAAACCAGAACGAAAATCTTGATTTTAAGACTAAAACTACGAAGCATAAGAGCCACCCCGCAAACCAATTTTTGGGAATTTCCACCAACGAAGCTATTTCTGACAGACAATTCTCTACTATTATAGCACATCACTACAGAAAAGTAAAGAGTTAAATTTTCCGCAACGCAACGCTGCGGGAAAATATCTGCTATCTGCTATCTGCTATCTGCTATCTGATATCTGAACACAGGCGGTTAAGTTTGCCTATTGACAAAAGGGACAAAATGCGTTATACTTAGTTAAATGATAAGTTATTAGTTTGGAGTGAGTGATTTGGCGTTAACTATTCGCTCAATTGATGAGCTGATGTCCGGCGCGCGTTATCCGAACTGTCCTGTTTGCGGAACGTCGGAGGAATCGGCGCGCGAAAATGTCAAGGCGGGCTGTCCGCATTGCTATGAGCATTTCGCTCATATCTTCGACCCTCATATCGAGCGGCTTCACACGATTAAAATGCCTGCCGCGAGCGAAGCTTTCTCCGAAATGCTCCGCGACTATCCCGAATATCTCGATATCGCGGTTTCGTCCAGGGTTCGTTTAGCGCGTAACAGCGCGGAAGTGCCGTTTCCGGGGGCAATGACCGGAGAGCAGGAGCTGCTGCTGTTTGAAGATTTGCGCGGCTACCTCTCGGGCGTCGGAGGCGGCGGACTGTTCGAGGTTGTTGACCTCGATTCGTTTAAGCATAGCAGCATTTTCGGTCCCGCGAGTTTGCTTGAAAAGCACCTCATTTCGAAAGAGCTTCTCGGCAAGGAGGGGAGCAAGCGCGGTGCGGCTATTTCCCCCGCGCAGGACATTTCGATTATGATAAACGAGGAGGATCACCTCCGGATTCAGGCAATGGGGCAGGGACTCTCGCTTTTGAGCTGCCTTGAAAAAGCGGAAGCCGCGGAGAAGCTACTCTCGGAACACGTCAATTTCGCAAAGTCCGAGAAGCTCGGGATAATCACGCGCTGCCCGACAAATCTCGGGACGGGGCTTCGCGCAAGCGTTATGCTCCACCTCCCGGCTCATACCGACAGCGGGCAAATCAACGGTCTCGCGGTTGACCTCGGTAAAGCCGGCTACACGATTCGCGGCTTCTACGGAGAGGGAACGAAAGCGCTAGGACGTTTGTATCAGGTCTCGAACCAGCAAACCACGGGGCTTGAAGTGCGCCAGATTGTCGAAAATCTCAACGCGCTCGTACTCAAAATAATTATCCGCGAGAGAGAGATTCAGCGTTTGCTCGACAGCAATCACCCGGGATATATTGAGGATCAAGTTCACAGAGCCTACGGGCTGCTGACGCACGCGCGGCGCATTACGGGCGATGAAGCTATGCAGCTTTTGTCACTCGCGAGAGTCGGAGTGTCGATAGGTCAGCTCGATATCAGGCTGAACAACCTAAACGGGCTGATACACAGCATACAGCCGAATACACTGTGTCTCGCGGCGGGACGCAAGCTCGATGACAATGAGCGCGACCATATCCGCGCGGCTTTGATACGAAACACGCTTGAGGATTCCGATGACGAGACTTAAATACTATTTCAGACGCTTAAAGAATATGAACCACGGAGCTATGCTCCGATACGCTAAGTTTTGCGCGGGAGAGCGCGGGACGCTTACGCTGTTCATTCTGCTTGATATGATATTTTGCAGTATCAAATACGGGGCGGGAAGCTCGGAGTATAAGCTGTTCCGCTTCCATAAGCTCAAAGGCAGTCAGCGGGCTACTATGTTTACGGGTTCGCGCAATGTCGCGTTTGCTCATAGATATAATGAGCGTTCCGCCGCCAAAAACGTTGACAACAAGGTCACGTTTTCCGGGCTTTACGCTAAGTTTCTCGGGCGCGAATGGCTTGACGCGGAGACAGCTTCGCCCGAAGCCGCCGAAGCGTTCGCAGCGCGTCACCCTGTATTCTTCGCTAAGCCGCCGGACGGACTTTGCGGAAAAGGAATACGCAAAATCGACTCAAACGGACGGAACGTTCCGGAGCTTCTCGCGGAACTCAAAGTGTCGCTTTGTACCTTATGGGACGAACCGATTGTACAGCACGAAACGTTAAGCGCTATCTACCCCGAGGCTGTCAACACAATCCGCGTGATGACTTTTCTGGACGACAGCGGGAAGCCGCGGCTTATCGGAGCCGTGCTGCGGATTGGCAACGGAACTTACGTCGATAATTTCGCTTCGGGAGGTCTGGCGGCTATTGTAAATCTCGAAAGCGGTAAACTCTCGCGTTTGGCGCAGTCAAAATCGGGCGATACTTACGATAAGCACCCCGCCACGGGAACGGTATTCGCGGAGATAACGATTCCGCACTGGGATGCTGTCAAAGCGCTCGTTCTCGAAGCCGCAACGGTTGAACCGAGAGTACGCTACGTTGGCTGGGACGTTGCGGTAACCGCGGACAAGCCGCTGCTGATTGAGTGCAATCCGCTCCCCGACTACGGGCTGTTACAGCTCCCCGCGCATACGGAAACGGGGATAATCCCGGTGCTGCGAAGCTTCGGAGCTGTTGTGTAGAGCAAATATACAGTGGTCAGTGGTTAGTGGTCAGTGGTCAGTGGTCAGTGGTCAGTTACGGGAGTTTGTGGGTGGTTCCTCCCGCAGGGCGCGGACACGTCCAACGTCCTAACCCTCGCGGCTGACCACTGTCATCTGACCACTGAATACTTGCTATCTGAAAAAAACGGAGGTTATATAATGCAATACGAAGAACGGTTTACGGAACGTGCTAAGCACGTTATAGAGCTTGCGCAGCTGGCAGCCGCGGAGCTTGGACACAACTACGTCGGGAGCGAGCATATACTTCTCGGCTTAATCCGCGAGGGCGCGGGAATGGCGGCTAAGGTTCTGACGCAGTTTCACCTTTCGGCGGACAAAATCCTCGACAAGGTTATCGAGAACGTAGGCACCGGGCAGCCCGGCAGCGAACCGAATCAGGGGCTTACTCCGCGCACCAAACGCGTTATCGAGCGTGCGGGAGCAGAGAGCCTGCGGCTCGGTCACGGTTACATCGGAACGGAACATCTGCTTATGGGCTTACTGCGCGAAAATGACAGCATAGGCGCGAAGATAGTCGTTCAGCTCGGCTGTGACCCGAATCAGCTTTATCAGACGCTTACGCGTATCGGACCGCAGGGCGCGCCGCCGCAGCAACATTCGCTCAACGGCGTTAATCCGAACTTCCCCGGAGTGGGCGCGGTACTCGCGGGACTTACCGGCGGAGGAGCCTACGGACAAGGCTCGTGGGGACATCAGCAGAGCAATTCGGCTACCCCGACGCTCGATATGTTCTCGACTGATTTGACAGACCTCGCGGCAAAGGGCAAGCTCGACCCCGTTATCGGGCGTACGAGCGAAGTCGAGCGCATAATCCAGATTTTATCGCGCAGAACTAAGAACAATCCGGTACTTCTCGGGGAGCCGGGAGTCGGCAAAACCGCCGTAATAGAGGGCTTAGCGCAAAAAATCATCTCGGGCGACGTTCCGGAGGATTTGCGCGGGAAACGTATAGTATCGCTCGATTTATCCGCTATGGTCGCGGGAACGAAATACCGCGGAGAGTTCGAGGAACGTATCAAAAACTCGATAGATGAGGTAATCGCGGCGGGCAGCATAATCCTCTTCATTGACGAAATGCACACTTTGCTCGGTGCGGGTTCCGCCAGCGGTTCTCTTGACGCCGCGAATATTATCAAACCCGCGCTGTCGAGAGGTGAGATGCAGGTTATAGGCGCGACTACCGTTACGGAATACCACAAATACGTCGAACAGGACCGCGCGCTCGAACGCAGATTCCAGACGGTTTCAATCGACGAACCCGGTAAAGACGATACGATACAGATTTTGCACGGTTTGAAAGACCGCTACGAAGCTCACCATAAGCTGGCAATCACGGACGAGGCGATAGTAGCCGCGGTGGATTTGGCTGTACGCTATATCTCGGACCGTTTCCTCCCGGATAAGGCTATCGACCTAATCGACGAAGCCTGTTCGCGGGTTAGAATGAATAATCTCACCGCTCCGCCGGATTTGCGTCAGCTCGAGGCACGCTTAGAGAAGCTTACGAACGAAAAGGACGAGGCAGTACGCGGTCAGGACTACGAAAAAGCCGCCTCACTCCGCGACGAGGAGGAGAAGCTTACCTCCGAATTGACGCAGAAACGCGCCGAATGGCAAAAGGTTATGGACGTTGCCAGGACGGACGTTCTCGAGGAGGACATAGCCGCCGTAGTATCGAGCTGGACGGGAGTTCCCGTATCGTCGCTTACGCAGGACGAGAGCGACCGGCTCCTGAAACTCGAGGAGATACTCCACAAACGAGTAGTATCACAGGAGGAAGCCGTAAAAGCCGTTTCCCGCGCAATCCGCAGAGGACGCGTGGGACTCAAAGACCCTAAACGTCCCACGGGGAGCTTCCTGTTTCTCGGACCTACGGGCGTTGGTAAAACCGAACTGTGCAGAGCCTTGGCGGAAGCCTTATTCGGCGATGAAAACGCGATGATTAAGGTTGATATGTCCGAATATATGGAGAAGCACACGGTATCGAAGATGATAGGTTCGCCGCCCGGTTACGTAGGTTACGACGAGGGAGGTCAGCTAACTGAGAAAGTTCGCCGCAAACCCTACTCCGTGGTACTCTTTGATGAAATCGAGAAAGCTCACGAAGACGTATTCAACATTACGCTCCAAATAATGGAGGACGGAGTTCTCACGGACGGTCAGGGACGGCGCGTTGACTTCAAAAATACGATAATCGTAATGACCTCAAACGTAGGCGCGAAAGCCATTACGGACGATAAGAAACCGCTCGGGTTCGCGAGTTCGGCTCAGATTCTCGGCGAAAAGAGCTACGAGGAAATCAAAAAGAGCGTTACGGCGGAGCTTAAACGTATGTTCAAGCCGGAGTTCCTGAACCGCATTGACGACACGATAGTATTCAGCCAGCTGACGAAAGAGAATATCCGCGAGATTGCAGCCAATATGCTTCGCGAAGTAGGCAAGCGCATTGAGCCGCTGGGTTTGAGCCTTGTATTCGACGATAACGCGGTAGACGTTCTCGCAAGCTCCGGCTTTGACCCGGTTTACGGAGCGCGTCCGCTCCGCAGGGCTATCACAAGCGCTATTGAGGACGGTATCAGCGAGAAGCTTCTCGAGGGAACTTTCGGTCCCGGCGATATTATCCGCCTCATTGAGAAAGACGGCAAGACGGAGCTTGTTATCGACAACGAGCAATCAGCCGAAAAGCTGAAAGAGCTCCGTGGAGAAGTTGTTTCAGATAACAGATAGCAGATATCAGATATCAGATATCAGATATCAGATAGCAGATAGCAGATAGCAGAGACGTTGGTTTAGACTAGGTTGGATACAATACAGTTAGGAGATTTCGACAATTGAAAGCATTACCGGAACGGCTGAAAGCCTCTCCCTATCCCGGGCGCGGGATTATCTTGGGTACCGCTCCCGACGGACTTTCGGGCTTTGCGCTTTATTTTCTCACGGGAAGAAGCGTCAACTCGCGCAACCGCGTTATCAAGCGCGAGGGGAACTTGCTTCGCACGGAGGCTTTTGACCCCGCGCTGCTCTCGGACCCTACTCTCGTAATCTACAACGCCGCAAGGATTGAGAGTGACCGCATAGTCGTAACCAACGGTTCGCAGACTGACGATATCGACAATCTTCACGCGTGGACGTTTGAGCCGGATTCGCTCTCAACGCCGCGTATCTCCGCGGTAATCGTCCCGGACGGAGCCTACGAGCTGTCAATCCTGAAATCGCTCGGAACGGCGGGAGTTGCGGAAGCCGCCGTAACGCGCCAATACTTCGAGTATGAACCGCAGCCGGGAACCTTGCGCTTTATTTCAACCTATAACGGAAGCGCGGAGAATCCGCAGGCTTTTGCCGGGGAACCCTTAGCGGACGGCTTCGACGGAAACTACGACTTAGCCTTTGACAAAATCTGGGAAGCTCTCGACCGCGAAAACCGCATTTCTATCGCTATGCTGACTTATCCTATTTCGAATATCAGTAAAGGAGAACAAGCCGAATGGAACTCAAATACGGTGTCAACCCGTATCAGAAACCAGCGCGAGTTAGAGGAGTAGACGGAAAGCTGCCGTTCACCGTTGAGAACGGAACCCCGGGATATATCAATCTGCTTGACGCTCTAAACTCTTGGCAGCTTGTGCGGGAGTTGCGAATCGCCGCGGGGAAGCCCGCCGCGGCTTCGTTTAAGCACGTTTCACCCGCCGGCGTAGCTATCGCGGGAAGCATTTCCGAAGCGTACAGACAAGCGCGCTATTGCGACCCCGTCTCGAGCTACGGCGATTGGATAGCTTTGAGCGATATCTGCGACGAAGCAACCGCGAAAGTTATCCGCCCGATGGTTTCGGACGGTATCATCGCTCCGGGTTATTCCGCGGCTGCTCTCGAAATTTTACGCGGCAAGAAGAAGGGCAACTACGTCGTACTCTCTATCGACCCCGGTTACGAACCGCCTGTTACGGAGCGCAAGGACGTTTTCGGAGTAACCTTTGAGCAAGCGCGCAACAATAAAATCATCAGCGCGGACTTAATCACGCAGCCGGTCACAAGATTGTGGGATATCCCCGACAGCGCGAAGCTCGATTTGGTAGTCGCGATGATAACGCTCAAATATACCCAGTCGAATTCAGTCTGTTACGCTTGGGACGGTAAAGCAATCGGTATCGGCGCGGGACAGCAATCCCGCTTAGCCTGTACGCAGATAGCGGGCGACAAAGCCGACGAGTGGCTTTCGCGCAATCCACCGCATAAGGCGAGTATCAAACAGGAAATCGCGCTCGCTTCGGACGCTTTCTTTCCCTTTGCCGATAACATAGACCGCGCGGCAAAGTCCGGAGTAAAGTACATAGCACAACCCGGCGGCTCAATCCGCGATGTTGACGTAATCTACGCCTGTGACAAATACGGCATTGCAATGTCGTTCACAGATACCCGCCTATTCCACCATTGATTCAGTGAACAGTGAACAGTGAACAGTGAACAGTGAACAGTGAATAGTGAACAGTGAACAGTCGCGGGGGTTTGGACGCGTTAAACGTCTAAAACCCCCGCGACTGTTCACTGTTATCTGTTCACTGTTCACTGTACTAGTATTTCGTTGATTTTTGCCGCTAGTTCAGCGCTTGCGGGGTCGTCGGTAACAATTTCTATTTCGGAGGGCTTAGTTACTCCGAGTCCTAGTTCTACTGCGCGTGCTATTTGCTCCTGCTCAAAAATCGGAGTGTTCATAATCGCGGCGTTAGAACCGAGATATTTGAGTATCGCGAGTCCCACAGCGTCAAGAGCTATGCGGTCGCTTCCGATGGTCATAATATTTGCGCGGACGCGGGTTCCCTCCATTGGTCCGCCGTCCGTGAATACTTCCACAGCGTCCGAGAGTACGAAATCAGGCGTGTAAGCGAGATTTATCTCGGCAATCATCTTGCGGATATCATTCACGTGAAGCTTCATAAAGTCCTTGGGGGTAATCCCGACAGCGAGTTTCAGCGAGTTTGAGTAGACGCCTCCGAAACCGTGAGTTTTAAGACAGCAGGTGGCGACTACCGCGTCAGCCTCCG
>JAISLB010000168.1 GCA_031260685.1 Oscillospiraceae bacterium | reverse complement strand
TAATACGGGCGTTACAACGGCCGCGAGGTTTTCAGATAAATCCTCACGCGCGGCGGTGACTAAGGCGAAACTTATTTCGTCAAGCCGGGTTTTAGGACCTCTGATATTGAGAACGGCGGGGGTGACAATCGGCTTTTCGGCTATGTAGCCTACCGCGACGTTGCCCTCAAGGTTTCCGCGCACCGGGATTTCTTTTGTTACCACTTCGTCAACTCTGACAATGACGTTTGTCGGAACGCGCCGCGCCTCAATAATCTCGTCCGGGCGAACGTTCGAGGGGTAATTCACCGTATACGCGCAGTTGACCGCGCCCTTCGCGTTAACCATTGACAAATCGACGGTAGCCGTCAAATCCGCTGACAGGAGCCTGTTTATAACGTTTCGTTTGCCGTAGAACGTTATCGTAACCGTAGGCGACTCTTTGCCCGTGACAATATAATTTTTAGAGGACAGCAACGCGTCCTCGCCGATATAGTTTACCGCGATATTGGATATTTGCTGCTCAATATCCTTGTTCTCCACATTCGCGACATACAGCCAAATGGCAAAAGCAAACAGCACCGAGCAAACCATAAGAAAGCCCCTGTTAGCAAGCAACCGATTGCCGAAGTTGCGAAGTTTTGTCATAATTGCGGTACCTCTTTGTACAGATAAGTGTCAAATATACCCGCGGTTCGCGTCTTATTTCACGAATTTGCGGTATATCTTCTCTGTCATACTCACAGTTGTTTCGCTGTTTACGCCCATTTCCGCTCGCAGGAGCTTTGCGAGAGCCTCCGCGTTCAGGCGGCGTTTTAACATTCCTCCTGTCGCGCAGGAGATTTGCCCGGTTTCTTCGGATACTACTACCGATATACAGTCGGAATGTTCGCTCATTCCGAGCGCGGCGCGGTGGCGCGTACCGAGGTTGCGGTCAAGCGTCGGGTTTGCCGAAAGCGGCAGAACGCAGGCCGCCGAAAGGATTATTCCGTTTCTGATTATCACCGCTCCGTCGTGAAGCGGGGTTTTGGGATAGAAAATGTTTTTCAAGGTTTCGACGCGGATAATTGCGTTCATAGCGGTTCCGGTTTTGGCAATATCGTCAAGCATTATATTGCGCTCGAAGATTATCAGCGCGCCTGTTTTTGACGCGGACATATCGTTGCAGGCAGCCGCGACTTGCAGTATAGCGTCTTCGATAACACGGTTATCGCCGAGGCGCGTTCCGTTTGACATAATCTTAGTAAACCCGCCGGAGCCGAAGCGTTCAATCAAATGCCGCAGTTCCGGCTGAAAAAGCACTATAACCGCCAGAAAGCCCATTTGCAGCGTCTGCCCGACAAAGAACGACAGCACGCTCATATTAAGCAGCGAAGTCAGCCACATCACTATAAGCAGCAGCAAAACCCCGCGAACCAAACGTCCGCTCCCGGTACGCGAAAAGTGTGCAATCAGCTTATATACAAGAAACGCTACAACGGCAATATCAAGTATATCAGAAAATCCCATTGTCCGGACATTATCCCAGACAAAACTTATCGCGTCGGTTATGTATATCATCAAATACTCCAAAAAATACAGATAACAGTTATCAAATATTAAATATCAGATACCGCGCACGGCGCGGGACGTTAGGGCGTCCGCTGCGGTGGGGAAACCACCCCGCCGTGCGCGGCTATCTGATATATGATATTTGCTGTCTGCTAACTGTCAAATAACCAAATCGTCCAGCAGCTTTGTGTATTCCTCTGTGCCGGAGAGTTCGAGGCCTGCCGCCAGCTGCGCGCGCAGGTATAGCACTCTGACGTTCTGCGCAGCTTTGTCTTTGTCGCTTACAAAGAGTGCTTTCAGCGTTTCGAAAGCCTTGTGGCTCGGGTTTAGCTCTAAAATCCGTACAGCCTTGCCGCCGAAGCTGTCGCCTCCCGCGACCGTTTTCAGGAAGCGTTCCATTTCGAGGCTTATATTGCCGCCGGAGCTCAGCGCACAGGGAGCCGATACGAGCTTCGAGGTTAATTTTACCGCGCTTACCTCGTCGCCCAACGCTTCCGCTAAAAAGTCCAGTAGCCCTTTTTCCTCTGTTTCCTGCTCCGCTAGGTCGCCTTGGCTGTCGCCGGGAAGCTCTAAATCCTGCGCCTTTACGCTGCGGAACTGTTTTTCCTGATAGCTTCCGAGCATTTCCATCATAAACTCATCGCTCGGCTCCGTAAGCGCCAAAACCTCAAAGCCGCTGTTCAGGACGGCCTCAACCTCCGGCTGTGTTACGTAGTTTTCAGCTACTACATAGTAAATATACTTCTGCGTCTCGGGCATTGCCGCCGCGTATTCGGCTAAAGTCACGAGCGTCGGTTCCGCGCCGTTCCGCGCTCTTGTGAACAGTACTAAATCCGTCAGCGTGTCTTTTTTCATTCCGTAGTCCGCGCTGATGTTGTACTTTATTTGTATGCCGAAGCTCGCCCAGAATTTCTCATAAAGTTCACGGTCTTCTTCCAGCAGCCTCAAGAGTTCGCTCTGGATTTTCTTTTCGATGTTTTTAGCGATAATCCGGAGCTGCCTGTCCTGCTGAAGCGTTTCGCGCGAAACGTTCAAGGTCAAATCCTGCGAATCGACTACACCGCGAACGAACGAGAAACACGCCGGGAGAATATCCCCGCAGTTTTCCATTATCATAACGCCGTTAGAATAGAGCGACACGCCGGGCTTATACTCACGCGTATAGAAATTAACCGGAGCGACAAGCGGCACAAACAGCAGTGCCTTGAACGATACGGTACCCTCGGCGGAGATGTTGATTATAGCGGCGGGGTCGTCCATAGCGTAATAGGTATCGCGGTAGAACGCTTTATAATCCTCGTCGGTAACCTCGCTCTTCGGTTTCTGCCATACGGGTGTCATAGAGTTCAGCGTCTGCTCCTCAACGTGGGTGTGGGAGCTCCCGTCCTCCTCGGTATGCGTGTGTTCCTCGTCGATAACAATCGGGAAGCGGATATAGTCGGAGTATTTGCGGACAAGCCGCCGCAGGGTTGACGTTTCGAGGTACTGTGAAAAATCCTCGCCGCCGTCCTCTCCGGTTTCGTCCTCCTTGAGCGTTAGCGTAATCGTGGTTCCGCGCTCTGTTTCGGGGCTTGCGGTAATTGTGTAGCCGTCTACGCCGTTTGAGCTCCATACGTAGCCGCTGTCCGCGCCGTAGCGCACGCTTGTGACGGATACTTCGGACGATACCATAAACGCGGAATAGAAGCCTACTCCGAACTGCCCGATAATGTCTGTAGCGTCTCCGGCGTGTTCCTGCTTGAAGTCGAAAGAGCCGCTCTTAGCGATAGTTCCGAGGTTTGCCTCAAGCTCCTCGCGTGACATACCGATACCGTTGTCGCTAATGGTCAGCGTGCGGCTGTCTTTGTCGGCGGTAAGCTTAACGCGTAAGTCAGTGCGGCTTACGGTATCGTCGCCGTTAGTGAGTGCCTGAAAGGCCAGTTTGTCCAAAGCGTCGCTGGAGTTCGAGATAAGCTCGCGCAGGAAAATCTCGCGGTTCGTGTAGATGGAGTTAATCACAAGCTCCAACAAACGTTTGGATTCAGTTTTGAATTCGGTCATTGCGTAATCTCTCCTGTTGTTGTATATGAATATTGAGGTGTGTGTTATTATGACGGCGGGGGTTCAAACGCGGGAGACTGCGCCGCTTACGAGCGGCCGCCTCAGCGGCATACTGCGCGATAACCGCGTTAAACTCCGGCTCAAGAGCATCGTACTCAGCCTTAAACTCCGGGTCTTGCAATTTTTTTGCGAGATAATCATCAAAATATGTCATTTTCTGTTTTCCTTCCTATTTAGAAACTCGTCACGGTAACGTTTAGCGCGTTCAATTTCTGTTATCGGCGTTTCTTGAGATTTCTTAATAAAGCCGTTTGTAAAAACAATATGTTTCCCTGTGAAAAAGAAATAGAGAACACGCGTTATATTATTACC
>JAISLB010000141.1 GCA_031260685.1 Oscillospiraceae bacterium | reverse complement strand
TAGAGCGCGAGAGTTACGCTGTCCCAATTGAACGGACAGTGCTGACCTGAAACGTACATCAAGCCGCGGTTGGTGTCCACAATCTCCATCTGCTGGCGAATGTCCTTGCATTTGAGCGTGTGATAAGGCGCGTAGGAATGGTCGCCGGAGCTTCCGAAGCTCGAACTCCCGAGACTTCCGCCGTCGGCTATTGAGAAGTCGTCAACGGCTGTAATCAGCCCCTCGTCAGTGTAGCCGATTTTCATATACATATAGCGCTGCATCATTATAAAGTCGAAAGTTTCCTCGCGGTTATTGACGCAGCGAACCGGGCGGTTATAGCGTTTAGCGAGAAAGGGCGTAACCTCCTGCGATTTGCGCAGTCCCCAGTCGCAGTATTTGCCGCCCATAAATAAGCCTTCCTGAATGACTTTCTCCGGCGGCAGACCGTACATTCCGGCGATTGCGGCACGTTCGCGGACTGCTCCCTCGATGTGGAGCGATTTGCCGCCCTGCGGCTGATAAGGGTCGTCAAACCAATATGCCGCGGAACCGCTCGGGTTCGGCATAACGCTTGCAAACGCGGGGAGCGTCAGTTCGTACTCAAGTACGTTTTGAGCTTTCGCCATTGCCGCGTCCACATCGCCCGCGATAGTATTCGCGAAGCTGACGTTACCCTGTTTCGGCGGCGGAGGAGGTCCGAAGCTCATAGGTCCCGGAGCTTGCGGCGGAGAAGGTTCGCGCAGAAGCGGAGCGTCGGCTTTGCGCCCCTCAAGCGGATTCGTAGAGTGCGGCAAAATCTCCCAATCTACCGCAAGAGACGCAAGTCCCTCGTAGCAAGCGTCCTCGCTTTCGCCGATAACGATTGCTCCGACTTCGGCTCCCTCGTAATCCGCGAGATTATCAAGCCACGGGCGGCGGGTTCCGAAGCTTTCGCCCTGACTCGCAAGCTTTGCAATCTCGCTGTCAGTCCACGGTATAACGTCCACTACCCCCGGAACCGTCAAAGCCGCGGAAGCGTCAATCGAGCGCACTCTGGCGTTAGCATAGGGCGAGCGCAAAAACTTAGCGTGAAGCATATCCGGATATACGTAGTCTATACCGAACTTAGCAACTCCCGTGGCAAGCGCGGGAGAAAGCTTGCCGGGAATATTGGGCTGTCCGACAACCCGAAACTGTGAGCGCGTACCATTTGCGCCGACTATATCTGCCATTGTTATTACCTCTCTTTCAAGTTCCAGTCTATCTGTGACGCAGGAATGGTCTCTCCGCGCAAATACTCTTCGCGCGCTAAGCGGCAATCTTCAATATCCTCGTCAGTAAAAGTATCGAATTCATCGTCATATGGGACAAAATCTCTTGCACAATCAAGTATAAGCTGAACAGCTTCTTCATCAAGCTGACTTAAAATTTTAACCGTTTCAACGATAGCGATTGTCTTAGAATCAAGCTGCGATATAAACTCCGGGGTAGCAATGGTTGCAGTTCCAGTCATTTCAATTGTTTGCGGCATTTCAGTGTCCTCCTTTATATACTTGCCCGCGGGATTGGATTTTTACAATAACAATAGTATCGGCATCATTGTATGTATATATCACACGATATTTTCCGACCCGCAATCCGTAATCTCCGGCTGTCCCCTCAATTTTACGAATGTCACCATTTGGTAAACCGTCAATTGCGGTTTTAATTCTGTTTTTTGTCGGCTCACTCATTTGTTGGAGCTGCTTTTCCGCTAATTTTCTGTATTCAATATTCATCTTCCGTACCAGCCTTTTGCATACGTATTATAAAAATCGTCGACGATTTTCTGTTTCCTGTCGTAGACGGGGTCGCCGGGAGTTCCCATTACGTACGCTACGTAGCTGAAGCCGCCGTCAGGCGCGTAGGTATCTACGTAGCGTTTCAGCTCTTCGCGGAGAAGCTCGTCGGGGCTTGAAAGCCAGCTTGCAGGTCCCGAACTATCCCAGCAGCCGCATAGTATCAGCTTACGTCCGTATTTTGCCTTTATCCCGAGTAAATCGTTCGAAACCTGCGCGGTATCCCAGGCTTTGAAACCGAGTTCCAGCCAGTCCGGGATAAAATCCTCGCAGCGTCCGCAATCGTGCATATGCAAATACAGATTGTTCTCAAGCGCGAGATCCGTGTGAAGCTTCAAAAACGGTTTGAACAATTCGCGGTACATCGTAAGCGAGATAAACGGGTTCAGATTGGTAGCGTTATCGTCCGCGATAACTATGCCGTCAGGTTTGTAATAGCATATAAGCTTGCGTTCGACCTCTAAGCTAAACTCCGAGAGATAGGCGAATAGCTCCCGGCACTCCTCGGGTTCCTCCGCTAAGGCGCATAGTCCCTCCGTGAAGCCCATAAAGGTTATCAGCCGCTGAAACAATCCCGCGCTTACATCGGCAAAAAGCGGTAAAGCGTTCCTGTCGCGTCCCGCAAGGTCTTTTTTCGCCAGCTGCTCCCAGTCGATATGCGATATGTCGGGGTTCTTGATAATATCGCGCCATTTGCGAATGTCCGTCAGTATAAAGTCGTTAGGTTTCGGAAGCGTCGCGCCGTTGGTTTCGGCGGTAGCTACGTACTCTACGCCGTAGGGGTCGGGACCGGGAATTCGCCGCCCGGCAGCCATAAACGCCGGAAGTACCGTCCACGTCCCGATGTTGTAGCGCGGTATAAATTCCGGGATTTCGCCTTTCAGACAACGCAGATAGTTTTCGCGTTCGCTAAGCTTGTAATCCATTGACGCGCCCTCCCTAATCGAATTTGACTAAATCGCCGAATTGTTTGAGGTCCTGTACAGACGCTGTTGGTTCGGTAACGGTACCCAAGGGCTTGCCGTTAATGAGAATCGTGACGGGATTAGCGGATTGTCCCGCCGCCGCAGCAGCTATGCTGCTCAAAACGTCGGGGTCAGTAATCTGCATCTCCATAAAGGGGTGCGAAACTATCAAGTTAAGCGTATCGCCGCTGGCTTCGGCTGTAATGTCCCGTCCGTTTTTGAGTTCCTTAGCTAGAAGCGGATTAACCTTATGCGCGATAGCCGCCGCAATCTTTGACCAATCCAGCGTTGAGGGCTGCGGAGCCGCGGTTTGTACGGTGCTTTCCGCTTGCTGCGTACTCTGCTGCGAAACGGGAGCAAGCGCTGCCCGAATTGCGCCGCTGTTTACATTGACAGAAGTTCCGGAGTTCGGCACGTACGTCGCTTGCGGCGCTTGCGGCTGCGCAGGCTTATACTCGGGTTGCGGATTTTGCGGAAGCTTCGTCCCGCCGAGTTGCAGCAGAAGCAGCTCCGCTGCGGATTTTCTATCGGGGGAGCGGTCGAGTTCACCCGCCGTCATTTGCAGAAGCGCGGCAATATTGCGCAGCTTCACGCTGTCACCGAGGTCAAGTTCCGCTGCTTCGTACTCTCCGGAGAGAAGCGGGGACGCTTCGGCTCCGCAAGCCGATAGCACCAGACTATCGCGCACATACGCCGCAAGCTGCGAGAGTATCGCGCCGACGTCGGAGCCTTCGCGGTATAATCTGTCGAGCAGCGATAACGCAGCCGCGCTTGCTCCCGAGACCGCAGCGTTGTAGAGTTCGCGTATGGCGTTTCCGGAAGCTAATCCGAGCTGCTGTTCAATCGTTTCGCGCGTGATTATCTCCGAACCGGCTACACGTTCCAACAAGCTCAGCGCGTCGCGCATAGCTCCGTCGGCAAGTCTCGCGAGTACCGCCGCGGCTGACGGCTCGAGCTTGATTTGCTCCGCGGCAGAAACTTCGAGCAGACGCTCCGCGATGATTTCCTTGGAAATTCGGCGGAATAGAAAGGTCTGACATCTGCTTTGTATAGTCGCGGGAACTTTGTGCAATTCGGTTGTCGCGAGAATGAAAAGCACGTGTTCGGGAGGTTCCTCGAGAGTTTTCAGCAGCGCGTTAAACGCTCCTTTCGAGAGCATATGCACTTCGTCTATGATGTACACGCGTTTCTTAGCGGAGGACGGAAGATACGCGGCTTCCTGGGTTAGGAGCCGTACATCGTCAACTCCATTATTTGAGGCGGCGTCCATTTCCGTTACGTCGAGGATTGAGCCGTCCGAAATCCCGAGACAGTTGCGGCACTTATTGCAGGGATTCCCGTTGATTGGGTTCTCACAGTTGACAGCGCGCGCCAAAATCTTAGCGCAGGAGGTTTTGCCGGTTCCGCGGGTACCTGAAAATATATACGCGTGACCGAGCTTGCCGTTAGCCAGCTGATTAGTGAGCACGTCAACAATATGAGCTTGCCCGGCGACATCGCTGAATGTCTGCGGGCGATACTTGCGGTATAGTGATAGGTACGACAATCCGGCAACACCCCTTTTGCTTTCAGTGAATAGTTAATAGTGAATAGTGAATAGTGAACAGTGAATAATTAGGACGTGGCTGCGGGTTAATGAATAGTTAGTTACGCATAACGAACAGCGAAACAACATTATTCACTGTTCACTATTAACTATTCACTGAAACAAGCCGCGCACCGGACTTCGACTGACATACACTTCCCGGCACCTATACAAACAGCTCGGGCGCGGCACCCTCGCGGCACAACCGCGGCACGGCTTAGGGCTGCTGAATCTCTCCCCTGACCCGGTTCACCGCTGCGGCTTGCGCGAGACCGCGCCTTCAACACTGTCCGTATAGACCAATCAAAACTGTACGCAGCCTCGGTCCGGAGTTCACCCCCGCTGTAGCGGATTGCGGGTTACAAGGCACCGCTGTCTCCCCAGCTAGCACGACTACTTATAGTATAACACAACATTTCGCAAATGTCAAACGCTTTGTAGCGACCGGTTAGTAGTGGTCAGTTATCAGTTATCAGTGGTC
>JAISLB010000107.1 GCA_031260685.1 Oscillospiraceae bacterium | reverse complement strand
TAGACTGTCGTTGTCGGGATAGAGACGGACGTTGGTTTTGTCGAGGATTACGACTTTCAGCGTAGTGGTAATCCGCTCAAAGTTATCTTCGAGCGCGTTTGCCAGCGCGGTAACTGTTTCCTCCGGTTCTCCGTAATTTGTTATAATAAAATGTTCGGTTTCAATAGTAACCCCGCGGTCTGGCGTTGGGGAAGCCTCGGGAGTCAGCGCAGCTGCGGAAGCGGAGGGCGAAGCAGCAGCAAGCTCCGCTTTTGCCGTATTAAGCGTAGGCTCCGCGCTAGCTATAGGTTCCGCAGAATCTCCGCAAGCAGCAAGCGCAAAAAGCAGTACAAGCGCAAAGAGCAAAGTAAAACGTTTCACAATTGAACCCTCCGTCTCTAATATCTGCTATCTAATATCTGCTATCTGAACTATCTGACAACCGGAGAAACGACAAGTGTGGACGCGCCTTGGATTCCCACCACCTGAACCGTTTGCCCTGTTTTGAGCGACGCGTCATTGTCGGTAACGGCGTCGAGTTCTATGAAGCGTCCTTGAAGCATAATCGTCACTTGCCCCACGTGCGAACGTTTGGGCTGAATTGGTATGTACACCGTACCGATTTGCGCGATGGCGTTGCGAGGATTGATGTTACCCGCTTCCTGAAGTTTGAGCGACCATTTTATCACGAGAGCCGCAAAGACTAATGCTACCGAACCTGCAAACGCCGCGCCGAGAAGCGTTATAACCGCGTTGCGCGTCCCGTCCCAAAGCGCGAGACCCGTCCAGCCGCCTACCGCGCTGAAAGCGACCATACCGCGGATAGTGAACACGCGAAGTCCGTCTCCGGAGTTCGCCATATCGTGGCTGCTGCTGTCGGTATAGTCGAAGTCGCTGTCGTGGCTGAAATCGTGGTCTCCGTCGTCGAGTTCAACGCCGTCGTGTCCGAAGTCACCGCCGTGGTCGAAATCCGCGCTGTCGGAGTCGTGACCGAAAGCTCCGCCGACTACGAGCAGTATCGTTTGTACTATGAGCAGAATAGTGCCGGGAATCGCTACACACGCAAGTGTTTGTCCGAGCATACCGAGCTGTTCCCACCAAGCAGTAAACCAAGTCATATTGTTATCTCCTTTACAAAATTAAGAAATCAGCTGCATCAGCCGTAGATTTGCAGCTTGCGACAAATCCGTGCAGATACAGGCGTAGACCATAACCGTCAGAGCTTTTTTTAGCCGTTCGCGGTTTTCACCGTTATATGCGTTAAGTACACGCTCGAGAACCGGTTCCGTATTGTCAATGTTGAAACCGATTTCACGTACAGCCTCGCACATATAACTAAAGAGGTCGCCTTCGTTAGTTGCTCCTCCGTCGGGAGCGTTAACATAGGCGATGAGCTTTGCGATAGATTCAAATTGCAGACAGCTCCGCAGCGCGGTGAAAATGAGAATAGTCGCGACTTGCCGTTCATCGTACTTTTTGGACTTGAATGAGCCGCCTATCCAGCCGCGTTTGACCCAGTTTTGGATAGTGCTGCCCTCTAGCCCCGTTATCGTACAAATCTGCGACAGCGAGAGTCCTCCCGTCGCGGTAATCAGCGGACGAATATACGAGAATGCACGTGAGTTAGCGTCCGTATACGGCAATGTCGTCCCGGGGATATTCTCGAGTCCCCTTGTTCCATTAGTTTGAATAGGAATCACCTTCTTTAATAGTTGAACGATTGACTTGTTTCTGTAATGATATGATTATAACACAAGTTCATATGACTGTCAAGAGGGTATTTTCATTTTTCGACAAAAAAACAACCGTCACGCAAATTCTGCGTATCGGTTGTTTATACCGCAGCGCGGTAGTTTTCGGCAGTGATGTAAGATGTATCGCCGGTTTAACGTTATTCGTCGTTTTGCGCTTCCGTCAGCAAAGCCGCAAAGTCGTAGTCCGGTTCTTCACGTATCTTGCGAAAGTACTCGGAGTATTCTTCGAATATTTCGACCAATGCAGGCTCAAAGTGAGTTCCGCTGTCTTTCTTGATAATCTCAACTGCTTCCTCGTGGGTAAACGCGGATTTATACGGACGTTCGGAGGTTAAAGTATCGTATACATCGGCGATAGCCATAAGTCTGCCCGGAAGCGGTATATCGGTACCCCGCAGACCATTCGGATAGCCCGAACCGTCCCATTTTTCCTGATGTGCGGCAGCTACCGTTTTTGCGTATTTCAGGAAGCTGCTTTCGGCGGTTTCAGCCATTATCTTATCCATAAGCTGTTCACCGTATATCGTATGCTTTTTGACGTAATCGAATTCCTGTTCCGTGAGTTTGCCGGGTTTCAGGAGAACACTGTCGCTGATAGTAATCTTTCCGACGTCGTGGAGATGAGTTGAGTACAGCAGCAAATCAATGTCCCAGCTGCCGAGTTCCTCGCTGTAAAGCCCGGAGCGCAGCAAACCGGCGATTAGTATGCGGACTCCCTGCTCCGCCCGCTCAACGTGTCCGCCGGTTATATCGTCGCGGCTTTCGACTAGGTCCACAACGGTTTTAAGAATCGCGCTTTGCAAAGCGATAACTTGGGCGGCGAGCATATCTTTCTGCGATTCGATGGTTAGGTGCAGTTCGACTCTCCTGCGCAGAAGCGACGGGATAAACGGCTTAGCGATGTAGTCTACCGCTCCGCTGTCAAGTCCCTCAATCTCGCTGTCGGAATCGCTTTTAGCGGTGAGAAAAACTACCGGAATGTCCTTAGTTTCGGGCGAAGCCTTCAAAAGCTTGATAGCTTCGTAACCGCTCATCCCCGGCATATCAATATCGAGCAAAATCAGCGCGGGTCTGTTCCCCGCAAGAAGTTCGAACATAACAGCCGCCGACACAGCAGTGAAAACCTTATAGGTATTGGACAACGCGTTCTTGGCAATTTTCAGATTTGTCAGATTGTCGTCTACAATCATTATCACTTGTTTTGTCATTTTATTAACTCCTTCAAAGCGTCCGCAGCTTTTTCATAGCTGCCCATTAGGACAAAGTCCGAGATTGCCGAAAGCGGCTTCCGGATTTCTTCGCCGTAGGTTTTAGACGTAAGCTCGTCTAATATTTCGTCCGCAACCTCTATATCGTCAGATTCGAGCGCGTTCTTTAGCTTCAGCAGCAATTCATCATCTAAACCGGAGCTTTCCGGCATTTCGGGAGCTGAAGCGGCGATTGCACCGCGGATATCTTTTACAAGATGTGACAAATTATCGCGGAAAGCGCCCAGCTCATTGCGGATAGCTAAGAAATTGCCGTTATTACCGGCTTCCTCGAGGTAAGCCGCCTGCTCTGACAGTTTTTGTGCTCCTATACTTGCGGACGCGCTCTTGAGGGCGTGAACCTGCGTAATGAACAGCTGCATATTTTCCGCGCCGGGAATTACGCCGAGTACCGTCAGACGTTCATCGGCATCGCGGCAAAACAGCGAGAGTATCTCGCGGTAGTTACTCTCGGAGCCGCCGCTCATTGATATTCCGCGCTGAACGTCTATGCCGCTGATTACGATATCCGATTCGCTGATATGAGTATTCATCTGTACGGCGGCTTTTACTCGTTTGGACGGAGGAATCCACTTTTCCATTATTTCGGATAGCTTAACCATCTCTATCGGCTTCGCGAGGTAATCGTTGAAGCCGTTTTCAAGGAACATCTCGCGCATTCCGGATACCGCGTTAGCTGTAAGCGCGATTATCGGCACTGCGCCGTCGGTTTCGCGAATTATCCGGACTGCCTCAATCCCGTTCATTTCGGGCATCATATGGTCCATAAGTATTATATCGTAGGAGTTTTCTTTCGCGAGCCGTATCGCTTCAATACCACTCATACAAGTAGAGATGTGCATATTATACGGCGACATCAGTCCCTCCGCCACTTTGAGATTTGTTGCTATATCGTCTACTATAAGTATCTGCGCGGTAGGAGCAATGAAGCGTATGTTGATGTTTTCGTCGCTGTTATATTGTGTGTCTTCCGCGTTGTTCAATATATTCGCGATACTTATGGAATGTACCGGCATTGCGATAGTCCGCACGTTTTTGTCTTTCGAGGAAGTGCCGAACTTACTAAGCTGAACGATAGTTCCCCGGAAATTCTCATCGCTGAGTAAACGCGCCACTTTGTCAAACATAATAAAGTTGATAAATACGTAGTTGTATTCACCGCTTCTGAGTGCGGCGATTAAGTCGTCGTCGTTTGTGATAATGTCGTAGCCTACTCCGAGGTTAATGAGAGATTCCGAGATAGAGCGCGTATAGATTTCGTTAGTCTGGTAGATAAGAATTTTACACTTCTCCGGTTCGGAAACCTCCGCGATTGGTTTGTATACAGCGACCTTTTGCGGGACAATCGCGGTGAAAGTGCTGCCGACTCCGTAAATGCTGGATACGATAACGTCTCCGCCCATAGCTGTACAGAGTTTATGCGTTATCGCAAGTCCTAAGCCCGTTCCCTCGACAAATTTGTTGCGTTTTTCGTCAAATTGCGTGAAATCGTCAAAGAGTTTGCCTAAGTCGTCTTCTTTGATACCGATACCGCTGTCTGTAATTTCGAAAAACATACGGACTTCGCTTTTGTCGGCTTTCCAGTCGCCGCTGATTTTGAATGTTATACTGCCCTCGTTGGTATATTTTACGGCGTTGGTCAGAAGGTTCAGCAGAATCTGGCGGATTCGTACCTCGTCGCCTATGACGGTGTTCGGGAGTTTGCCGTCGATATTTACCGCGAAGACTATCGGCTTTTCGGTAAGCCTGACGCGAATGATTGAGATTACGTCGTTAATGAGCGAGGAAAATTGGTATTCCGCGGCGGCGATGTCCATTTTCCCCGATTCTATCTTTGAGAAGTCGAGTATATCGTTTATTATCGCGAGAAGGTTTATCCCGGCGTGCTTAATGCTTATAGTATTTTCGCGGATTGCGGGGCTTGAATTCTCGCGGAGTACAAGCTCCGACATTCCGATTATGGCGTTCATAGGGGTGCGGATTTCGTGAGACATTTTCGCGAGGAAGTTACTTTTGGATTCGTTTGCGCGTTCGGCTTTCCTGCGCTGAACTTCGGCTTCCTGCCGCGCAAGCTCCGCGTCTCGGCGTTCTTTCTCGAGGGTTAGTGTACGTTCGCGGACGCTCTCCTCAAGGTGTTCGTTAGTTTGCTCGAGTATAACGTTGAGATTGCCGATTCTGCTTTGCAGCTTTGCCGATTGGCGCGCAAGAGTGAACGACATACCCATTGTAAACATCAGCAGTGCGTAATTAGTAAATCCGACCATTGTGTCAAACAACAGCTGATTCAGTAAATCCGATATTGCGCAGACAATAATCACAGTAGCGGCAATCGCGGAAGTGCCGTGGAGGGTTTCCGACAGCATATAGGCAAAGCCGTTCTTTTTGCTTGCTTTTATCAGCGAATATAACACGCGGTAGAAATATAGATAAAGTATGTATACGATAGTGGTTACTTCCCAGTACATAACAAACTGCTGCGCGGCAAAAAGTCCCAAAACAGCGAGGAAAACGCAAAACGCGGCATAAATCTTGCTGATTAGGCTAATTTTCCCGTTGTGTCCTACCATATCAAGGAAAATAGCGAACAGCGGCACCATAAAATACAGCGCTGTAACCTCGAGATGGCTCGTTACAAACGAATCACGTATAACGATATAGATGTACTGCGTTCTGACCAATCCGTAAACCGCGGAAAAGAGCGACGCCAATCCGTAAACCAGATTGACTTTATCAGCGCGGTTAAGAAGAAAAATCATTAGGTGATAGACGCTGACCATAATGTATATGCCGACAAGAATAATCAGAACGACGTCGGCGTGCTGACTGAAAAGCGCGTCAAATTCCTCAACGTAAAACGGAGAGGATAGCCAAAAGCCGATATCGGTGGCGTTGGCGTCGCCGATAATCCTAAACGCGAAGTAGTTTTCGCCCTCTCGGAAAAGCGAAGATTTGACGGGGATGTATATACCGTTTCTCGCTGAATCCAAGGTAATACTGCCGTCCTCGTCAACGTACCATTCGGATTTGACGAGACTGCCGTTTAGGTAAACCTGCCAGTTATTTGCTATTGCCGCCATATAGAGCGCGGTAGGATTGTCGCTGTTACTCTGTATGTAGTACATTTGTTCCGGCGGGATGTCAACCTTAATGAGAGTCGTAAACTCAACGAGGTTGATTTTTTTGAACGGGGACAAAGGCGTAAGCTTGGGTAAACCCGGCAGGCCGGTGTTTTGAATCGTCAGCGCTTTTGAGCCGTGAGGCGCGCCGTCAGCGTAGTAATCTACCCAACCGTTTTCGGGTTTCGGGTCCGCGGAAATATCGTTTTCGTCGAAGCCGAGTCTGGCGTAGGCTTCGCCCTTTGTCAGGTCGATATACGCGGGAGTCTCACCTCCGCGGAACATTCGGAGCTGCCCGAGCAGTGCGAACGCAACAACAAACAGCACTAACGAACCGTAAATAATCGGTACCGTCAGACTGATAGCCTGCTTATTCTTAACTTCGCTCATTGAGGACACCTCTGCCGACAAGAACTAAAAAAACGTTACCGACTGTTGCGCTGCGTAACCTATGCGCCTCCGCAATGTGTTCAGAACCGCATATGTACATTATAACACATTCTTACATATTATTCAAGTACTAATTCTATCTTACCGCGCCCTTTCGGGAGACCGCTGACTAATACGCTAAAGTGCGCATAATACTTTATCCCGCGGGACACAATAGGCTTGTAATGTACGCCGGGACGGTGTCCGCGGCGTTAACCAAAATTTTTGGAAAACCCGGGAGGTTTCATACAATGTTCAGTAAAACGAAAACACTTGCGCTATTCCTCGCAGCCCTATTGCTTATCCCTGCCGCCGCGCTTCCGCTCACGGGCGCGTTTGACGTGGAGGTTGAGAGCGTTACCGTCAGCGCGGCTGTACCCGTAATCGAGCATACCGGGGTAAACTATCCGCCGGTAGCTCAAAACCTCAACTACACGACTTTCCGCAATGTCGCTGTTAACGGCAAGTTCGCCGCGGTAGACCCGGAGGGAGACCTCGTTACCTACCGGCTTTTGTCGCAGCCTAAGAAGGGCGAGATAACCGTTATCGACAGCGGATTTATCTATACCCCCGCGAATAACAAAAAAGGGCGCGATACGTTCACCTATGTAGCTCAGGACGCCGCCGGCAACGTCTCCGGTGAAGCCACCGTCAGCATCCAAATTGAGAAGCAGGCGACTAAGGTGACTTACTCCGATATGTCGGGCGACCCGAATCACTACGCCGCGCTGAAACTTGCGGAGCTGGGAGTTTTCACCGGTGAAAAAGTCGGCGGCGAGTATTACTTTTCAGCCGGTACAACGGTAACACGCGGAGAGTTCTTAGCTATGTGCGCTTCACTCACGGGGATTGAGCCGCTTGCCGACATTACGCGTACGGGCTTTGCGGACGACAGCGAAATGCCCGTTTGGGTAAAGCCTTACGTCGGAGCCGCGCTTATGAACGGCATTATCGCGGGCTTCCCGAGAGAAAGCGGGGCTTTGGTATTTTCTCCCAACGACCCTATTCTAAGGTCACAGGCGGTTGTAATGCTCAATAACGCGCTGGATATAAGCGACGTGAGGAGCGCGGCGTTTTTCGCGGAGGAAGGAATTCTGCCGGCGTGGGTGAGCCAAGCGGCGGCAAATCTAACAGCGGCTGATATCATCGGCGATATTTCGCTTACCGCCGGCAGCGAAATGACCCGCGGAGACGCGGCTGCGATGCTCGCTCAAGCCGCCGCGCTGCTCGAAGCGAGGGAAAGCGGAAAGTCGCTGCTCTCGTGGGCGTTCTAAGGGCTGTCAGCAGCTTATTATCAAATGACAAAGCTGGGAGGTTTGGACGCGGGAAGCGTCCGAACCTCCGCGTTGCGCCTTGCTTCGTCATTACTTGACAAAGTTCTGTTATAATGGTATAATGGAGCTGTTAACGCATTTTATCGGACGCCGCGGCGCCGGATTGGGAGGCGGAACTTTGCAAGACTTATTCCTGCGGCGGAGACTGATAAAGATTATCGCTGTTATGCTTATGATAGGTTTGTTCCTATTCGCGAATATGACGCTGATGATTGTCGCGTTCTGTTTGCTGACTGCCGCGATGTTAATCAGAACGGTACTCGGCGGATTTCGCAAGAGAGATAAGCTTGGACTTTGCGTGGTTTACGGTTTGGGACTTGCGCTCCAAATCGTCTTTACGATAATTGCCGTAATAGGTTCGCAGGGTAAACTGATATATTATCCGGTAAAGCTGTTTGCTGTACTTTTGCTACTGCTGCCCTTTTTTGTCGAGCAGTTTGTTGTAATCAACAAAAACGCGGACTTCTATCTCCCGTCTATTGAGGATATCTCCACGATAACCTTTGCGGAGCTTCGCAGCGGTCAGGAAGCCATCAGCAACATTCTCGGAAGAGTGTCAAAAGCGGGCAAGAGCTTCACTCCGGAGAAGCTCAAAGGAATTTTCAGGGACCTCCGAAACCACAGCGCTACGCAATATGTCAATAACGGTACGCTGACCGATAAATATATGCAAAGCGCGTACCGGACTTTGGACGACCCGCATATCTATCTCGCGATTTCAAATACGGGGAGCGCGGCAAGCGAGATTATTTCGGTCTTTACGCAAAAGCTGTATAACCACGCGTCCATATCGTTTGACCGCGATCTCAATACAATTATCAGCTACAACGGAGGCGCGAACGTCTACCCGCCGGGTATGAACCCCGAAATGCTCGAATTCTTTCACCAGAAGAAAGACGCGTCAATCCTCATATACAGTCTTGAAACCTCTCTTGAACAGAAGAAGACGATAATTGACAAAATCTCTGACATCAACAAAGAGGGAAGCGCGTACAACATAATCGGTCTCGTGATAAAGCGTTCGATTAAGCCGAATATAATGTTCTGTTCTCAGTTTGTATATAAGATGCTGGAATACGCGGGGCTGCAATACTTCGAGAACAAAGCCGGTAACGTTCGTCCGACCGATTTGATAGAAATGGACTACTACAAGAAGCTGAAGTTTGAGTATGAAATAAAGTTTTGACGGAGTCTGCCGC
This sequence comes from Oscillospiraceae bacterium, assembly GCA_031260685.1. Classification (GTDB taxonomy): domain Bacteria; phylum Bacillota; class Clostridia; order Oscillospirales; family Oscillospiraceae; genus JAISJH01. The sequence goes on along the minus strand of JAISLB010000107.1, from coordinate 1,074 downwards.
GGCGGCTTGTTACGCGTTTACATATTTGCGAAGTATGTTTTTGTAGCTTTATACCATAATCCAACGTTATAGCTAAACGTATATCGCTTAATTGTCAATTGTTAGTTGTAACGCGCTGAATGTCAAAATTCCCACTTGTAATTTTGTGGGCGTTATGTTAGAATAGAGGTACATATTATTCATAAGGAGTACAAAAATGAAAACAGTTCCCGAAATTATGAAAAAGCGTATGGCCTTTTCTTTCGAGGTCTTTCCGCCGAAAACAGACAAGGGTATGGAGACCCTGACGGCTCCCGGCGGAGTCCTTGATAAGCTCTATACGCTGAACCCCGATTACATCTCCTGCACCTACGGCGCGGGCGGCGGAAACGTCGGCAAGAACCTTGAAGTGCTGAAAAACATCAAGAACTCCGGCAAGGCGGTGCCTATCACGCATTTCACCTGTATCGGCAACACCAAGGACGGCATTAAACAGCAGCTTCAAGCCTATCTTGACGCCGGAATCAACCACATTCTCGCGCTTCGCGGCGATCTGCCCTTTGGCTGGACAGGTACAGGCGGCGACCTCCACTACGCGACGGAGCTTGTAAAATTCATTCGCGGCGAGTTCGGCGATAAGTTCACGATTGCCGTCGCCGGTTCGCCCGAAGGTCACATCTCCTGCCGCAGTCTTGAGGCTGACATCTCGTTCCTCAAACAGAAACAGGACGAGGGCGCGGACTTCATTATGACGCAGCTTTGCTGGGACTTAGACCAATTCCGCTATTGGCGCGACGCTATCGCGGCTGCCGGAATTACGATTCCGGTTGACGTGGGTATTATGCCTGTCCTCGACGCTTCCGCAACTATCAATATGGCGCTTTCGCGCAACGGCTGCGTAATCCCGCGCTCACTCGCGGAGATTATCTCGCGCAACTGGATTTTCCCGAACCCCTTTGCCCCGAATGAGGAAGAAGATTCAATCAAGGCTAAGAAAGCTGCTTTCAAAGAAGCCGGTATCGAATACACTATCAAGCAGATTGACGAATACCGCGTTGCCGGAATCCACGGAATTCATCTCTACGCTCTTAACAA
>JAISLB010000013.1 GCA_031260685.1 Oscillospiraceae bacterium | reverse complement strand
TGCCGACGTTTTGGCAGGGCAGAAATATAATTCATTTTGCGGCTTTTGCTAAATGGATAGGATTGTTCCCCGGCGGTGAAGCGACTGCGGTTTTCGCCGATAAACTGGAGAATTTTCACACTACCAAAGGCGGCATACGGCTTCCTCACAATTTGCCGTTGCCGCTTGAACTTATAACCGAAATCGCGCAGTGGTGCGGGAGGAACAACGCGAAATGAGTAAAAATTTACGAAAAACGCTCGGCAATGTGGACGACGAGCTTGTTCAAGAACTTATGAATTTAATCGACACGCAGAGTAAGGCGACGGTTGCGCGGTGGTGCGCTGAATTTGTCGCAGATGTCGTGCTTCCGATTTGCGAAAAGCACATTCCCGGCGACGACCGACCGCGTCGTATGCTTATGGCGGCGGTTGATTGCGCGGAAGGCAAAATTAAATTTGCAGGCGTAAAAAATATTCGTGTTTCGGAATGGACGAAGCCGCCCGAACTCGCGGCAAATCCAGCAGCGATGGCGGCGGCGCGGGCGATTATCGACACCGCGTGTATGGTGTGGCAGACACCTACACACTCCCTCGGTTGCTTGTGGTACGCGGGCGCGGCTGTCGCGTATGACAAATTGGGCTTGAACGCGACGGATGCGGAGTACGACGCGGTTGCGAATAATGTCCTCGTTGATTACCTTACGCGGTTGAAAGCTGTTGCGGTAGAAAACGAACCGAAACCGCTGAATTGCAAATGGGGGTGCGTGAATGCTAACATTGTTACGCCTCCTGTTTTTTAGATATTATAACATATTTTGAGGCAAATTGCAACTGCTAGGAGAAATTTGACAGGGGAAGCAAAGTGTGCTATAATAAGCTATATTTGTCAAACCGTCAACAATCACTATCAGGAGACTGTAAAATGAAAAAAGTCACCGCGCTTATTCGCAAGGATTAGTTAGCGGAATTGGCAGTGAAAACTCAACGCTAAGGGCGATTTGACAGAAACCGCGTGGACTGTGCTTCTTTTGCAGGCTTTGCACTATCGAGCTAATGTCGATTTCGCTTTTAATGATGCGATAAAATTCGCGGCAAAACTGGGAATTACAGACACCGGGAGCGTATTTAACAAAGGCTCCGCACTCGTTATGATGTACGAGACGCTACTCACTCCAACAAATGGCGGGGGAATATCCATACTCAAAAACCACATTTCTGACGGAACTATCACTCGCGAAACGTTGGCTAAAACGCCGCTTGCGGGTTACGCTAATTTTGGCAAACCAGAATACAACGCCGCTGAAATTTACGAACGTTCCTCTGCCGCTAGCTTCTGCATTGAGGTGTATGAATCGGAGGAAGCGCTCAAAAATGGCAACTATTCTACACAAGGCAGCGGCTTTTTTGTTGCGCCTGACGGTATTGCGCTCACCGCGTATCACGTTTTTTTGTACAATCCGTTTATGCGAATTACTACGACCGACGGGCAGAATTATTCAAACGTTGAGTTGCTTTGGGGCGACCCCTATCGTGATTTAGCGGTTCTCAAAATAGGCAAGACAAGTGATGACGGTAAAACTGTAAACGCGTTCCCGTATCTGCCTCTCGGCGACAGTTCGCTAATTTCAAACGGCGAGCGTATCTTCACACTGTCAAGTCCGGAGGGCTATACTGACACTATTTCCGAGGGGATAATCTCAAATACAAATCGCACGGCGAATGACCCGGGTTACAAGGAAATCCAGTTTTCCGCGGCAGTATCTCACGGCTCAAGCGGCGGCGCGTTAATAAACCGCTATAGCAATTCAACATTTTATAGTCAAATATCCGGCGTGCCTAAACTGGTTTATGCGCGCCGGATATTCGACTACAAAATATTGAATTGCTATACGGCGAAGCAATCGGTGTAATCCTCGGAGCTTTCAACAAGGGAAACGACCTAAATCTTAGTGGTCCCGTCAACGAGATACCGCGCGATGCGTTCGCGCACTCCGGCGAATTACTCAAAATTATTGCCGAACGCGACATAACGATTTGGGAAAACTCAACTATCAAAGCCGATAAGCTAAATGTCACAATAACAGAGGGTGAGAAAACCTCCATAGCTATAACAGGCGATGTACCGGGACAAGTATTCTTTTATACTGTATTTGAAGACGGCGAGGAAGTTCCGGAGGAATATGACGGCGAATTTGTTTCAATCAGTTGGGGAGTTGCCGCGTCATTCACGGAAATCCCGCTCTATATCGAGGGCTTAAAACCGGGCGAAGTGGAAATAACAATCGTTTACGACGGAGGCAGCGGCAATCCTGATGCCGCAATTACGATTATGGTTACGGTTGTTGGGGAATAGTTATAAAGCAATATGTGTGTGAAACGTTTTGCAGCAAGTTCCGACTGTCCCGGCCGCCCACAAACGGAGCTTTGACGGGATATAGCATAGACCTTGACATCTTTACGAGTACGTGGTATAATTAATATCGTTAATGTTCTTAAAATGGAACTTCAGGATTGGGGGGACGTTACACACAGCGAATATACGACGTTATCATAATCACAGTGGGACAGGATTTCAGAACGCGATATGCCGTCTGCTAAGGTCGTAAAATACTTTTATGACGAGCTTCCGCGAAGAACTTTCAAACGAGCTAACAGCTATATTGTCCGACGGCAGCTTATCGAAGAAGCTTACCGGCGGCTTAGTTGAGTACAAGTCGAGATTTCACTCAAACAGGGTAGTTCCGACCCGTGATACTATTGAACACACGGTTCGTAACTGGCTCAATGGCACCAGCAAACCGAATCAACGCGGCGAATTAATCGCTATATGCTTCGCTCTTGGTCTTAGTGCCGGTGTAGCTGATTCGTTTTTACGCAAATTTGGTGACGCGGGCTTTCACTTGCGCGAGCCGCAGGAGGCCGCGCTTTTCTATTGTCTGAAATCCGGCAAAACTATTGAGCAAAGTGCGGAGTTCATAGCCGGGTTGGATTTATCGTTCAATACGATTGCGAATACAGCAAGCTATCTACGGTTGAACGTACCTGTAACTCGAAGCACAGCTGGGCTTGATACAATTCAAAAGGTTATTCGCGAATACTGGATTGGCGAGATGTCAATAAAGCGGATTCTTGAACGTAAAGAGGACGTAACGCGGAAATCTCTCCTGCTCTTGTACATTGCTACAGGCGGAGAGTCTACATATTTCGATGAGCCGGACAATGATAGCGATGTTCCGTTAGCACTTTATTTTGAGAACGAAATGACCCCGCAGGAATCACTTGAAAACCATTCGATTGCAATTGATATTATGCTGAAGGAATGCGGGTTTGCATCACTTGACCCGCGAAACCCATTCGATTGGCTAATT
>JAISLB010000010.1 GCA_031260685.1 Oscillospiraceae bacterium | reverse complement strand
AACGCTTTCGGCGCGCTCCCTATCCAGCGGATTCCGCTTGAGGACGCGGTACGGCTGCTCCGCAAAGCCTACGACAACGGCTTTACCTATTTTGACAGCGCTGCCGCGTACTCCGACAGCGAACAGAAGCTCGGAGCGGCTTTCGGGGAGCTTCCGCGCGATAGCTTCGTAATTGCCACGAAAACTATGTCCGCCGATGTCGAGGGTTTTTGGAAGCAGCTGCACAATAGTCTCAAAACGCTCAGAACCGACTACATAGACGTTTATCAGTTCCATAACCCCGGCGTAATCCTGCGCCCGGGCGACAGTACGGGGCTGTATGACGCAATGCTCGAAGCCAGAACGCAGGGGAAGATTCGCTTCATCTCGTTTACGAATCACCGCGCCGATATTGCCGAAGAGGGCGTTAAATCCGGACTTTACGACACCTTGCAGTTTCCGTTCAGCTATCTCTCGGGGGAACGCGACATCGCGCTTGCGAAGCTTTGTAAAGAGCGTAACGTTGGCTTTGTAGCGATGAAAGCGCTCTCCGGCGGGTTAATCACTAATTCCGCGGCAGCCTACGCTTGGCTCGACCAATTTGACGGAGTGCTGCCGATTTGGGGAATCCAGCGCGAGAATGAGCTTGACGAATTCATCGCGCTGACCGCGAATCCCGCGAAGCTCACTCCGGAGCTGCAAGCCGAAATCGAGCGCGACCGCGCGGAGCTTGCCGGGAACTTTTGCCGGGGCTGCGGATATTGTATGCCGACTTGTCCCGCTAAGATACAGATTGCCACCGCCGCGCGAATGTCGCAGCTTATACGCAGAAGTCCCTCCGCGGGTCTTCTCGCGGAGTTCGGGCAAAATATGATGCGGCAGATTAACGACTGCGTTGAGTGCGGAGAATGTACGAAGTATTGTCCCTATGAGCTTGACACCCCCGCGCTCCTGAAACGTAACCTCGCGGATTACGAGAACATTATCGCCGGAAAAACCGCGATATAATTCTGAGAAATTGGTTTTTTGGGTCATATGCACAATCCTACTCAATATAAACAACAAACCCTATTGACAATTGGCGCGAATTGTTGTACAATGTAACCAAAATCTAATATTGCGGAGGAGAGACCAGAATGAACCTAACTAAAACTTTCGGCGAGAAAGCCGCGCAGATGTCTATCGGACAATACTGTCCGCCGCTTTGCTTCGAGCTTGCGGGTAAACGCTTCGACCTGAAAATCGACTACGGCGAGGACACGGGCGACGCTGTACTGCACTTCCTTGATAACTACAAGGTTGAGTGGTCTATCAAGTCCTCCGGAACCGCCAAAGTTGACGAGTACAAAGCTCTCAAGGGCGACGACTACACCTATCTCGTGACTTGGTGCGTTAAGGACCCCAATAAACCCGCGGACGAACCGTCTAACGAGAATCACACGTGGATTATCGACCTCGAACAAGGGCTTGTGACTTTCCTGCGCTGCACTAAGGGCGAGAATCCCTACTGGAAGTATCTGATTGAGACGCATTTCTCGTTCGGCGCAATCCGTCAGGAGGGTAAAGAAATCGGTCCGAAGCGTCACGGCTTCTCCGATGACGTCGTAGGAACCTGCGTCCAGTGGCAGTACGGCTCGGAGCTTGCCACCGTTCACGTGTATTACAGCACTAACTGGTATCGTATAACCTATCCGCGCGACCAGGTGAAATCCGACGCGGGTGCCGCTCAGAACGATCAGCTGAATAATCTGCTGAAAGACCTCCCCGGCTCCGACGAGCCCGCGTTCTACATCAAGATTAAAGAGGGAATGTACCTCGTAAGCCTCACGGAGCAGAATATGGAACGTTACGTCGGTGACAAAGTAGGCTTCCGGAGCGATACTCTTTGCTTCCTCGATAACTACAACCGTATGTACGATGTAGGGCGCGGTTACGGCACAAGTACGTTCAGCAACCCGTTCGGCGCGCCTGACCCCGATGCTCCGCCCGCTAAGGACGGTGAAATATTTGTTATGATTGGCGCGTACGGCAAACCGGGCGACGTTGACGAACATTTTTTTACAGACCCCAACCCCTACCTTGTATAGTTGACAATGAATAGTGAATAGTTAATAATTCACGGGGGTTGGACGTTAGTACGTATTGGGCGGGCTTGATAGCCCGCCCTTTTTTCTGTACTGAAACGCACATTTGCGCGTTTTTTTTGAAATGCGGGCTTGACAAAGTGTTTGCGTTGTGTTAGACTTATTCTAAGCATATTCTTAGCGCGTATTTTAAGCATAGCGAAGCGGGGGAGTTTGAAAAAATTCATTTTTCGCCCCCTAAAGTTTTCCTCCAAGCGTCCGATATATAGTGTAAGACGGCTACAAAACTTTCCCCAACTTATGGTAGACTGCGTTTTTGTCGTCCTGCGAGATTCCTAAGTATCTCCGGGTTACCGCAAATGAGCTGTGGTTGTAAATTTCCATTATGACCGCTACCGGAACTCCCGATTTCCACGCGTGATAACCGAAAGTCTTACGCAGAGAGTGACACGATACGCGTTCTAACTCTAAGGATTCGGAAGCGGCGCGGATAATTCGGTAGGCTTGGATACGGCTGATTGCGTTTCCCGTGCGGAGGTTTTTGAAGAGCGGTTCCGCGGATTGCGGATTGAGACTGCCGTGCAGCAGTACTAAGGCCTCGGCGACTTTCCTGTTGAGTTTGAAAGTTTTCGGCTTGTTGGTTTTAGCTTCGGCAATGGTCACGCAGTTGCGCACGTTTCCTCGCTTGAAGTCGTATACGCTGTTCCACGTGAGTCTCAGCATATCGCTGATACGCAAGGCTGTATGGACGCCGAGAACGATGAGCAAGTGGTTGCGCGGTTGGTTTTTCGTCAGGAAGTGCTGCGCGAGGTCGTGAACTTGTTTCTTGCTGCGAATCGGATTTGTTGCCGCCATAATTTTGGTTCCTCCCATAAATTTACAAGTACTACGCTAGTGTAACATATTCTGCAATGTGTTACACTAGCGTTTTTTTCGTTATACATCGGGGGTTTGAGACCCTCGTTGTTTTTTTGCTGCGCCGTTTTTCCCGAACGGAGCGTCTGATTCTTGCCCAAAACTCTCGGCTTTCCGTGTCTATGTAACACATTGCAGAATATGTTACATCGCGGGTCAAGGGGCGGTATCGTGGACGGATGGAAAAAGTTATACGCGCGGTTCGGCAATATTCGAAGCCGCTTTCGGCTGATACGATGTTGTTCCTGCGGGGGATTGCCGAGGACTACGCGAGAGTAAAAAACTACGTCTATCGTCGGTATTCCGGAATTGCGAGCCTTGAAAAACTTTATCCCGGGTATACCGTTCAGGGAGAGATGAACGCGACAAGTTTGCGGACCGACCTCAATCTGCCGTATGGATATTACGGACTGGCGATGTTCGACGCGCTCCGCGATATTAAGACCGCTTGGAGCAATTTGCAATCGAAAGTTTCGGAGCTTGTACGCAAGAATGAGAACCTCTCGGACAGCGAACGCCGCTACATCTATTGGGTTCTCAACCGCGATAAGGTCTACGCGGCGGTACTGAACCGCACTACGACCGAACTCCCGGACAACTTCGCGGAACTCGACGTTAAGCGGCTCGATAACTTGATTTGCCGGCTTACTCGTAAGCATAAATTCGCCGCTTCGGAAGCTGCTTCCGTAAACTACTTTCAGGCGATGAAAAAGTGCTTTCAGTATGAGAACGGCGGAATCCGGTTCACCTCGAGGATTCCTCGCAAGCGGGTTTTCGTCCCGCTCACTGACGGAACAGCTTATAACGTGAGCCAAATCACCGTTCAGCTTGCGGAGAATACGATTGAGCTGATTGTCCCGGTGGAAACCTCCGTCAAGCGGCACTTTGACTATACTAATAAGATTGCGCTGTCGCTCGGTTACACGGTTATGTTCACGGCAAGCGGCGGAGCGGAATACGGAGCGGAACTCGGTAAGCTGCTGAACGCCAGAAGCGAGAGAATCGCCGGCAAACGTAAATTCCGCGCTCCTTACTATAAATTATACAAGACTTTGACGACTGACGGCAACGCGAAACTCGCCGAAACTATATACAGCAACAATCTCGGAGCCAAAAAGCTCGGCGCGCAGAATCTCCGTGAGCTTGGCGGTATCAAAAGCTATATCAATGCCGAAATCAACAGAATGTTTGAGAGTGAGAAACCCGCGGAAATCGTTATCCCGGCTCAATCGAAGCAGTTTACGCCGGAGATGAGCCAAAGTGCTAAACGCAAGCTCTCTAAGTGGCAAATCGGCTACATTCGCAAGCGGCTCGAGGACAAATGCGCGTCTAACGGCATTACGCTCTCGAAAGTCAGCGGAGCCTATACCGGAATGATTTGCGCAGTATGCGGGGATTCCGGGGAGAGAGTTAAGCAAACGTTTTGCTGCGGTACCTGCGGAACCCGGGTTAGTTACCCCGAAAACGCCGCGCGGAACCTGCTGCGCAAATCCGAGGGGACGTTCGCGGCTCCTGTGAGTACGGTTAATCCGTCAGCTGAATGAGATGAGTTGCCGGGAGGCGATTTTACCGCAAGGACTCATTCGGCGGACGTCTTAATAAATCGCGTATACAACGGCGTTACGAGATTGCGCGGGTTGCGAGACCAACGCAATGTACCCGATACGCCAAGACCCGCAAGGGAGCGAAGCCGCGGAAGCGGTATACCCGAAAGCTTTCGGGTACGGGTGTTTACAACATTCTTTCCGCGAATGTTGAGTACGAAAAAACTAAAAGGAGATGATACCAATGCAGAAAGCCGACGCTCCGAAGCAGGGGCTTCAAACAAAGCACATTATCCTAATACTCGGGATTGTGGTGGTGATAGCCGCCGCGGCGGTGGCGGTGATACTGCTGACGCGGGATAAACCCCCGGAGGTTGTTGTAAGCGGTAACAGCTACGATATCCCCATTATCGATGCTAATAACGTGGAGGAAATATCAGCGCTGGTCGGTGAAAAAGTCGCCGCAGGTATGTTCACGACATACATGTCAACAACGTGGATTTTCCCGGACGGTAAGTCTCCCGCAAGTGACGCTACCATGGGGAACGACCCTAGTAACAATTATCCGTTTTGGTTTACGCTTACTGTGAACGGTGAGGAAGTTATGAAATCGTCACTCTTGCCTGTCGGACAGATAATGAAAGAGATTAAGCTCGACAAAGACTTAGACGCGGGAACCTATGCAGCTGTACTAACTGTCAATATGGTTGACAACGATGGTGTACCGATGAAAACTGACGTTGGATTCAATTTGACACTCATTGTAGAGAACTAGCACTTTGGGAACGCGCAAATACTTTTTGGTCACTCACGTATGAGGTTTTACACTTTTCGGTGCAGACAAGTGTGGTGCAACTCCTCTGCGGTTGACATAGATACAATAACCCTTGCACATTGGACTGCGCCTGTCCGATGTAAAATAACAATTAACCCTTACATGGAGGTAAACACAATGAGCAAGAAATTATTAGCATTAGCTCTAACACTGGCAATGATACTGTCTCTCGGAACCGGCGCTTTTGCGGCGGGCGAGGGAGTAGCGGCAGATGGACATGACATAGACGGATCTAGCTCGTCGGGCACAATGCAAGGCAACGGAGACGTTTACATTCCTCCTATCAAGCTCACGGTACCGACCAATCTTAACTTTGCGCTTTCACCATATGGCGGCGGAGCAATCGCCGGTAACCAGATTCAATCAACAAGCTATCAGTTCGTCAATAAGTCTGATATTCCGGTGCAAGTTAGATTCGATATTAGCGTCCTAACTGCATCCGATGTCACCTTAGCGACGGCAAGCGCTGACGTCAAAGGCGTTGACGACAATGAAGTTAAGGCGAAGGTTATCCAGTTTGGTATTCTGGGTGCTAAGTCGCTAGCGAATTTAGACGACGCAGAGGAGGGTTTTGATAGCTACGCTACCGGAACCGTTAT
>JAISLB010000183.1 GCA_031260685.1 Oscillospiraceae bacterium | reverse complement strand
TCCGGCAGATTGTACGGGTCGGTAACACTTGACGGAGTCAGCGGAGGCTTCTTCGATATTATTATCGAAAATGCTGTACTGACAGGTCAAATCGACGGTTTGGCTATCGGCAACGCGTTTATACAAAACGTGTACTTTGATCTGCATAATGTCAATACCGACGACTATCTGAATATGCCGGAACCCGAAAATGTCAATGCAGCCTCCGCGGCGGTAAGCGAAAGTTTTTACGCGGAGAACAGAGACTTCGTTGACGACCTGATAGGTTTGAAAGAGAACGAAGAAGAAACTAACCGAACACTCCAAGAGCTTTTTCTCTCAATCGGCGATATTGAGAGCAAGCAAAATGTTTCAACCGCTCCGCGTAAGTATATGGCGAATGAGACAGCCGCGGACAGGAGTTCCGCGCTCCCGCTTCCAGTCGGCTTGTTCAATGTAGAGAGCGGCGCGCCGGCGTGGTTTTCGATTTCGCTCGCTGAGGGCGATACAGTTCAGCTTACGTACCAAAACTATGACGCTTTGGGATTTATACTCGCGGAATCGCCCTCCGGCTTTGCGTATTCGCTGTCGAGCAGCGGGGAGCCGCAGAATGGTTCGTTCACCACGTCTGAAAGCGGTACGTACTATCTGAATATAACCGGCGCGAGGTTCAGCGCGGACGTTTCGGCGGAGGTAATAGAGCCGCTGGCCGTCGATTTAACAGTTGATACCGCTAACAGTTTCCCGAGCAATGAGGACGCGTTTACTAACGGCGAACGTCTCTCGGCGTTTGAACTTAGTTTGTACGACGTTACGGACAGCAGATACATCACCGGCTTCACCGTGCATAACGGTAGGCTTTTGCTACCGCCGTCGCTGGCGGGACACTTGCTTCGCGTTGACGCAGTCCACAACTCTATTGATTGGGGCAACTACTGGAGCTATCAGCCGGCTTCGGCGGAGTTCACCGCTGGGGAAACGTCAAGCGTGAGCGTCATTTGCCGCAGATACGGCGAATACTCGGGTTGGTCGGAGGATTTTTCGGACGCGCGCGGCTACATATATAACGACGACGGACGCTATATCGCTTCGCTGTACAGCGACGGCTCGGGGTTTTGGAGCGAACCAATGCCCGACGGCGAATACGCGGTTGTCTTTATCCGAGACCCCGGAGGTAACTACCGCTTTCCTAAGATTGAGGATTACCGGAGCTACGGTTTCAAAGCTAAGCGCGATTACGTGCTTGACGAGTTTACAAATACCGCGGGGGTGATTACGCGTTACGATAACCTTAAAGTTCCGGACGCTCCCGTTCTTAGTTACGGCTTCCTTGAAGAAAGTTCCGGCTTTGCTCCGTCCTCCTCGTCGGGAGTTGCGGGATCGATGATTGAGTTTACGCTTACCTACGACTTCATCGAAGCTTATGACGGTAAAATCTCGAACCTTGAGCTTACGCTCGACTTTTCGGACGATTGCGTACTCTATCCCGAAGCGGGAATCCGCGTCAACGGCGAAACGCTTCCCGTGAGTGTCAGCGGTAACATTCTTACTGCGGAGCTGCCGGTATCGGACGATGTTTCCTTTGCTACTGTAACGGTTTCAACCGAAAAAGCCAACACGCAGCTTTTAGCTGTGGCTTCGCTCTCGTTTGAAGCCGACGGCGAGAGAGCCGCGGAATTCGCGGGTGCCGCTAACGTCAATATCGTGAGTATCTCTATCAACGGTCCGAACAATACCGGACGTGACCACGTACCGCTCTATGGTTACGCTTCGTCTAACCAAACGGTCAGCGTATACGACGGGGACTATCTCGTTGCAGCGACGCAGAGCCGCGAGGACGGATTTTGGTCGCTCGAAGCTCCGCTTTCGCCTAACTACGGGTATACGCACGAGCTCCGCGCAGTTTTGTACGCCGGAACGCCCGGCGAGACGCCTACGCAGAGTATCACGGTGGAGTATTCGCCGATATATCCGAATGTGGAGAACTTTGTGTTCCGCTACCACGTTCACGACGTTGAGTCAACGATAACGATAAGCGGCGAGGACTGGGGCAAGACGAAGTTCAGCTATGAGTATTGGCCGGGCGATATATTCTCATTCGACGTAACGCTGACGAACAGTCAATATGTAGACCGCTTCTGGGTGACAAGCACCGAGGATAATTCGTACCAACAGCTCGAGGGCTTCTACGACGAGGAGCGCGGGATATGGATAGCCTCCGGGCAATTCTCCGACGACCCGAACTATATGCCTGGCGATTTTTTGGTGGAGTGGACTATGAAAGAGGACGCAGACGCATTTGATTATTATTTTAACGAACTTGAAAAAAATAGCTGGGAGAATTATGACGCAGGTGCAGAAAAACCTCTTAATACTTACACAAATTATACAGCTGAAAATTCAAAAGTCATTCAATTAGTTGACTATGGAAATGAGATAGAAATAGAATTACTTAATACATTGGGAGACGAAATTGGCAATATATTTGAAGAAGCAGCAAGAGAAAAGGTACAAGAGGCTACAGATAAACTATATGATACAATTCCGGGACAAGCAGCAAAAATGTGGGCGAAAGAATATGAACTTTTTTTGTACAAACATACACTATACGTTTACAAAAATATGTTGAGTGATGATATAGGAACAGCAAATCTTATAATTAACGCAGTCCACATGAACTGTTCGGGGCAGTGTGACGATTGTCCTGCCGGTGGTTGTATGCAGATAATCAATACAGTAATGCAATCTTATTCTACCTATATTCAAAAGCTGAATGATTTAATGGAATTTATAGATGCGGCGCAAAAAGATCTAAATGCAGCATTTGCATATACAGAAATTGCTAACTACGCGAAAGAAAAGATTAACAAATGGGTAGAAAAAAAGGTTGACGCACTTGTTGAGAAGATATCAAGTGGTGTTTCTGAGGATGATAAAGAGGAGTTAGATAAATATGCTGAGGAACTTAAAGGACTCATTGATGAAGCAATACAAGAAGCAATAGACTCAATAATTGATGATTTAGAAACGACGTATGAAAATGCTAGAAGTAGGGTAGTCTACGAATCAGAGGCAGCAAAAGAAACTTTTCTCACAGCCGTTAGGAAAGGTGTTGACCAACTTAGTTCGTGCGATAGTTGTGAGCCTGACGAAGAAGATGACCCTCCGGGTCGCAGTCCCGGCGGTGGTCCTGATCCTCGTCCTGACCCTTCGGGTTTTGTTTACGAGGCTGTTGTGTCTAACCGGCTTGCCGGAGTTACCGCCCGCGTCTACTATCGGGCGGAGGACGGTTCGGCGGTGCTTTGGAACGCAGCGGAATATGGCGCTCTCAACCCGCAGATTACCGGCGCCGACGGTGCCTACGAGTGGTTTGTGCCGCGGGGATTTTGGCGCGTCAGCTATGACCTTGACGGCTATGAACACGCTGAAAGCCCGTGGATGGAGGTTCCGCCGCCCCGCGTTGACGTCAATCAAGCGCTTTCGAGCAGCCGCTCCGCGCTTGTAACCTACGCAACTTTGAACACCGATTACGCGGAGGTTACGTTTGACAAGTATCTCGATACAGCCGCAATCGGCGGGTTAATCTCGGCTGCGGGGCTAAACGGCACGGTGAGCGCGGTAAATCCCGAAGCGTCCGGTCTCGGGGACGGTAAAACCTACGCTAACGTATTCCGTCTGACCTTTGATACGAAAGCAAACTACGGACAAAGCTATAAGCTGAATGTCGCGGGAAGCGCGCTTTGCTACGCGGGAGTTGCGAACAGTCCTTACAGCGCGGATTACGTCTGCTCGGCGGTTCTCCGAAGCGCGTCCCTCGAACTTCCGAAACTACTAGAATCGGGCAAAGAAACGAAAGTTGCGCTGAAACTCGATATGGACCAAGGCTTCGAGACCGTTGACCTCTCCGTAACCTCCGCGCGTGAGGATTTGCTGCACGTCACTGAAATCGGCGGATTCGACGCAAACGGAGTAGCCTACGTAACCCTTTCCGCGTCCAAAGCCGGCGCGACTTCGCTCACTCTTACCGCG
>JAISLB010000150.1 GCA_031260685.1 Oscillospiraceae bacterium | reverse complement strand
CAAAACTCCGCAACTTCGCAGGAATCCGCCGCAACTGCTGAAGAACTTTCGAGCCAATCGACCGTACTGGACGGTTTGGTCGCGCAGTTCAAGCTGAAAGACTCCGACCGCTTAATTTCAAGCAATCGGCAATTACGTCTGAAATAGTAGCCGCAAACCTTCGCCGGCTTAATCCGGAAGCGCTATGGCATAGTACGGAACGAGTTTTTTGCAAAACATACTAAATCTATATCTTGCTAACCCAATCTGCCGGATTGCGCCCGGCAGATTGGGTTAGCTGCGTTACCGCGAAGTTAATGGTAAAATTTGTATGTTGAGTAATAGCAAAATATGTATCTTGACAGAAACGTGAAAGTGGTGTATAATAGTTACACAAATAAGCAAGTACTGTAAACGGCTATCAAATAGCACATATCAGTGAAATAGGCAAAGACGCTAACTGCCGTTTTTTCGGATAAGCTTCTCGGTCTTTTGAAAGATAATTACGATAAGGAATATGGTTCAATGGCGAATTGTATCGCAAGGCAACCTATCAAACTGGCTAACGGAGAGACCTATGGTTATGAGCTGCTGTACAGGGCTGATACCACCGCGGTAGCGTTTGACGAATCCTTCGACGGCGACAAAGCCTCGTCGAATACGATTATCACGAGCTTCCTCGAGCTTGGTATCACTAACGTTACTGACGGTAAAAAGGCCTTTGTCAATTTCACGGAGGAACTGCTGACAAGCGGCTTGGCTACGCTTTTGCCAAAAGAGATGCTCGTTATTGAGGTTCTGGAAACGATTCTCCCGACTAAAGAAGTCGTGACGGCTTGCGTAAATCTGCGCTCACTCGGTTATAAGATTGCCCTCGACGACTTCATTCTTGAAGATGAATACAGAGGGTTACTCAACGTTGCGGATATTGTCAAGGTAGATTTTATGCTGACAAGCCGTGAGGATATACACACTTTCGTCAATTCTTTGAGCGACTTCAAGGCTTTAACGCTCTTAGCCGAGAAGATTGAAACCAAAGATGACTTCAATTTTGCGCTTAGCGAAGGCTTCGAGCTGTTTCAGGGCTACTACTTCAGCCGCCCCGTGATAATGGCGAACAAGAATACCGAGATTGAGCCTAACAAAGCAAACTGTCTGCGGCTTATGAACGTCACTATGTCAGAGGAGGCGACTTTCGACACCCTCGCGGATATTATCCAGCAGGACGCTGCGCTCACGTACAAGCTGCTCCGCGTTATTAACTCCGCGTATTACGGTTTAAGCCATAAAATCAGTAACGTTAAGCAAGCCGTTGGGCTCTTAGGCTTCAAGGAACTGCGCAAGTGGTCTATGCTGACGATGATGGCACAGGCACAGGGCAACGGCGACCCGGAACTTATCAAGATGTCGCTTATAAGAGCGCATATGATGGAACTCACGGCGAAAAAGCTTAAGCTCAATCACGACGATAGCTTTATGGTCGGTATGATGTCACTTATGGACGCGGTAATGGGCATCGAGATGTCGGAGGTTATAGAACGCGCTAACCTCGCGGAGGCAATCTCAATACCGCTCTTGGAAAGAAGCGGAGTTACCGGCGAATTACTGGAAATGACTATTGCCTACACCATAGGCGATTTCGACAAAGCCGATGATATTGCTGACGACTACAAACTAACGCTCGACGACGTGAGCGACTTCTACCTATCCGCGATAGACTGGGAATCAAAAGTATCTAACGGAGCCGACTGACAACGCCCCCCGAATAAATAGACGCAATAGAGCGGACGTAAGCTGCGTCCGCTCTATTGCGTTGTGTGCGCTTTCTAACGGTTGCGGTGAAAAAAACTTTCACAATTTGCAAAAAAGGGCTTGACAAACGCGCATTACAGGTGTAATATATAACCACAGCTGTAAAACATCTACTTAGGGAGAACTCTCAATATGAATAAGAACATCACAGGCGCGGAGCTTGAGATTATGCAAATCCTTTGGCGCGAGGAGCGTGCGCTCACACTTGCGGAGCTGCGTGACGAACTTACGCGCAGCAAGCTATGGAACAAGTCCACTGTGCAGACTCTTGTGCTCAGACTGCGTGACAAAGGCGTTATAGCACCGCTTGACAAGTACGGTCCGGCGGAGTACGAAGCACTCGTCACGGAGGACGAGTACCTGCTTGCAGAGGAGCGCGCAGTCCTCGAAAAATTCGGCAGCGGCAAGCGGCTCGCGATAGCTATGGTGCGCAATGGTCATCTCTCCGACAGCGACATTGACGAGCTTCGCAGTTTCTTCACGACAGGAGGCGAAACGAAATGAACTGGTGGGAGCAACTGAGCGAACTAACCCGAACCCTCGTGATAATGTCACTGACGGGAAGCGTCATAGCGGCGGTATTTTTCCTGCTGAAACCGCTTCTGCGCAATCGCTTGCCGAAAGCCTTGCTGTATTACCGCTGGCTGCTTGTGATTGCCGCGCTGCTCGTGCCTGTTCCGGCGATTGTCACGCTCCCGGTACATTCGGATTTGCCGACAATAAGCGGAGTGCTGCAAGATAACCTCATCTCGGGCTACGAATACGAACATCGTCAGCTGCTTACGGAAACGGGACTAACGATTCCGGACACGGCGGAAGAATTTAAGCAGTTTGAATACGAAGAGATTTCGCAGATAATCAACGTTCAGCAGAAAACCAACAACATAAAGTTTTTCCTCAACTGGCTGGTTTTACAGGTGCCGTTATACGGTATTCTCATACAAGTGATAAACTTCCTGTTTAACTATTTTCGCTTCAAGGGAAAGCTCAAAACCCGCAATACCGCCGCAAGCAGTTACGAACAGGCGGCACTCGCGGAGCTTAGCGGTGAGCGGAGGATTCCCGGCTTATTCCGCAATCCTCTTGCCGGAACGCCTATGCTGATTGGCGTATTCCGTCCGGTGATTATCCTCCCCGACAAAGAATATACGGAGGAACAGCTTCGGAGCGTTTTGCTCCACGAATTGACGCATCTCCGCCGTAAGGACGTACTCATCAAGTGGCTAATGGTTCTTGTCTGTTCACTGCATTGGTTCAATCCGGTCGTATGGCTCGTACGCCGCGAAATTGACCGCGCAGCTGAACTCTCCTGCGATGAGGCGGTTATACGCAGTCTCGACGACCGCGGCAAACGCACTTACGGCGAAACTCTGTTATACGTAGCCGCGGACTTCAAAGCTCCGAGAGCTGTGCTATCCGCAACTATGTGCGAAGAAAAACGGCAACTGAAAGAAAGGTTAGGCGCAATAATGAAAAACAAACGCTATACAAAGCTCGCGGTAATACTCTCGGCAATTCTGGTTATCGCTGTTGCGGCGGCAGCCTGCGCGCTGGGAGCGGTGAGCAACGAGAGCGCTCCGCCGCTTATTCCCGGCAGTGCGGCTACTGCGGTCGCAAGTCCCGCCGCTGCCGCAACTCCCGTAACTCCCGCAAGTTCCGGCGATGTACTCGCGGATTACGAGATTTCCAAATCAATTCTTACAGGCGGAGCGGTCAAAGCCGTCGAAGCAAGCCTTGCCGGCAAGGAAATAGCATATATGGCACAGGTTCGGAGCTTCTCGCTCCTCGGCGAAAAGAATGTTACGCTCCCGAGCGGTGAGAACGCAGCTTACGTCTTTGCGGCGTACAGAACAGCGCCGGGTGCCAACACCTACGAAGCTTACGACTTTGTACTGGAACGCGCCGACAACGAGAGCGATTGGGAGATTACGGCTCAATACCCCGCGGAGTACCCCGTAACGGCAATCAGCAAACTGGAACCGCTCCCCGAGCTTACGGGAGTGGCAGCGCTTGAAGAATACACCGTCCGTTATCAGGACAAACACCCCGAGGACTACTTGGCGAGGGACGAGTACGCGATATTCCGGGCAATGCACCAGGAAAATCCCGGCGCGAAAGAGGGCTATGAATATTTCACGTTTTACTTCGGACTGATTGACAAAGACAAGAACATCATTTTCACTCCGGGCAAATTTAACGGAATAATACGCTGCGAAAACGGGTTTATCATATACGGCAACTACTTCAACGGCTTATATGAATATCCGAGCGCTATGGGTCTTATGGACAAAGACGGCAACGTACTGGTTGAGCCGAGATATCATCTCGTAACAGGCTGGGACGCCGAAGCGAATACCGTCTATGTCTGGAACTCTGACGAAACCGAGGAGATACTAGGCACGCTCAATATCGCTACGGGGGAGATTACGCCTTTCCCGCAGGAAAAAATCCGCGAGGAGCTGGGGATTCCGAAATCTGAATTCTCCGCAAGCCCGCATACTCTCGAGCTAGAGGGCAAAACGGTAGTAGCGGCAACTAGAAACGCGGGAGACGGTCCGACCGAAATCCACTTCTACGAATGGGACGGGACTCCCTACACTCCGAAGTACGACCTCGACTGGCTCGGTACAAACGAGCCGATAGCAAACGGCGAATCCTAAGCAGCAATAAATCTGTCGCAAACAAATAACAACGGGAACCGTACAGCGCGGTTCCCGTTGTTGTCCCTGCCGATGCCGCTGTGCTTTTAGGCTTCCACCCGCCGGGAGAAGCGTCCTTTTGAGCTTTTTTTCTATCTGTTCTTTTCGCTTCTCGCGTAGAAAAATGTACCGACTGTTAGGCAAATTACGGTTATCGCGATAGTCGCGGTTATGCTTACCGCAGGGCTGAACATCACGACATTTGCGTATTCCGGCGTACCCGCGTATACCGCCGAGCGCGTCAAATCGAGTGAATATGTCATCGGAAGTATGCGCGAAATCCACATTAAAATTCCGCTTGAATTGCTGATCGGAATTATCGCTCCAGAGAGAAACATTTGCGGCATTGTAATTAGCATTACGGCGATATTTGCCGCTTTGCGGTTCTTGATAAGCCCGATAAATAACATCGCCAGCGCGCCAGCCGACAGGCAAATCAGCGGTGACAGCGCAAGAATTGCGAGAAATTGTCCGACTGTCAGCGTAATTCCCATAAACGCTCCGACTATCAATGTTCCGAGCATTGTTACGACTGCGCTAAACGTCGAGCCGAGAATTTTTCCGATTACAATTGAATATCTCGAAACCGGCGCGATTAGCATTTCTTCTGAAAAATTGTCTTCGTGGTCGTCTACGAGCGTTGCAACTCCCTGCGAAGTAGCCATAAACAGCATATTCACCATCATTCCGATTAACATAAATAATCCGAAATTGAATCCAAGTCCGCCCGCCATATTTTGAGTTAAATTTCCTCCAACCATTCCCATCATCACAATCGGCATTATGAGCGACATTGCAAGCGTTGACGGCGATTTGAACGCGACGGAAATCTCGCGGCAGATTATTGCCCAGATTGTTGAAATTTCACGGAATAATCGCGAAGATTTATGCATTTTTGCGGGGCGAACCCCCGCGTAATTGTTCATTGATAGTTGTAAATTGTTCATTGTTAAGCAACCTCCTTATCGAGTTGTAAAAATTCGACATAAGCGTCCTCAAGCGAGGGCAGGCAGACTTTTGGCGTAGGGTCGAACGCGATTTGCCGTTTCATTTCGTCAGGCGAACCGTTAAAGGCAATCTTCCCGTGATTTATCAGGCAAACTTTATCAACGTTTTCCGCTTCGTCAATGTAGTGCGTTGTGAGGAAAATTGTTGTGCCATAGGTTTTGCGTACGGTGTTGATATAGTCCCAAAGCATACGGCGCGACACCGCGTCAAGCCCCTGCGTCGGTTCGTCGAGGAACAGCACCTCCGGCGTGTGAATCAGACTGCGGACTTTTCGCGCGTTTTTGCCGACGTCAAGACCCGCGATTGTGACTTCTCCTGATGTTTTGGAGAGCGTAGTTGTG
>JAISLB010000076.1 GCA_031260685.1 Oscillospiraceae bacterium | reverse complement strand
AGACTATGGCGTCAATGACGTCTAGCACGAATATCAACTGGAAAATTGTGTGCTTGACGCACTGTTTTGTTGTGATGCGCTTATCCTTACGCAATCTCGCGAGTTTTGCGATATTATGTACGGAGGTGCCGAGCATAACCATATACGTATACGCGATAATTACAGGTATCAGCGGCCATATGAACAGCGCGATGTGGAAAACCATAGAGCCTAGAAGCCATACAGCGAAGTTCACGGCAAAGAACGGAAGCGTGAGCAGCTTAAACAGCAGAACGCGCCTGAACGAAGCTCCCTCGCGCTTTACCGCGCCGATGACCGCGATAAGCACATTTGCGAAAATTATTACACAGGTTACAGCCATTAAAGCAAACGGCAGCGCCAAGGCGGCTTTGGTCTCTAAATCTTCTATTTGCGCGCCGTTTGACGCCGCTATAAAGAAGCTGTACGCCGCAATCGGCACGCTGTATACGCCGATGAGGTACAGAACGAGCAAAGCCAGCGAGATTTTTTTGAACATAGCACCGTCCTTACAGTCCGGGCGCAACTAGGAACCCCCGCCCCTACGCACTAACCACTAACCACTGCGCCTACTGACCACTGACCACTGCGCCTACTGACCACTGCTAATCATCTTCGTTCATTGTTCCTAAGTAGGCTTCTTTGATTGTCGGGTCGTTCAGCAGCTCGTTGCCTGTACCGCTTCGAGTGATACGTCCGGTTTCCATTACATAGGCGAAGTCGGCGGTTTTGAGCGCCATATTTGCGTTTTGCTCTATCAGCAGGACGGTCACGCCCTGCTTGTTTATTTCACGGATAATGTCGAATATCCCGCGGACTATCAGGGGAGCAAGCCCTAAGGACGGTTCGTCCATCATAAGCAGCTTCGGATTTGCCATAAGAGCGCGTCCTACGGCAAGCATTTGCTGTTCACCGCCTGAGAGCGTCCCTCCGAGCTGCCACGAACGCTCCTCCAAACGCGGAAACAAGCTGTATACGCGCTCAATGTCGCGGACGAGCTTATCTTTACGGAGATACGCGCCGATTTTAAGGTTTTCGAGAACTGTCATATCCGGGAAAATCCTGCGTCCCTCCGGTACGAGCGTTATTCCTCGCCCTACGATAGCGGCGGCATCGTGAGTACCGCTGATATTGGCTTCCTCAAAATGTATCGCGCCGGCTTTGGGCTTAATAAGCCCCGCAATCGCCCGAAGAGTCGTAGTCTTTCCGGCTCCGTTGGCTCCGATTAGCGTAACGATTTTTCCCGTAGGCACCTCGAACGAAATACCTTTGAGCGCTTCTATACCTCCGTAGTTTACCTGCAGGTTTTCAACTTTCAGCATTGACGGCGCCCTCCTTTTTCGCGTTCAGCGCGGACGGTTTTATGTCAGCCGGTTCATCTTCCTCAACCGAACCAAGATAAGCGTCAATAACACGCTTATTCGTTTGGATTTGCTTCGGAGTACCGCTCGCAATGAGCTTGCCGAAATCCAGAACGTAGATTCTGTCGGAGATTTGCATTACGAGGTCCATATGGTGTTCTATAATGAACACGGTCAAGCCGTGCTTTTCGCGAATACGCTTGACAAATGCCGCAAGCTCTTGAGTTTCCTGCGGGTTCATACCTGCCGCAGGCTCGTCGAGAAGTATCAGCTGCGGATCCGTAGCAAGCGCCCGCGCAATCTCCAAATGACGCTGTAAGCCG
Source organism: Oscillospiraceae bacterium (assembly GCA_031260685.1). Classification (GTDB taxonomy): domain Bacteria; phylum Bacillota; class Clostridia; order Oscillospirales; family Oscillospiraceae; genus JAISJH01. Next base: position 27,330 of record JAISLB010000076.1, on the reverse strand, counting down.
TAGGGCAGCGAGGACGCTATTTCGTCTTTCATTTGGAGCAGCCCTTGGTCGTCGAGCAGTTCTTCGGCTTCTCTGCGTACGCGCTTCTCCTCATTGCGGCTTAGACGGAACGTAGCCGTGAGGACGTTCTGCTTAGTACGCATATGCTTCGCCACAAGTATATTCTCGAGAACCGTCATTGAGCCGAAGATACGGATATTCTGAAAGGTCCGCGCAATTCCGAGCTTTGTAATCTTATCGGGAGTGATACCCTTCGGAATCGGAGAACCGCCGAAGCTTACGCCTCCGGAGGTAGCTTCGTACACTCCGGTGATAACGTTAAACGCGGTAGTCTTACCGGCTCCGTTAGGACCTATGAGCGCGACTATCTCACCCCGGTTGACGTGAAGCGACAAATCGTCGATGGCTGTAACTCCGCCGAACTTCATCGTAAGATTGTCAATAGCCAGAACCGTATTTTTGTCAGTTGCCATTATGCGTCTCCTACTGTTTTGCTTTTTCGAAACTCAATGTCCGCGCAATTGCGGTTACTCGTTCTCTACGACTTCGATTTTCGATTTACGCTTCATAAAGATTCTGCGGAAGCGCTCCGCGATTCGTTTTGCGGAGAATTCGCTGTCGCCCATTATTCCCTTACGGTAGAACAATACCACGAGCATAATAATCACCGCGAATACAACCTTGCGGAAGCCCGCGCGGAAAATTCCGGGCGCGTTAATTCCGAGGAAAGTTCCGCCGTCCAGTCCTCGCAGCCACCATTCGGACGCAGCGATAAACAGGAACGACCCGAGACAGCTCCCCGTAACTGAACCTAAGCCGCCTATTACGACTATAAGCAATATCTCGTAGGTCATCGCGCTCGTGAACGCGTTAGCCTGTATAGCCATTTGGTACATCGCGAGGAGCGCTCCGCCGACCCCCGCAAAAAACGAGCTTATCACGAACGCAAGCTGCTTATGCTTGAAAAGGTTTACGCCCATTGCTTCGGCGGCTATCTCATCGTCTCTGATTGCCCTGAACGCTCGTCCGTAGCTCGAACGTATCAGCAGGACAATCAGCAGTATACAGATTCCCGCGACTATAAACGGTATCAGCGTTGACAGGTAGACCGCGACTTTGCCGTCCGCGCCTTTTATGTTGAAATCGTTGAAATTCGGAAACTTGCGCAAAAGGTTCGAGCCGTTAGTTACGGGACCGATAATCTTCCACTGGAACAACGCCCGCAGTATCTCCGCAAATCCAAGCGTTGCGATAGCGAGGTAGTCGCTTTTGAGCCTGAGAACCGGCAGTCCTATCAGCGCGGCGAAAATTGCAGCCGCGGCTCCCGCCATTACCAGCGCGATAACAACAGGCACCGTGAAGTGTATCACTCCGCCGTCAAAATATTGGTACACGCTTTGCCGGAACTCCTCGGGGATAGTAAAAATCCCGTAGACGTAAGCTCCGATAAGCATAAAGCCCGCCTGCCCGAGACTGAACAAACCCGTAAAACCGTTCAGCAGGTTCATAGAAACTGCTATCAACGCATAGATAGAGCCTTTTTTCAATACGACAAAAAGCATACTCGTCTGCGGCAGAACCTGCTCCGCGACAAATACCGCAACGTAAATCGCAAGCAGCAGCGCGACGTTAACAGCCGTCAAGATTTTCTTGTTTCTGCGGTGTTTTATGTTGTTCATTACTCTCTAACCCTCGTCCAATTCATCGTCTCTGATATTTGCTAATTGCTACCTGTTATCTGAAATTAAACTTTGTCGATTTTCTTTTCCGCGAAGAGTCCCGTAGGTCTTACGAGCAGCACGGCGATAAGCAGTACGAACGTAAAGGCGTCGCTGAAATTGGTCCAAGCTCCGCCGCCGCTCTTGATAAGGTTTTCGCAGATACCTATCAGGAACGCTCCGAGAACGGCTCCGGGAATAGAGCCGATACCTCCGAATACCGCAGCTACGAAAGCTTTCAGCCCCGGCATTTGCCCGGAGGTCGGTACAACCGCCGTATAGTTAGTGAAGTACAAAACGGAGCCGATAGCGGCAAGCAGCGAGCCGATAATAAACGTAACGCTTATTACGTTATTGACGCGTATGCCCATAAGTCTGCTGGTGTCAAAATCTCGCGAAACCGCCCGCATTGCCATACCGATTTTCGTTTTCTTAATCAGCAGTATTAACGCTATCATAAGCAAAATCGTGAGAATCGGCGTGATGACGGTTACGCGCCGCGTCGTCGCGCCGAGAATCGTAATCGTGTCGCTAATCCACGGTATTGAGATATACGGCTTAGCCAAACCTCCCGTCAAGTACAGCGCGAGGTTCTGGATAAGGTAGCTAACGCCGATAGCGCTAATCATTACGCTCATACGCGGAGCCTCGCGAAGCGGCATATACGCCGCGCGCTCTATAACGAAGCCTATCGCGACCGTAATCAACAGCACGAGCGGAATCGAAACCGCCAGCGGAAGCGCGGTACAAAGGTAAATCATTATCAGCCCCGCCGCCATAAAGATGTCGCCGTGGGCAAAATTTATGAGCCGCAGAATCCCGTAAACCATAGTGTAGCCTATGGCAATAAGCGCGTATTGTCCGCCGACCGACACCCCGGCTAACAGGTATGGCAAATAATCCATTGGCTGTCGTTACTCCTTAAACTCTGTAAAATTAACACTTGACTCCTATAATACCACAAAATACGTCCGTTGTCAACTGCAAAAAAACGAGGAACGGTCAAGCGACCGCCCCTCGTTGGACTTTTCGTTAGCTAAGGCTTAATTTTGAGGTTTCAGCCTACTGTTGCTACCTCTAAGAATTCCCACGTTCCGTCTGTCGTGTTTACCTTTTTGATATACGCGCTGTTACGGAGAGCGTCGCCGGTATCGTCAAACGCGATTGCTCCCGTTTGTCCGTCGTACTTAACTCCGGAGAGCGCAGCCTGAATAGCCGCGGAATCGGTGCTGTCAGCCGCTTTGATAGCTTCGAGCATTGTGAAGTATCCGTCATACGCCATAACCGAGAACGCCGCGAGAGTGTCGTCGCCGTTATTATCGGCTAAACGCTGCGGGTCGGCGGAAATCCACTCTTTGAACGCTACGTCGAAGGGGGTTCCGCTCTCCTGATAGAACGTATCGATAGTAACTTCGATGTCCTTGCCTTTGCCGGCTTGCGTAATGACGTTACTGTCCCAAGTGTCGCCCGCGAGAATGGGGATTCCGAGCGCCTGAGCGTTAGCCTGGTCGATAATGTTCGACGCGGCTTCGGTACTTACGGGGCTGAAGAACACCTGCGCTCCGGCGGCTTTCGCGTTAGCCACGTAGCTCGAGAAGTCCGTATTGCCCTGCGGGAACTGTTCGTCGGTTACTTTGCCGCCGAGTTCCTCGAAGTGTTTCACGAAGTAGTTGGCAAGTCCCGCGCTGTAATCATCGCCCTGCTTCGAAAGTACGTAGGCGTTAGTAGCGCCCAGCGTGTTATACGCGTAATCCGCCAGAACCGTCCCCTGGAACGGGTCTAGGAAGCACAGCCGGAACACGTTGTCGTTATCAGCCGTAACCTGCGGGTTAGTAGCGGAAACCGTAAGCATCGGGAGTCCCGCCTGGTCGAAAACAGCCGACGAAGCTATACAGACCGCCGAACCGTAGGAGCCGAGTACCGCGCTCACTCCGCGTGATACAAGCGACTGCGCCGCCGAAGGAGCCTTATCCGTTGAGGATTCGTTGTCCACAGTTTCGAGTACGATTGTGTAGGTTTCTCCGCCGATTACGATAGTCGGCTGAACGGAGTTAGCGTACACCCAGCCAAGGGTTTCCTGCTTTCCTCCTGCTCCGTTGTCTCCCGAAAGAGACTCAAAGACGCCGAGTTTAATAATTTTATCGCCGGAAGCGGCATTGCCGGAATCGCCTGCGGCAGCCGTACCGCCGCTTGCGGGAGTCCCCGCGGAGTTGTCAGAAGCTCCCGAACAGCCCGCGAAAGCCGCGAAAGTGAGCAGGAGCGCGAGGGAAAGAGCGAGAATGCGTTTCATTTTGTTTACCTCCGATAGTTGATTGATATGCGAAGTATGTATTAGTAAACGATTAAAAAACCGCTCCTAATACGCGTAACTATAACACAAAGTTAACCATTTGTCAACAGGTTTGTAACAAATCGTTAATAAAAAAATAAACTATCAAAAGGTGTACCTTTTGATAGTTGGGTTAGTTTGCGCTAAATCTTACAGATTTAGCAAATTTATATACATTATACGCTATATTTTGACACTTGTCAAGACTTTTTTGCCTAGCTTGAGGTGACTTCCTACAAATTTCGGCAACTATCAAAAGGTACACTTTATGATAGTACACAACACATTATTAGGAGGAACCAACCAATGCGAAGAAAACTCTTGTGCCTTACCCTCATTCTGCTGCTCTGCGTGAGCCTCGCTGTTCCGGCTCTGGCTATTGGCACCAATGCTACAACAGTTTACGGTGCCAGAACGCTACTGGAAATATGGAAAATATCGGACGTTACAGCCACGGGACATATTGAGAGTGTAACGTATGATGGCAACGGAGGATTTACGAGAACTGTCATAAAAGACACAGACACGAAAAATCCGGGCAATGTCTACTACACGAAAAGCCCGGCAACTGCTGTTCTCGAACTCTCCAGATTTCGTCCGGACGGACTCAAGGATTCGATCGCAGCGAAAAGCGAAGTAACGATTCGCAAAGTAAAATATGAGAACGGCGCAATAATTGCTCCCGGTGGCTACAAAGACATAAAACCAATAGAACCGGATGACGGCAAGCTGACGTCTTATGTAGACCACGGAGATTTTGAGGGACAAACATTCTGGGAATATTCCACAGGCGCGAAACTAACGCTCGGAACAGGCGCGTACATATTTGACATCAACGAGTATAATCATGATGACGACTACATTTTCCTCATAGTCGGTGACGGTTCTGACAACTCGCTCGTCGGAACCCCTAACGCTTCGAGCGTTCTTGTCAACGGCAAGGACGTAGCTTTTGACGCGTATACTATCAATGAGAACAACTACTTCAAGCTGCGCGACCTTGCTTTCGTACTTAGCGGCACCAAGAAGCAATTCGAAGTGGGCTGGGACGGCACCAATAACGCAATCTCGCTCACCAGCGGCAAAAAGTATACTTCGGACGGTTCCGAGCTGAAAGGCAAAGCCGAGGGCAAGCAAACTCCCGCGCTTAACACCTCCAAAATCTACCTCGACGGCAAAGAGGTCAAGCTCACCGCGTACACGATTGGCGGCTTCAACTATTTCAAATTGCGCGACCTCGGAGAAGCGATAGACTTCGACGTAACCTGGGACGGCGCTAAGAACACTATTGTCATTGACTCAAGCGCAAGCTATAATCCCGCTACCTGACGCGTATTGCCTGCGGCAGCGGCATATCAATCATAAGGCAAACGCCGCAGCGGGGTACTCAACCCGCCGCGGCGTTTTATATCGTCACAACATCGCGCTATCTTAGCTTGCGGTCTTGCAAACCGGTATAGAATTGGTTGGAGAGATTATCTTTACACGTATCGCACATCTCTCCCATTGCAATAGGTTTATGACAGACTTCACACTCCAAGCCGCCCTCTAAGGCGTACTTGATGTTTAGTTTTTCCTCGCGCAGAAGCTTGACGACAATCCACTCCGGTACTTTCGTTTTTTCGCAAAGCTCCTTCATTGATTCGGCTTTTTTGATGTCTTTACCATTGGCGTCGCGGAGACGTCCGGAGTTAAGGAAGTGATAAACAGCCCGGAATCCGTCGTCGATATCCATCATACAGCGCGGGCAAAGACTGTCCGGCAGACCTTCGAATATCTTGCCGCATTGCTTACATACTACAAAATTCATACATCCAATCCCCCGTTTTGTATAGCCGTTCGGCTATATTTTTGCCGTTTCGGATAGAGTATTCGCACACTTAACGCGCTCCTGCCCTACGCAAACTAATAAATCCTTATCCGAAAGCTGCCGCTTTAAGCGGTTTTCATACCATTAGCAAGCTGCTCCATATCGTCGCCGGTTTTCAAGGCTCTCGCGGCAAGACTGAAAGCCCGCTGCGAACGAATCATAAGCTGCATTTCCTGCGCGAGACTAACCGTGGACATTTCGAGCGCGCCCTGAATAAGCGTGAATTCGTCGGCTTGAGCTTCGCGGGCTTCTCCGCTTGCTTCCGTAACCGCGAACTCGCTGTCTCCCTCGTAGCTTAGTCCGTATTGGTTCTGAAAAGTGTAAATCCCGAGCTGCGCTTCGCCGACCTGCTCCTGACCGTTGTAAAAGGTAATGTGTCCGTCAGCCGTAGTTTCAAACGTAGTGGTATTCGTAGGAATCTCGATGATATCGCCCTCATCGTTGAGAACGTGATGTCCCTGCGAGGTAAACAGCTCCAAGCCTCCCGGTTCCCGCGCCATAGTGCAGACGACGGAGTAGAAGTCGCCGGCTTTGGTGTAACGAACGTTATTGTTAGAGTCGAGAACGCTGAAAAACGCCTCGCCTTTAAGCACAAAGTCAAGTTGGTTGCCCGTGTCCTGAATCGAACCGCCGGACATATCTTTCGTAATCTGCGAGGTCAGCACTCCGTGACCTTTCTGCTGGTTTTCCTCCGGGCTATACGGCGGTCCCGGGATATAACCCGCTGTATACATAGCGTCGCGGAAGTCCAGACGTCCCGACTTAAAGCCAACGGTATTGACATTCGCGATATTGTCGGCTATAACGTCCAGCCGCCGCTGCTGCATATATAGTCCGGTAGCCGCAATAGATATCTGCTCATACATAGTGTGTTACCTCAAAAGATTTAATGTTCTTCTCAACAGCTCTTGCGTTAACCGCCTAAGCGTCCGATTTGGCTGGCGGCTTTCTGGTTCATTTGGTCTACCGTCTGCACCATTTTCTGGTTAGTTTCGTACGCTCTGTAAACCGTCATCATATCGACCATTTCGCGTCCTACGTCCACGTTGGAGTTTTCATAGAAGCCCTGCTTGATAGTGGTAGTCAGCGTATTGTCTTCGTCGGCGGTTCCGGCGTTAAGATAGAATAGGTTGTCGCCCTGTTTGCGCGGATCCGCGTCATCGCTGAATACAGCCATCCGCAGACGGTTGACGGGTTCCCCGCCCACGTATATTTCTCCCGGTTCCGTAACCTGAAACTGGTCGGAACCGACGAAAATCCGTCCCTCTGTCCCAAGGACGTAGTGTCCTACGCCGTCCGTGAGATAACCTAGAGAGTTGATAGTAAACGCTCCGGCTTTCGTATAGCGGTCGCCGTCGCCCGTTTCGACAATAAAGTAGCCGTCGCCGACAGCCAGTAAATCGGTAGTCTTTCCGGTTTCCTCAACGTTTCCCATTGAGAAATCGGTGTATACGCGGTCAACGCGGGTGCCGAAAGTGAGTTCGCCGACTTCGATATCGCGGCTGTACTGCGTGCGGTCAACATAGTCGTTACGGCGTTCAATCATAACCTGGTCAAATCTGTGCGAAACGAGGTTATCGCGCTTAAAACCGACTGTATCGGCATTGACGATATTGTTCGTTATAGACTCCATACGTCTGCGCTGGAGCATCATACCGGTTCCGGCAATATAAAAACCACGCGTCATTTTTTTCGCCGCTCTGGGCTGTTGTGTCAGCGTCCTGACGACGCTCTCACACAGGTCCCAATCCTTTCTGTTAAGTTTACCGCGGGTACGCTACTTCATTGTGAGTTCGAGGTCAACTTCATTGAGCGTAATTCCGAGGTCTCGGGCAATTTCAATACGGTCGAAGCCCTCCGCGGTCAACTCGAATATTTTTTCCCTCCGCGATTGGAGTTGAGCCGCGGGAGAGAGCGCTTCGTCGGAGATTTCAAGTATAACTTCCGGTTCGATAGTTTTTTCGGGTTCCGGCTCCGGTTCGGTCTGACGTTTCGCGGCTATATCTATTGCCGTTTGAAAATCGGGGAGCGCGGGAACTTCCTCCGGGGCAATTGGAAGCGTAACGCCCGGAACCGCGAGTCCGGCAACTAACGCAGCGATTTTTTTACGTTCCTCAATGATTTCGGCTTTGTCCTCCGCGGCTAAATCGAAGAAGTCGTCGGCTTCCTTACGGACTATACCGAGCAGCGTTTCGAGTTCCGCCTGTTTCAGTTCGATAAAAAGACGCTCGTCCTTTAATCCCGCAAAAAGATAACGCCAAAGCACCAATCCTATACAAACGAGGATAAAAACGAAAAACGCCAATAGCATATACGGTAAAATAGCACCCATTAGTCTAACAATCCTTTACATCGTCCCGCGTTGCTAAGCGCGCCCGATAGTTGATTTTGCGTTTTGAGCAGGTGTCACGCCATAAAGTCGAAGCGAGGAGTATTGCCGGGGTCGGGAGGAACGGTCAGAATCAAATCGCCGAAAACCGCCGCGGGTTCGCTGTTAGCGGCTTCTCTTCGCTTTTTCCGCTGCTGCTTCGATTTGCTTTGTTCCGTTTCTTTGTCCTCGTCGGCGTTGATACGCTGTCCCGCTGTTTCGCCGGTTTTCACGACTGTATGTTCCTGAAGCTGCGCGGCTTCCTTAGTTTGCTGAGACTGCTGCGCAGAGGCAACTACGCCGAGTTGGGTTATATTCCCGACATCGCGCTGAACGCCCGAAATTACCGCAAGGGTATTATCAATAGGTCGCATACGCTCACCAAACCCTTCGTCAGGCGTTGCACATCGCGCTGATTTACGTAAATCTGACAATCAGACCTCCGCATACTCTCTATATCGGACGTTTTTGCGAAAACTTAATACCCGCCCGGGGTATTATTTTCGTTTTCCGCGAAGCTGCGGCGGGACTTGACAATATTTGCTGTTTGACTTGACAAACGCTGTTTAGTATGGTATACTTTGTGAGTAAACCTTGAAGTGTATAGAGTGTTTCAAAGCGGCACGCTTTTGTAAGCGGAAGGATTAGTCTCTAATGTTTGACAAAATTAAATCGTCCGTAGCTATTAAGCTTGTTATCTGGGTTGTCGGGGCGATAATCATCTCCGTCGCGGCTATCGGTATCTTCGGCTACAACCTTCAGCGCAGCAGTATCGTAGAGGCAAAAAGTAAGAACGCGGAGGATATCGCGGCCTCTCTCGCGGCCGTTATCGACGGCGACAGTTTTAAGGAACTCCTGCAAAGCGGCGAAAAAAACGACGAATGGTACAGAGCGAAAGCCGCCGCGGACAAAATCCGCGCCGATACCGATACAGTCTTTCTCTATGTTATTGACTCATCTTACGGCTCGGAAGTTGTCTATTACCTCGAGGGTACTTCCGTGGATAGCGATATGGACCTAGGCGATACGGATGATAAAAGCGCCTACGCCGATGAAATGTTCGAAACCCTCCGTACAGGTGAGCTTACTGAAACCGACATCTACACCTCGGGCGATTGGGGCATTATGGTCTCGGGCTTTGCGGCGGTCAAAAACAGTTCCGGCGCGATAGTCGGAGTGGTCGGCGCGGACATCGGAGTTCACGAGGTTGATGAATCCAGCGCGGAATTTGTGTTTATGCTAATCGTCGCCGCAATTATTATCTGCATTGGGCTGTCGTTTATACTTTTCAGACGTATTACCACGATGATTGGCAAACCCGTCGGGAAACTCACCAAAGCCGCGCAGCTTATGGCGGAGGGCGACGTCAATATCCTTACGAAATACAGCGGACCGGACGAAATCGGACGCCTAGGCATTGCGTTCACGAAACTCGCCGACGATACGCGAAAACAAGTCGGCGTACTCAAAGAACTGGCTGACGGCAACCTCGACGTAACTCTCAAAACCAGGGGCGAAAACGACGTAATGAGTCAGGCTATGGCGCAGATAGTTGAGAAACTTCGCGACCTATTCTCCGAAATTCAGCACAGCGCGAAAGAACTCGGGACAGGCGCGAACGAAATTTCGTCCCTGTCGTCGTCGCTTGCCGAAGGAGCTACCGAGCAAGCTTCCTCTATCGCTCAAATTACCCAAATCGTTCACTCAATCTCCGAAGAAGCGATAGCCGCGGCTGCGGAAGCGCGCGAAGCGGTTACGAGCGAACTTAACGTAGAACAAAACGCGCAGACCGGACGAGAAAAGATGGATAAACTTTTCGTTGCGGTAAAAGATATTTCAGAGGCAAGTCAAAAAATCGCGGGCGTTATCAAAGTCATTGACGACATAGCTTTCCAGACAAATATCCTCGCTCTTAACGCCGCCGTAGAAGCCGCGAGAGCCGGACAGCAAGGCAAAGGTTTCGCGGTGGTAGCCGAAGAAGTCCGGAGCCTTGCGGGGAAATCCGCCGAAGCCGCTAATTCCACGAGTTTGCTTATCTCCGAAACTGTCAAGAAAGCGGGCTTCGGAGCGGAGCTCGCGTCTGAAGCTTCCGGCGTTTTTACCGAGATTATCGCCAGTCTCGAATCCTCTAAAGAGGTTGTGGAGGACTTAGCGTTAAAGTCCGAAACAATGGCGCGCGATATGCTCGAGATGAATGAAAACGTCGGGCAAATCTCGAACGTAGTCTCGCAGACAAGCGCAATGGCGGAGCAAAGTTCCGCCGCGAGTGAGGAACTCGCTTCGATGTCAGTCAATATGGAAGAACAAGTCAACCGCTTCCGGCTGGGTGAAGCAAGCGAAATAAAGCGGCTTCCGCAGGGCAAATAATATAACTGCGTAATATTAAATTCGGAGGATAACACTGTGGGACAAAACGGTAAAAGCGTCATTCTGATAGTAGACGACTCAATGCTGAATATTATGATGCTTACAAGGATTCTTTCGGCTGATTACGTACTTCTGACCGCGACTTCCGGCGAAGCCGCGCTCAGTCTCGCCTTAAAACAGATACCGGACCTCATTCTGCTGGACGTTATAATGCCCGGTATGGACGGTTTTGAGGTTTTGACCGAGTTGAAACGTAATCCCGAAACGATGAATATTCCCGTAATCTTCATTACCGGCGCGGACAACGAAGAGGACGAAGAACGCGGTTTCCTTTTGGGCGCGGTGGACTACATCACTAAGCCCTTTAAGAACGTTATTGTCAAGGTTCGCGTCAATACGCATATGAAAATCGTCAGTCAGCTCCGGATGAATGAGCGGCTCGGAATGATTGACCCGCTTACGGGAATCCACAACAGACGCAGCTTCGACCATAGTTTCGAGGCTGAGTGGGGACGAGCTGTCCGCGAAAAGACTCCTATCTCCTTTCTTATGTTGGATATTGACCATTTCAAGAAGTACAACGACGCGTTCGGACATCTGCAAGGCGACGAATTACTGAAAGCCGCCGCAGCCATATTTGTCGCGGTTGTCAAGCGTCCTACTGATTTAGCTGCGCGGCTGGGGGGCGAAGAATTCGGCATCCTACTCCCCGGAGCCGGTCCGCAAGGCGCGTTGGCAGTCGCGGAGGAAGTGCGCAAAGCCGTCGAAGCGCTCCAAGTCCCTACAATAGACGGTAAACAGCAAACTACTGCTACCGTCAGCATAGGCGTCGCGTCGATTTCTCCGGTTCACAGCGATAGTCCCACCGAACTGCTCTCACGCGCTGACGACTGTCTCTATGCCGCGAAAGAAAGCGGCAGAAATAAAGTAATCGGCGGCGAACTGAAATAACATTTCGGCGATGTCAAAATCGCCCAACTAATGACAAAAGTCTTTTCTCGGAGGTATACGCAATGAAATCCATACACTGTATCAAGGTCGGTTCACTCCGCGACACTAATCCGTCAACCCGCGGACAAGTCGCTACTCTCGACATTCCCGAATTCCCGATGGGCGATGAGGACGTTAAAATCAAGGTAGCGTACTGCTCAATCTGCGGTTCGGATCCGCATAATATTGAGGGAATCTTCGGCAACGTTCCGCCTTTCGGCTTAGGTCACGAAGTTTCGGGGGTTATAGTCGGCTTAGGCTCAAAAGCAACGAAAAAGGGACTGAAAGTCGGCGACCGCGTTGCCGGGAACTTTCTGCGCTTCTGCGGTACCTGTTACTATTGCCGAAACGGTCAGGAGCAATTCTGCGAACACGCTAATGACTCTAACCGTCCCGGCTTTTCGGAGTATCTCGTATGGCACGAATCACAAGTGTTCAAACTTCCGGACGCGGTAACGCTGAAGCAAGGCTGTCTAATGGAGCCGGTTTCGGTGATAGTTCGCTTTATGGATAAGATTAACCCGAAAATCGGTCAACGCGTTCTGGTATCGGGCGGCGGACCAATCGGTTTGCTCGCAATCCAAGCGCTCAAAATGTCGGGCGCGACTTGCCTGACGCTCTCGGAACCTATTGCGGAACGGCGGGAGCTTGCGAAGTCCTTCGGCGCGGATTTTGTCATTGACCCCGCTGCGCAGGATTTACAGGCGGAAGCGCTCAAAATTACTCACGGCTTAGGCTATGACGCGATTCTCGAAGTTTCGGGAGTTCCGCGTGCCGCCGAAGCGCTCCCCGCTATTACCGCTAAGGGCGGTACGCTATGTTACTCCGCAATGTTCCCGAAAGACTATCAGCTGCCGCTCAATCTCTATCAATATTGCTACGCGAATGAGCTGACAATTACCGGAACGTACATTTCCCCCTACGCCTTTCCGCGTGCCGCGGAGCTGCTGCCGCGAATGAAGCTCGAACCGTTCACCGATACCGTATATTCAATAGACGACAGCGTAGCCGCTTTTGACGCTCAGGTAAGCGGAAAATACGTCAAGATACTAATACGCTGTAATGACGATATAGCCGATTTATAAGGATAACAGGGCGGGTTCGGAACCTGCCCTTGTTTTTTGTCAGCCGTTTACCGTGAGCAATTCCCGAAGCTGCTCGGTTGCTTTGCGCTCTATCCGCGAGACCTGAACCTGCGAGACATTGAGAACTTTGGACGCGGCGTCCTGAGTCAGCCCGCGGTAATAGCGCAGGGCGATAACCTTGCGTTCACGCTCCGGGAGCCGTTCAATAGCCTGCCGGATTGCCAAACGTTCAAGCAGACGTTCCTCGTCGTTTCCACCGGAATCATTCGCGAGAATGTCCTCGAGTGCGCGGTCTCCCTCGTCTCCGCCGGAACTATACGACAAACTCGCGGGGGCTGCGACGGCAATTTCGGTGGAAGCGATTTCCTCCGCCGTGAAGCCCGTTTCAGCCGACAGCTCGGATAGCAGCGGAGCGCGTCCGAGTTTTTGTTCGAGCAAGGTTTTAGCCTTTGAGATAGTGTAGGCGTGTTCCTTATAGCTTCGGCTGACTTTGACGGGTCCGTCGTCCCGGATAAAGCGGCGGATTTCCCCTGCAATCTTAGGCACGGCGTAGGTTGAGAACTGCGTCCCGAACTCCGTGTCAAAGCCGCGTAAAGCCTTGATAAAGCCAATACAGCCTAATTGATAGAGGTCGTCCGGGTCAACTCCGCGACCGAAATAGCGGCGGACAATGCTCCATATAAGCCCTGTATTTTCGGCAAGCAACCGCGCTTCGTCGTTCCCCGGCTCCGGAGCCTGACAAGTACGCTGCGAATTATCGGACACGCTGCCGCCCGCCAATCTTTTTCCGGAGTGTCACGGTAGTCCCGCGCCCGGGCTTCGAAGTAACGCGCAGATAATCCGTAAAGCCCTCCATCATCGAAAACCCCATACCGGAGCGTTCGTCGCCGCCCGTGGTGTAGAGCGGTTCGCGGGCTTTCGCAATGTCCGCAATCCCAACCCCGGTATCACGTACAACAATTTCGAGAGCCGCGTCCGCGAGAAAGCGGCAGCGTACAAACACCTTGCCGATGTCCTCGGGATATGCGTGAACGATGCAGTTAGTAACCGCTTCGCTGACTGCTGTCTTGATGTCGCCGATTTCGTCAAGCGTAGGGTCAAGCTGCGCGGCGAAACAGGCTACGGCGTTCCGCGCAAAGGCTTCGTTAGCCGAAAGCGACGGGAACTCGAACTTTATGTAATTTGTCATAGAACCCCCTTGGTTATACAATTAACAATTATCAATCGCGCCGGTTTGGGTAATGTTCAGCACGTAACCAGCCTTGACGCGCGCATAACCTTCAGCGGCTGTCCGCCGAGGTTCTCCACGTTGAAGCTTCCCGAAAGCGCGTCCATTAGCCGCTTAGTTCGTACTACCAACGCAATCGCGGAGCTGTCGCAAAAGCTGACAGCCGAAAAGTCCATAACGCAGTTCCGCGGCAGCTCGTGCGTTACGGCTTCCCGAATGGCGTTGTAAAGCTTTCCGGCGGTGTGGTGGTCTATCTCTCCCTCCGGAATTATCCGAAGCGTTCCCGAATCGTAAGTTATCATAAGTCTGTCCTCAAACAATCAATTATACCGCGGAAGCCGGGCTTGTACCGCCCGAAAAGCTCAAAGCGGATTAGTTGATACCATTATAACACAGCGGAACGGCGAAACGTGTCGCAAAAAGGAGGTCAGGACGCAACTTCGTCCTAACCTCCGTTTTATAGCCGTTTTGGGCTGGCTTTACGAGCCGTTGACGGCTCGTAAAGCCAGTATTTGCCGGTATTATCTAAACTCGCAGCCGTAACAATTGTCAAACGTAACAGCTAAATAATTTGTTATCCGTGACCTACGCCAACATCGGGAGATAGTATTCTTCTGGACGCGTCTTGATTTCCCAAATTTGGATAATGATTCCGACAACCGCGTTCGCGATGACAATTACGTACAACGCAAGGTGAATCCACTGCGCCGCACCTCCCAAATCGTTACAGAGGTTGACGATTCTATTCGTAAAGCACGCTACAAAACCCAGACAGCCGAATATCAGCGGCCAGAACTGCGTTGTAATCCCGCGTCTCTTCCACAGGAGTATGATACCGAGAATCCCCGCGAGAATCATAAACAGCAAGGGCTCAATATGCCACATCTTGATAAACTTCGGGATAGCTTTCTCGGCTGTGGTATTGCCTGCGCCCAGCTTGTCGGTTATTACTTCGCGGTAGGGTATACGCGTTCCGTCAGCGCGGTAGAAAATATTGTGATAGCCCGAGGGGTTAATAACGCCCTCCTGCCCGGGTTTCGGATTCGGGTCTCTATACGCGTACTGGTCAATTTCGGGCGCGGCAGCGGTGTAGTCAAGCTCCGCCAAAATCTGCGGATAGCTGAATCCGAGGATTACATAGCCCCAGAGCGACGCCTTATCCCGGTAATCGTGAAGCTCACGCGTACCTCCGATGTAGCCTTGGGTCGTAGTACCGAACTTATCGGTAAACGTTACCGGCACAGCCTCTTTCTCGTTAGTCGTTAGAACGGACGTGATAAGCACAGGCTTGCCCTTTGCGTCAATCATAGGCTGTCCGTTAGCGTCAAGGCGTTCTACCTTTTCATTGTAGAAACGGGAAACGGTGCGTCCGTCCTCCGAGGAAAACCGAAGCGGACCTGCGCTGATGTCGATACCATAGCTGCTTGCGTCGTAATCAAAGTACGGGAGAAACCACGAGGCAAAAGCGACAAGCAAAAGAACAATGGATATCTTGCGGAAGATAGGAGCGAGGAAGAGCGAACGTTCACGGCTCATAGTATGTATACCTCCTGATGACAATAGTCAATTGTCACAATGCGAAATTTTGTAAGCCCGTCAAAACAGGAAACTTGACATTACCAATAAAGTATACCACAAAAAGTTCAACTTGGCAAGGGGTATTTTTCATTTTGCCGTATAATTTTTTTCCGGACGGCTCTTGTTGTCCACGTCGCTGATAAATACAAGCACCTGCGCTACTACCTCGTAAAGCTCCTCGGGTATTTCGTCGCCGATTGTGACTGTTTTCAGCACCTCGGCGATATTTGAATCCGCAACGACGGGCACTTTGCTTTCGTTCGCCGCGGCGATTATGCGCTCGGCAACTACGCCCTCGCCGAAAGCCGTCAGTACCGGCGCGGAGGACTTCTCGGGGTCAAATTCAAGAGCCGCGGCGAGCTGCCGCTTTTTCGGTTTATTCATAGAGCCTTTTGTGGATAGCGTCTTTCACAGCTTCCCGGGTTTCCGTGTCCGCTATGACGTAGTACGCGTATTTTCCGTCGGTTATCACTATTGCGTCCCAAAGCTTGTGCTTCTCCTCCGGGAGGTATTCGTCCATCCACGAACCGCGTCTATTCCCGAGGTACGTGGTAAGAGCCGCGGACACGCTGCCCTCGTTTCCGGGCTGCGCTATGAACGCTCCGTATTCGTCTTGGTTCGTTCCGGTGGGTACTTTCATAACCCCGGAAATGTACGATTCCGGAGTAAGGTTCAGCGTATGCTCGATATATTCGCTGTCTGCGCTGTGCATAGTGTTTAAGTCAAAGTGTCCGTCGAATACTGACTCCAAAGCTTCAATTGTAAGGTCCGCGGCAGTTTTTTCTCTCCGTATGCACCCGCTTAACGTAAACAGCGCGAGAGTAAGCAGAACCGCAAAGAGCAAGCTGATACGCTTCATTAGCTGTCCTCCCGCGCAATAGTTAGCTGAGCCGCGATGTTGTTGAGTACGAGACCGTACGCCTCGGCATTGAGATGAAGTCCGTCGCCGTTATGGTAACTCTCGGGGAGGAAGCCGTCGGCTTCGTCCGCTAGTATTACGTAGGAATCTATATAGTCCGCTCCGCGGTCCTCCGCAAGTTCCCGTATCCAGACGTTTGCCGCGGAAATTTTGTCGTTATTGATAGACGCAAGATGTTCGTAGCTTGCCGAAACCGGAAACATTGATTGCAGAACGATTTTCGTTTCGGGGGAAACTTCGAGAATCCCGTCGATTAGGTCTCCGTATTCCGCTTTGAAACGTTCCTCCGAAAGGTACGAAACTCCGTTAACGCCGAGAGTAATCAGCAGAATCTCCGGTTTTTCAAGCTCCGCGGCTTCTCTTATAGGGATTTCTTCTCCGCTCGGCGGATAGACGATAGTTGCGAAACTCTGACGGTCAAGCGTAAGAGTACCGCTTGCGGGAGTCCAAACCTGCCGTGTATTCCGTCCGCCGGATAGAAGCCCGTAGTGCCTAAGTCCGTAGGTCGTACTGTCCCCCAGAAATATAATGCGGTCAAGCAGCGTAGAATCCGGCTCCGGAGGTTCAAACGCTTCCGCCGAAGCGGCAACATCAGGCGATTCAGTAAGCTCCGGAGGTTCAGAAGCCGCCGCAATCTCCGTAGCTTCGGCAGCGGGAAGCGGAGCCGGCTCCGGAGTTTCGGGAGCTGCTAACACCGGGTTCTCCGAAGCTTCAACAGCGGGAAGCGGAGCGGCAGGAATATCGCCCGAAGCCGGAGGTGAAAACTCAATTCCGCCCGACGCGTCAATTGCGGCAGCAGGCGAACTCTCCGCGGGCGAAGCCGTTACGATGTTCGGCTCAAAGCTTATTATAGCCCCGTTCGGACTGTCGGTTTTATAACACGCTCCGGCGGCTATCAGTACAAATATATACAGTATATACGTGGGAATGCAGCGAGCTTTCATTGAAACACCTTAATTCATTATGTCAAAATCGGCGTAAGCAGCCCGCGTCCAAAACCTCTGTACCCGCTAACTTATGTCCGCGTTAATCTCCGGCGGAGCTTTTTCAAGCAGTTCGGGGTTATGCAGATAGTGGTTAATGTGCCGGAACGCCTGAGCATAGTAGTAGCCGTCGCAAATACGTTCGTCGCAGACTACCGCGTAGTCGATGTATCTGCGCTCAACTACATTGCCGCCGAGGTCGGTTTCAGTTTTGCGCGATTTACGTCCGAACGCCAAGAATACCGGAACATTTCCGAAGTTGTACAGATGGTGATAGATTGGACCGATACCGATAGAACCGAGGTCCGTGATAACCAGCGAACCGTGAAAGGGACTGGCGTCGATAATACTCTGCGGCAATATTGAGAAGTAATCGAGTACGCCCATAAGCCAGATGATAAACTTCAAAACAAGGCGCGGGAACTTCATAAGTACCTCCGCGGTATTCTCCGTAGCGTTATCGCCGCTGTCCGCCTTGATTTTGCCTATTGCCTCGGACATCTTGCAGTAGACCTCGCGGATAGTGTCTCCCGGTTCAAGGAAAATCTTGTATGAAGTTTCGCCGCTTTCTGTGGAGAGCTGCTTTTTAACGGTCATAACAATCTCGAGCCGGTTCCGCGCGTAAATCCGCTGTCCCGAGATGAATCTGTTCAGCGCGGGGAGTTGCATAACAGTATGGTGGTACGCAGCTACAAAAACGTGCAGCATACCGAATTGTTTTAGACCTTCGCTCCGCAGTTTACGGGCAAAGATTTCCGCAGCTTCGATGTTAACGGTGTCACGGTAAAAGTTTGAAGCGTCGCCGCGGGTTTTCATCATAAACGGGGTTAACCTGTAAAAGGCGGCTAAATTATCAAGCCTGCGACCGTCTCTACGCATTTTGCCCTCCGGAAAGAAAAAGTATACAATAAACGTTGTTAAGTATACCAAATAGAAACAGATTTGTCAAGACGTCTAACCGAATCTCTATACCGCCCGAACATTCGGCGGAACGGGGAGAGTTCAGACAACGCCCAGCGTCCGAACTCTCCCCCGCACGTAACTGTTTTTACGTTCAACTGTTCAGCGTATAGTATTCAACCGCCTGTACTTTGTCGGCGTTTGCCAAGAATACCCGTACAAGGTTCGGGTCGAAGTGCAGTCCGACGCTGTCACGGATTATCTCAAGCGCGTCATCGTGTGACAGCGCCGGCTTATACGGACGATACGAGACAAGAGCGTCGTACACGTCGGCGATTGCCATAAACCTCCCCTGCAGCGGGATTTCCTCGCCTTTGAGCTTATTGGGATAGCCCGAACCGTCCCATTTTTCGTGGTGGCTCCCCGCGAGTATCCGCGCGTAATCAAGAAACGCAATGGAGTTTTCGGACGAACCCATTTGTATGTTGTTGATGATATCCACTCCGAGCGCAGTATGCTTTTTCATTATTTCGAATTCCTCAACGGAGAGCCGCCCGGGTTTCAGGAGTATCTCGTCGCGTATCGCGATTTTCCCGACGTCGTGCAGATGTGAGGATTGCAGGAACAGTTCCTTGTCCCAAGTTCGTATTTCAGTCTGGTATAAGCCTTCAAGCTCCGCGCCCTCCAGCAGGACGTTCAGCACTCGTCCCGAGCGTTCCGCGTGACCTCCCGTGAAGTTATCACGGTATTCCACGAGATTAGCCATAGTTTTCATCACGGCTTCTTGCAATTCGTGAACGTTATTTGTTTTCTCGCGAATGATTTCCTGCAGATTGTCGTTGTATCTTTTAAGCTGACGATTTTGTTCTTCGAGTTTGAGATGCAGCTCAATGCGTTTCAGCAAGAGCGCGGGCGAAAACGGCTTAGTGATGTAGTCCACAGCTCCGAGCTCAAGTCCCGACAGCTCACTTTGCGAACCGTTCCGCGCAGTGAGAAAGATAACCGGGATTTCGGAGGTGCGCGGACTGGCTTTCAAACGTTTGATAGCTTCGTAACCGTCAAGGTCAGGCATCTCAATGTCAAGAAGTATCAAGTCGGGCGTAACCCGTTCAAGCAGCTCGAACATCTTTTCGGCGGAGGGTAGCGTGAACGTGCCGTAAGTATCGGCGAGTATGCTCCTGCCGATTTTCAGCGTTGATATATTGTCGTCAACTATTGCGACTGTGCGAGGCTTTCCCATAACCATTTCCTCCGGAAACTAATGCCAAAAGTCAAATAAGCATTTGCTATCTGTTTTAGTTTGACTTTTCGGCGATGAGTGTGTCGAGTACGCTAATTGCCGACTTAATGTCGGAGACAAGCAGGTAGTTACCGATTTCGTCCAGTACAGCCCGGCTATTTGCGTCGAGACTTGTTTCTCCCAGTGCCGCAAGCAGTTTATCAACCGAGAATATGTCGTCCGCTCCGAGCGCCTGACGTAAAGTGAGCAGATCGCCGCTGCTTATAGATGAACCGTTAGCAGCGTTCTCCGCGGCGATTTCCTCAATGCTTTCAATTACGGTATCTATGGAGTCTGTGATTTTTTTCAGTTCCTCGATGTAGTTTTTGAGCTTCCTGTGAATGATAACGTTCTCGCCGGTTTTTATAACGACTCCAAGCTCCGCTGAAAGCTCCGTGAAAGTCTGCGCTCCGATAAAACCGGAGGAACCTTTCAGCGCGTGGGTATCGGCAGCCAGCTGGCTGTAATCCTCGCCCTCGCGGATTGTGATTTTACGCAGCTCCGCAAGCCGTTTATGCGCGTCTTCGGAGAATAGACGCAGTATCTCGATGTAGTTTGTCTCGCTGCCGCCCGCCAGCGATATTCCGCGCTCTACGTCAATGCCGTAGATATCCGGAAGCGTGCGGACATCGGGAGTAACCTCCGCGGTCTCGCCGGATTTGAGTCGTTTCTCCTTGACAATCCAGTGTTCCAGTATACTTGCCAGTTTTGAGATTTCCACGGGTTTCGCAAGGAAATCGTTGAAGCCTTTTTCGAGGAACATCTCTTTCATTCCCGCAACCGCGTTAGCCGTAAGAGCGACAATCGGAACGGTTTTGCAATATTCGCTGTCCATAGCGCGGATAGCCTGCGTAGTTTCGATACCGTTCATTCCGGGCATCATATGGTCCATAAAGATTAGGTCATATTTGTGTCCGCGTATAAGTTCAAGAGCTTCCTCACCTGAAAGACACGCGCTCACACGCATTTTGTACGGAGCTAACAGCCCCTGCGTGACCTTGATGTTTACGGCTAAATCGTCCACAACGAGTATATGCGCAAGAGGCGCGAGGAAGCGCACGCTGTTATTGTTCTGGAGCCGCATAGCGGCGGTCTGATTCAGCGTGTTCGCGATAGGCAGCGCGTACGCAGGCATTGTGATGTTCCCGATGTTGTATTTGTGGGTTTCTCCGACGGACAAAAGAGCCACAAGAATCGTCTTGATGTTCATCGTTTCCGCCAAATTCATTGCCTGTTTTATCTGTCCGCTAGAGAAAAACGCGAAGTTGTATACGCCGGTCGTCAGCTCCTCGAAAAAGTTCACAGCGTCTGCGGCTCGAACCGCCGCAACTCCCAAACTCGCGAAAGTGTATTCAAGCGAATCCGCCACTTGCGGGAATCTTTCGAAAAACAAAACGCGTTTTTGTTCCGCGTCCTGCACCGCGGCGAATTTTTCATAGTTAGTATATTCTTGGTCAAGAACCGCCGTGAATACCGAGCCTGACATATATTCGCTTAATGCCGTGACTTCGCCGTTCATCATTCGGCAAAGGCTCTGCGCGATTGACAAGCCCAGCCCCGTTCCGACAACGGTGTTGCTTACGGATTTATCAATCCTGCTGAATTTTTCAAACAGGAGCGTCATATCTTCTTTGCGTATGCCGATACCTGTGTCCGCCACTTCAAACTTGAAGCGGGCAAAGCGTTCGCTGACAATCTCCGCCGTAACGGTCAGCGTAATACAGCCCTCTTTGGTGTACTTCGCCGCGTTGCTCAGCAGATTTGTCAGAATCTGCCGCACTCGGACTTCATCGCCGAACAGCCGGTTCGGGATATTCGAATCAATATTAGCCACAAAGATTATCGGCTTCTCCGCTATCTGTACGCGGATTAGGTTGACTACGTCGTTAATCAGCGACGAAAAGAAATACGGCGAATTCGTAACCTCGAGCTTACCTGATTCAATTTTAGAGAAGTCAAGGATATTGTTCACCACGGATAGGAGGTTCGCTCCGGCTGATTTTATTTCGCGTATGTACTCTTCGACATCGGGCGAAGTATTTTCGCTCAGCGCAAGCTCGCTCATACCGATTATCGCGTTCATAGGAGTGCGGATTTCGTGGCTCATATTCGCGAGAAAGTCGGACTTTGCGTTATCGGCTTTAACGGCTTTCTCAACGCGGTCCTGCAAAGTCGTCAGCATTATTTTCAGCGAGTCGCTGAGAACTCTGCTCTCGCCGGAACCCGTTACGCTGAGCTTTTTGTCTAAGGTTTTGCGAACCTCGGCGTTTATCTCGTAGTCTCCGGCGGAGATTATCTTGGAAGCTTCGATTAGCTGCTCAATCGGGCGCACTATACCGCCCGCAATGAAGTTTACAAAGACCAGCGCGGCAACGAACGACGCCAAGGCCGCTATCATCACCGTAAACAGAAGCGACATCGAGCCGCTCTCAAGCTCACTCTTCTCGAATATTACGGCAATCTTCCAACCGGTGGACTGCATAGTGTGTTCCACGACGTGAAGCGAATGTCCGTCGTCACCTATATCGTCAAATTTATCGATATCCGTTCCGGCAATACGCCGCAGGAGCGCGGGGTAATCCTCCGGGCTGCGCTTCGGCATAGTCGGCGTTTTACCGTTTACAAAGTTTATGCCGTGCTTATCGTAGACTACGAGATGCCCGGTTTCGAGGATACGCCGGGAGTTCAAATCGTTAATCAGCTTACCTAAATTGTACTCAACCGAAAGCTGCCCGAGCGGTTTGTTCTCAAGGTCGTAGATTTTGGTTACGACTCCGCAAACCCATTCTCCCGAACCCGCAATGTCTAAATACGGCGAGGTTATCGTGATATCGTTCAGGTCGTTGTTAGTCTCGATATACCACGGACGCGTCCGCGGGTCATAACCTCCGGGCAAAGTAAGTCCGTCCGGGGTAAGCGCGAATTGCCCGTCGTTGTTAGCTATGAACACTTGGTTGTAGTTATCGTTAGAGCGCTGGACGCGAATCAGCTCATCGTATACGCGCTGATAATATTCCGAGAATTCCGCGTAGCGCAGCTGTGTATCGCTGTCGCGTTCGAGGAAGCTCTCAAGCTTACCGCGGGAGTTCCGGACGATGTACAAATCAGCGAGATAACGTACATTAGTTTTTCCCGGTTCAAGATAAGTCGCGATATAGTTGTCGATTTGTTCAAGCTGGCTGATTGCGAGATTGTCAAAAGCGCGCTCGTCGGATTCAGCCGCCTTATTGTAGACAATAACGGCTATCGCTCCGCACGCAAACGCAAGGCACACGGAAAAGGTTAAAATGAGACGCCAGCGAATAGACATAAAAAAGTACCAACTTCATCGAAAAGATAATGAATAAACGCGAAATCGCGGAGAAACGCAAACGGAAAAAATTTACAACTCGGCTATATTAACTACTATCCCCTCATATTATAGCACAATTGGTGGCTTTTTGTCAAGCGATATTTACCCGAAACAACAATTAGCAATTATTGGGGAATCAGACGCGGTAAAACGTCAGACCCCCCATTTTTCGTATTTAGGATTCGTTTTTGATAAGTCCGTGTATTGCCCTTCACGCGCTTGCCTGTCTTTATCCGTGCGAGAAAGTTTCGAGACTCCGCCCCGAATAGAGTTCACCTGCGAAGTCGCTGACTCCCGGCACTCCCGCCGCGTCCGCCCGGCAGTGCTGACAATGGCGGAACGGCGTAAGGTACTTCCCGGCTTGAATCCGCGCGAGGTCGAGCTGTTCACAGGTAGGTTCCGGAGTATCCGCGAATTCGTGCTGCGGGATAAGCGCGATGATGTTGTGCTTAGACGCTCCGGCTTCCGAAACTGCTTTCGCTATGTCCTCGATGTGAGCGTCGTTAACTCCGGGGATTAGTACCGTATTGATTTTAACCGCAATCCCAAGCTCTGAAGCCGCGCGGATTCCCGCAAGCTGGTTGGCAATAAGAATACGCATAGCTTCCGGACCGCGGAGCAGCTCGCCTTTGTAAATTATATGCGAGACAATTTTGTCCGCGATTACGGGGTCAACGGCGTTGACTGTAACAGTCAGCGCGCCTACTCCCGAATCGTACAGCGCCTGAACATTTTCGGGCAGCGCAAGCCCGTTGGTGCTTAGGCACTTGATAAGTTCGGGGTGCGAAGCGTCTAACACGCGGAAAGCCTCCAAAGCGTGCGGACCGGCAAGCGAATCTCCCGGTCCCGCAACCCCTACGACCGTTATCTCCGGACAAAGCTCAAGAGCTTTCGCGATAGTTGCGGGAACGTCCTCAACCGCGAGGATTCCGGCAGCTACTCCCGGGCGGTTTTCATCAAGGTTGCGGCTCCTTATGCAAAAGCGGCACTGTATATTGCAAGCCTGCGAAACCGGCAGATGTACGCGCCCCTTGGTTCCGGGTTTTCCCTCGGCGAAGCAGGGGTGGTCTTTCGCAAGGTCGCGCTTACGAGGTGCGGATTGCTTCGCCCCGGGAATATATGTACGCTTCGGCTTTTGAAGATATGTCAAATACTTTGGCAAAAGCTCGTCAATCAAGCCGCTGATTTCCATAACCGCGATATTTCTGCGTTCGAGCTGTCCCCGTCCGTAGTCACCGATTTTGCTCACGAATAAGGCTTCGCAATCGGCTATAACGTCGATACTTTCGTCGAATTTTGAGTGGTCGTGCTGTCCTCCGTCGCAGGCGATAGGGTTTGCGCGCCGCTCCGTAAAATGCCAGTCAGTCCCCTCCGTCTCAACGATTGCAAACTCCGGAGTATGTCCAAAGTGCTGATTGACGACTAAGCCGTCTGTGGTCGCGATAGCAAGCTTCATATAAACCTCTTTATGTCAGTTAACAGTTAACAGTGAACAGATAACAGTCACGGGGGTTGGACGGAGGTTGCGCGGTCAGTAACCACTGTTCACTGTTATCTGTTATCTGTTCACTGAACTAGATTTCGTATTCGTCGGTCAGTTCCATCATTCCGTAGTCAAGGAGCAGCTTTTCCAGTTCATCCTGCGAAATCGGCGTCGGAATCACGAATCTGTCGTTATCTTGGAGGGCTTGCGCGAGATTGCGGTACTCGGTAGCTTGCGAACTGTCCGGACGGTACTCTATTACGGTCTTGCGGCGAATCTCCGCGTGCTGAACGATGTTGTGGCGCGGAACGTAATACAGCAAGTGCGTTCCGAGCGCAGCCGCGAAAGCCCGCAAAAGGTCCAATTCGTGGTCTACGTTGCGGCTGTTGCAGATTATTCCGCCCATACGGACTTCGCCTTTGTTTGCGTACTTTGCGATACCCTTTGCGATATTGTTCGCGGCGTAAAGAGCCATCATTTCGCCCGAAGCCACTATGTAGATTTCCTTGGCTTTGCCCTCGCGGATTGGCATTGCGAAACCTCCACAAACTACGTCGCCCAGAACATCGTAAAATACGTAATCGAGGTCTTCTGTATACGCGCCAAGGTTTTCAAGCATATCAATTGAGGTGATAATCCCGCGCCCGGCGCAGCCTACGCCCGGTTCCGGACCTCCCGATTCCACGCAGCGTACTCCTCCGAAGCCCGTTTTAACGAGGTTTTCAAGCGTAACGTTTTGCTTATTGTCGCGAACGGTGTCAAGCACCGTCTTTTGGTGCAAACCGTTGAGAAGCAGCCGCGTAGAATCAGCCTTAGGGTCGCAGCCTACGACCATAATGTTTTTGTTAAGCTCCGTCAGTCCCGCGGTGAGATTTTGAGTAGTAGTAGATTTGCCTATACCGCCCTTGCCATAGATAGCGATTTGTCGAATAGCCATTAGAAAGGTTCTCCTATATAGTTTGTATGTTTAATAAGAGATTACATTATAACACAGTCCCGAGCAATTGTCAAGGGGTGATTTTTCAATTAAGCGCGTCAAGCGAAACGCTCCTCCCGCGGACGAGAGGAGCGCAATCCGCGGAAGCCGAGTGTGCTTCCCGGGCTGTCCGCGTTATTTTTTGCCGTTTCGGGCTGGCTTTATGAACGTTCGCGGCTCACAGCCGTAACAATTGTCAAACGTTACTGCTTTATTGCCGCAAAACCGATTTCGAGGTCGGCGATTATATCGTCGATGTGTTCCGCGCCGATTGAGAGCCGAACCGTATTCGGCTTAATCCCCTGCTCAAGCAGTTCAGCCTCGGAGAGCTGACTGTGCGTAGTGCTTGCGGGATGAATAACGAGCGACTTCAGGTCGGCGACATTCGCGAGTAGCGAGAACAGCTCGAGGGATTCCGTAAACTTTTTGGCTTCCTCCGCGCCGCCCTTGATTTCTATCGTAAAGATAGAACCGCCGCCGTTCGGGAAATATTTATTGTAGAGCGCGTGGTCACGGTGGCTCGTAAGCCGCGGGTGGTTAACAGCTTCTACCTGCGGATGTTTTGCTAAGTAGTCAACGACTTTTGCGGCGTTCTCGGAGTGCCGCTCAACTCTAAGCGATAAGGTCTCGAGTCCTTGCAGGAACAGAAACGCGTTAAACGGGGACAGCGAAGCGCCGGTGTCGCGCAGCAGCGTTACGCGTGCTTTCATTATATACGCGACGGCGTTTCCGAGCGCCTGCGTAAAGACAATTCCGTGGTAGCTGCCGTTCGGTTTGTTCAGCCCGGGGAATTTATCGCCGTACTTGTCCCAGGGGAAATGTCCGCCGTCGATGATTACGCCGCCGATGCTCGTCCCGTGACCTCCGATGAATTTTGTCGCGCTGTGGACTACTACGTCAACTCCGTACTCAATCGGGCGAAGCAGATACGGCGTAGCGAAAGTGCTGTCGACAATAACGGGAACTCCCGCGTCGTGAGCAATTTTGACTACGGCGTCAATGTCAACGATTGAACTGTTGGGGTTGCCGAGAGTCTCGAAAAATACGAGCTTAGTGTTAGCTTTGATAGCGTTCTTGAAATTCTCCGGATTTGAGCCGTCCACAAAAGTCGTCTCAATCCCGAGGTCTTTGAAAGTATTCGCGAAAAGATTGTACGTACCGCCGTAAAGCTGATTGTCGGAGACGATGTGGTCGCCCGCACTTGCGATATTAAGCACGGAGTACGTAATAGCCGCAGCCCCCGAAGCGGTGGCGAGAGCCGCTACTCCGCCCTCGAGTGCGGCTATACGCTGCTCAAAAGCGTCCCAAGTGGGGTTCATAATCCGCGAGTAGACGTTTCCCGATTCAGTCAGCGCAAAGCGGTCAGCGGCGGACTTACTCGTCGGGAAAACATAGCTCGAGGTCTGGTAAATCGGCACGGCGCGGGAGTCCGTAGCGGAATCGGGCTTCTCTTGCCCGACGTGCAGCTGGAGAGTTTCAAACTTATAGTTTTTAGCCATAGTGTAAGGTTTCCTTTCAGTCGAAAAATAATTATAGGGAAAGTATACCACAGCGCTAAGTATTTGTCAAGGGGGTAATTTCAATATTGCATATATGTTTTATCTGATTTGAAAAGTGAAAATTAGCTCTTGACAAATGAAAGCCGCTGTGTTATAATCTTCGGTAACTGAATGACTGTTATCTGCTATCTGATAACTGTTATCTGGTAAGATTGGGTCCTTAGCTCAGTTGGTCAGAGCGGTCGGCTCATAACCGATTGGTCCCGGGTTCGAGTCCCTGAGGACCCACCACCTAATCACACACAAATTGATACAAAACCGGGGGGCTTTTTTGAGCCTCTCGGTTTTGCTTTGGAGGCGCGGAGGTGCTTGTATACAGGGATTCGGGCGTTTGGATTGCTGAAAA
>JAISLB010000024.1 GCA_031260685.1 Oscillospiraceae bacterium | reverse complement strand
CGGTTAAGCCCGCTTGTTTCAGCCGTCTTGCAAAGCTTAGGCTATATGTCCAAAGCTCCGCGTAGGTCAGTGTTCGTTTGCTTTCTGTTTCTATCAGGCACACTTTTTCCGGCGTTTTTTCCGCGAAGTGCGCTATTGCGTGAATTATCGTCGCGAAGTCCATTTGCCGGCTCCTTTTTTTCAGTTCGCGGGGGACACTAGGTGCATAATGTCCCCCGCTGTTATTATTTCGCTGAATTCTGCTATGTCTTTGCGTTTGCTTAATCTCCGATTACAACGTTGAGGACGTACGTTGAACCGTCTTGCAACGTAATCGAACCGGTTTTGGGTCCGTCAGAGACCCCAGCGAGTTTCGACTTGTACAGGGTAATCGTATTGCCGACAATCTTGTATTCTGTCGAGGTCAGCGGCGTACCTGTCGCAATCAGCTTGATTTCGGTTATCGCGAAGCCGCCGGTAATGAAGTCGAAGGTAATCGGAATATCAGTCGCCTTGCTATACGTATACGTCGGGCTGCTCGTCAGCGTCAAGCCGGTTGCAGTATTTACGAAGCCGGGCTTAGGCGCGGTAACTACCGTCTGTGCCAATTGGTTGTTACCAACCTTACCGTCAGTCAGCGTAGTATACGCGTCATCACCGATTGCGGATAGAGTGTACGTACCGCGAACGCGGACATCGTCGGCTGCCCAAACTGCGTTAGCGTTTAGCTTGCCGTAGAATTGGAACATACTAATTAGGCTCTCGCCGCCGTCTTCGAAAGTCGGATCGGAGGAGTTAGTACCCCATAAACCAACGTCGAGGGCTTTGAGCGCAAAACCGACGGATATGAGGTTCGGAGCAGCCGTAGCAGCCGGAGTTACGATGGTATCAGTCGCGGCAGTGCTGTACGCCGACGGATAAACGGCATATGCGGAAGCCGCTGCAACAAGTGCGCTCGCAACGCTCGCAGCCGCAGTGACGAAACTAGACTCTTTCGCTGTGTTTGCGAGGTCTAATGCATATGCGGTAACTTGTGCTGTTACATGTACGTCTGTTGCTTGCGCAATAACCGCCGCGGTGTTGAGACCCGCGTCAGGGTCATCTAAATCGGCTATCGCAGTCGCGCCGATGATTCCGAACTGGATAACTTTCGACACATCGCCGATCGCGGTCGGTACTTGCGCCGCGGAGGTAGCAAGTGTCACGCCTTCCGCGGGAATTACGCGGAGGTCAAATTTGATTTGTACCGGTGTCTGACCTCTGTTGATTGTCACATAGCCGGTGTTTGCAATCTGGTTGCCCGAAATGGCTTTCGCGCCGAGCGGGGAAAGCGCGAAATTGAGGTTACTTGGGACAACGACATTGAGTGTCGGTGAATATATCGTGCTGTGTCCTTCGAGTTCCGCGACTGTCGCCGCGAAAGCGCCGCTGCCTAGCGTGAGTATCATTGCCAGGGTTAGAGCGAGAGCTAAAATTTTCTTGCTCATAGTGTTACCTCCATGTAAGGGTTAATGTTTATTTTCCATCGGGTAGGCGCAACCCAATGTGCCGTGATAGGTATTATCTATGTCAGCCGCCGAGGAGTTGCACCACACTTGTCTGCACCGAAAAGTGTAAAACCTCAGGCGAGAGTGACCAATTTTCAGGGGCGGGCGTTCTCGTACCCGCTTGCGTACGTTGCCGCTATACCGCGGCGGCTCATTTTTGAATTACCAGCGTGATATTGAACCCAACGTCGCTGGGAAGCGGATTTCCGTCGTTATCCACCATATTTATCATCATCACCGCGTTGTGAGTCCCCGCTTCAAGTACTTTGCTTAGCTTAATTTCTTTCATAACCATTCCGACCGGAAGCAGCGACGATTTGTAGACTTCCTCGTCATTAACTGTCAGCGTAAACCAAAACGGATAGTGGTTACTGGGGTCGTTACCCATAGTAGCGTCACTAGCGGGCGATTTACCGTCCGGAAAGGTCCAGGTGGTAGACATATATGTTGTAAACATACCGTCTGCGACTTTTTGATTGATTTGAGAAGTTATCTCTTCCGCGTTGCTTTCGTCAATTACCGGGATTACGGAGCCGCTTGACGCAACCTCGGGGGCTTTATCGCGCGTAAGCAGTATTACCGCAACCGCCGCGGCGGCGATTACCACCACAATCCCCAGTATTAGCACAATGTGCTTAGTTTGCAGCCCGGCTTTGGGGGCTTTAGCGTTGCTCATTGTCGTTTTCCTCCTATAAGCCTAAAATTTGTTGATTCTCGACTGCCTCGTAGAGTGCGCGGAATATGTAATAATCAGCCGAGGCGGTGATTTTGATGTTATTCGGAGTGCTCCGGACGGTGTGCATCTCCTCGCCGTAGATACTAAGAAGATGCGCGCTGTCGATAGTAGCCAAACCGTCGGACTTAGCCCGTTGGTACAGCCCCCAAATATGACCGTAGCGGAAGCTTTGCGGAGCCTTTGCGGTGTACATATTGCCTCGCGGAGGTACGCTGTCTATTCTGTCGCCGTCAATGCTGCGGATAATGCTCTCAACCGCGGGTTCAACAGTGATTGCGGTTCCGCACTGACGAACTTTCGCGATATTCGCCGAGATGAGTTCCCCGCTGATTAGAGGGCGTACGCCGTCGTGGATTAGCACTATATCATCGGGAGCGCAGACCGTAGAGAGAGCCGCGAGACCGTTGTATATTGATTCGTGACCATTGACGCCGCCGGGAACTATCCGTATAACTTTCTCAATGTCATAGCGCCGGAGCAGGAGCGTGAGCTCGTCAATCCAGGCTTCGAGACAAACCACAGCGATATTGTCTATCTCGGCGTGCTGCTCGAAATGTTCAAGCGTAAAGAGAATTATCGGCTTACCGTGAAGCTCGAGGAACTGCTTAGGCTTAGCTCGCGAGTTCATACGCTGACCGGTTCCTCCGGCGAATATCAGGGCTGTCGTCATAGCGCCGTCCTCTTGCAATATTCGTAGATTGCCGCGCCCGAGTTACCGTCCGGGAAGTTCGTTATACCTTTGAAAATTTCCCGCTGCCTGGTACCAAGCCGCGAAACGGCTTCGGAGTCTCCGAGTAAATCGAGGAAGTCGCCGGCGCGTCTGATACGTCCCTCGGTAATGCAGCAGTCGTAGATTGTCTGAAAGTCCTCGGGGTTTTCCCTAAACATACGCTCTCTTAAAGGTTTCATCGCGTCATAAGCTGCGTCCGTGAGTATCGCGGTACCTTTTTCGCCCTCCGCAAAGGGTTCCGTACTTACGTTGAAGCGTTCGTCCTCCGTGATTTGCTCAAACTCGCCGCTTTCTATATTGTACACGCCTGCGTCCGAAGCTCCGATAGGCGCGAAATACAGCTTCTCATTGCTTTTGCTGATTGTGCCGTACAGCCGGGTTCCGAAGTTTTTCTCTCCCGGAAAGCTGCCGATATAGCTTATTTCGCGGGTAACTGCGTCGGCTTTGTACAGCGCGTTACAATAGGGAGCGGTAAACCAGAAGCTTTCTCCGTCGTCAAAACGATTGTCGCAGCTGATTTCTTTCGCCGCGGGATTTTCGGGGTAAAGCTCGGCGTTCTGTATCATTATCGGCTTACCGAGAATCCCGTACAAGGCAACGAGAGAGCTCCAATCTCCGAAGTAAGCGTCGCTGGCGGCAATTGCGCAGTACATATCGGGGCTATCGTCATAGATTCCGTAACCGGCTTGCGTGTAGTCCGCGACTAAGGCTTCGTAGTCCCGCAGAAGCTGCGGGCGCATTGTCGTGTAGGTGGTAACGCTCAAAGGGTGCGGACGCCAGAGAAGTACGACGTCGTCACGATTCCGAAACATTTCAAACACAGCTTTCAGTTTAAGCAAATATTTGTCGTCGCCGCTGAGCAGCGCGCCTACGCTTGTATTATAGAGTACGACTTTCTTTCCCGCCGACATACGTTTCCAATTTTCGGGAAATGTGAAGTCCTCTCGTTTGGAGTTGATAGCTTTATCAAACTTAGGGCTGCCGAGCG
>JAISLB010000167.1 GCA_031260685.1 Oscillospiraceae bacterium | reverse complement strand
GCAGCGGACAAAGTAGGCGCGAAGCCGGTGTAGAATTCGCCCAAAACTTCCTGCCAGTCGCGTTTGCCGTCGGCTATAGCGTCAAGCGAGGTCTCCATTTCAGCCGTGAAGTGCGTGTCAACTACCGACGCGAAAAGGTCTTTCATAAGATTATTGACAGTTTCCCCGAGCGCGGTCGGTTCGAGCGCTTTTCCGTTTTTCGCTACGTACTCCCTAGCCATAATCGTTGAAACCGTAGGCGCGTAGGTGGACGGACGTCCGATGCCAAGCTCTTTCATTACGCCGATTAAACTGTCCTCGGTGTATCTTGCCGGAGGCTGCGTCCACTTTTGCTGGGGGTCAAGTTTCGCGAGCGTAAGCGGGTCGCCGTCGGATAAGTTCGGCAGCCGCTTCTTTTCTTCGTCCTCCTCCTGCTGATAGACTTTCAGGAAACCGTCGAAGCGAAGTCTGCTCTCCGTGGCTCTGAATACGTAGCCGCCGCTGATACTGTCAATCGCGAGAGTGTCATACTGCGCGTCGGACATCTGCGTCGCGGTAAAGCGTGACCAGACGAGTTTGTAAAGTTTGTATTCGTCTCCCGTAAGGCTTCCGCGCAAAGATTCCGGAGTTGCGTCCGGATAGCTGGGACGTATAGCTTCGTGAGCGTCCTGAGCGCCGGCTTTGGTCTTGAACGTTCTTCTGTTGTGGTAATCTCCTCCGTACGCGGCGGTGATAAAGCTTTTGGCCGCCGATAACGCTTCATCGCTAAGGCGTAAACTGTCAGTACGCATATAGGTGATATGTCCCGCTTCGTAGAGTGACTGCGCGACTGACATAGTTTTGCGCGAGGGGAAATTGAGCTTGCGCGAAGCCTCCATTTGCAGTGTAGAGGTTTCAAAAGGCGGCGGCGGAGTCTTTTTGCGCGTCCCCCGCACTACTGATTTTACGCTGAATTTGTCATTAGTGATTGCCGCAAGTACGACATCAGTTTCCTCTTTTGAATGCAGCTCCTGCTGCTTAGTACCGTTGCCGTAGAATTTAGCGAGAAACTCCGCGCCATTCTCGCAGCGCAGTACGACGTCAAGCTGCCAGTATTCTTCCGGTACGAAAGCGCGTATTTCGTCCTCTCTGTCGCAAACTATCCTCGTTACAACTGACTGTACGCGCCCCGCCGATAGCCCGCGCTTGATTTTAGTCCACAGCAAGGGCGAAAGCTGATACCCGACAAGACGGTCAAGCACACGCCGCGCTTGCTGGGCGTTGACTAATGCCATATCAAGCTCACGCGGACTTGCGATAGCTTCGTTAACCACGGATTTCGTAATTTCGTTGAAAGTAACGCGCTGCGCTTTATCGCCCGACAGTCCGAGCATTTCTTTGAGATGCCACGCTATCGCTTCTCCCTCGCGGTCAGGGTCAGTCGCGAGATAAACTCGGGACGCTCCCCGTGCTGCGCTTGAAAGGTCCTTGATTGCGGTTTCCTTGCCGCCCAGCGGTTCGTACTGAGGTATGAAGCCGTGGTCAATATCGACCCCAAGCTTGCTCTTAGGCAAATCGCGCATATGCCCCATCGAAGCCTTAACCGTATAGTCGGGACCGAGATACTTTTCTATGGTTTTTGCCTTTGACGGGGATTCTACAATTACCAAGTTCGGTTTTACTGCCATTACATAACACCTTTTCTGTTTTTCAGTCGTTATAGCCGTCCGGCGGGGTGCTGCACCTATAATTTCTCGTAATTCATTCCGCCGAGGTTCTTTACTAAGCCTTTCAGTTCGAGCATTGTCAGCGCTACCATCACCTGATTCGGAGTTAGTTCGCTTCGCGCGGTTATTACGTCGGCACTCATCGTGCCCTCAAGACAAGAGTATACATGCTCTTCGTCGCCTTCAAACACCGGAAACGCGGAAATCCGCGCACGCGCTTTCTCCGGGACTTTCAGCGGAACGGGCTTAGCGGGTTCCTCCGCTCTTTTCACCGCGGGTACGGGAACTTTGCCGCGGATTGCGCTTTCGCCCGGCGCGGCGTTGATAATTTGGCGGACGTTCTTCTTTCGCCCGAGTTTTCCGCTGGGAAACCTCCACGCGTGCCGTCCTACCGCGTCCCAACCTTGCGTAATGAGTTCCGCGCCGTCGCGGAGCAACTCGTTGGAACCTTCGAAGCTGGGCATATCAACATTGCCGGGGATAACTAAAACTTCGCGCCCTTGTTCCCTTGCGTGAGCCGCGGTAATCAGCGAACCGCTTTTGAACGGGGCTTCAATGATTATTACAGACAGCGAGATGCCGCTTATTATACGATTGCGGGCAGGAAACGTATGACGGCTCGCGGGGAAACCGGGAGGATACTCGGAAATCAACGCGCCGCGCGCTTCCGTTTCCCTAAATAGCCGCTCGTTGGTGTTCGGGAAAATTATGTCAATCCCGGTGCCTAAAACGCCGATTGGAGTTCCCTCCGCCCGTAACGCGCCTTTGACAGCTGCTCCGTCAATTCCATCCGCGAGTCCCGAGGTTACGATTCCTCCGCACTCCGCAACTTCGAAGCCCAGACGTTCGCTGAGTGTCAGCCCGTATTGTCCCGCCTTACGTGTTCCGACGATTGCCGCGATACATTCATTGTCTATATCCGGGAGGTTGCCCTTGACAAAAAGTACAGTAGGCGGGTCGTAAATACTCGCAAGCCGCTCAGGGTAATGTTTGCTGTTCAATGGAATGATATTGATTTTACCCGAGATACACTTTTCGTAGATAGCCTTAGCAGTATCGAGATTTTTGTTCATCAGCGCGGAAACTTCATTAGGCAGATGCTTCGGAACCTCGTACAGCGCGTGTTTATCAGCGTCGTAAAGCTTTCGGATATCGCGGAAATGCTCTATGTATTTGACGCACTTGGACGCTCCGACACTCTGGATTTGCGACAGCCACAGCCAGTATATTAGTTCAGGCATTGCGATACCTCCTTATGAGTGGTCAGTTCGGAGTGGTCAGTGGTCAGAACGTAGGGGCGAGGCTTGCCTCGCCCGGAATATCTGTTCACTGTTCACTGACCGCTGTTCACTGAAACAATCTCCCACAGCAGTATCGCCGCCGCAGCTCCCGCGTTGAGCGATTCGCCCCTTATCGGGATTTTTACTTTGTAATCGGCTTTGAAGATAGTCTCTTTGCGAAGCCCGTGACCCTCGTTGCCGATTATGAGAACTCCGCTGTCCAGCTTCGGGAGACTGCGGACGTCGATAGACCTGTCGTCAATTACGGCGGCAATAGTCGGGACGTTCTCCGGCAGATGATTCGTAATAAACAGTTTGAACGCGGCTCCCATAGCTGCCCGCAGAACCGCAGGCTGCCAAATATCCGCGCAGTTACCGATAAGCGCTACATTGTCAACGCCGAGAGCGTAGGCGCTGCGAAGCATAGTTCCGACATTGCCGGGGTCCTGAACGTCCTCCAAGGCAAGTACGAACCTCACTGCCTGCGGCTGTTCGGGAGCGGGGATAAACGCCGAGAATACAACGTCCGGCGCGGACTTCATACCTGCGATATAGCCCGTAAGGTCGCGGTTTGTTATCTTTTTGCCGATTGAGATTCCCGCGGATTCGGCTTCTTGCAAAAGTTTTGAGCCGATACCGAGGAATTCTCCGCAATCCGAGCGGTAATCGCTGTCGCTCCCGAGTTTGCGGAGATGCTGAACAAGCGGATTCTGCCGCGAGGTTATACCAAGTGTGGGATTCATAATTTGTCCTTTACTGTTGTATGGGTTCGACGAGCATATCAAGGAGCGTTACCGCAGCCAGCGTCCATTCGCGCTTGCCCTTGCCGCTTGTCGTCCAGTCCGCCAGACAGCCGTACAGTGTACGTCCCGGCGCGAGTGCTTCCACCGCCGGACTGCCGCTTAATTCCACCCTGAACGGCGAGCCTTTGTCCGGTACGAAACCGTAGTTTTCAATAAGGTTGAAGTCTCCGCGCGCTCCGTGGACTAACGATTCTTTATCCTCTAAGATGAACAGTACGTACTCCGGCTGGGCGAGAAGGACTTCAAGCTGCTGATAGGTAGTCAATTGATCCGCCGAAAGGTCAACGGTTACGAGGTCAACTGAGATTTCGCCGTTGCCGTCGAGGTCTCCGCAAGCCTCCATAGCCACAGCGCGGAGCTGTTCCGAAGCTCCGTAGGAAATGGGCGCGTTAATGACGGCAGCGACGTGCATATCGAATTTTGGCGCGTTTAAGCCGCTTTGTATCAGTACAAGTACTATCAAAGCAATCGCCAGAACACAAAGCGCAATCCGTCCGTAATGATAGACAAAGACGTTATGCCACCAGTAAAGAAATCTTTTCACATTTACGATTATATACGTATTACGCAAATCTGTCAAGAGTAAATTTGCAAAAACTTGTAATTAGGTCCATAGTTTACGTTTTGTTAATAGGAATTTACGAATTGTTAACATACTTTGTAAATGGTTGTGCTATAATCAATGAGAAATAGGCAGAATAGATTCGGAGGGCGTGACTATGCTCCAACTCAAAGGCATTACGAAAGACTACAAAGCGGGAACCAGCAACGTTCAGGCACTGCGCGGGGTCGATTTAGCGTTTCGGGATAACGAATTCGCGGCGATACTGGGACCCTCCGGCTGCGGTAAGACGACGATGCTCAATATCTTAGGCGGACTTGACCGCTATACATCGGGCGATTTGGTTATCAACGGCAAATCCACCAAAAGCTTCACAGACCGTGAATGGGACACTTACCGCAACCGCAAAATCGGTTTCGTTTTCCAAAACTATAACCTTATCACTCACCAAACGGTTCTCTCGAATGTAGAACTCGCGATGACGCTCTCGGGAGTGGGTAAGACTGAACGGCGCAAACGCGCTCTGGACGCTTTGTCACGCGTGGGCTTAGCCGACCAAGCTAAGAAGAAGCCGAATCAGATGTCCGGCGGACAAATGCAGCGTGTCGCAATAGCCCGCGCGCTTGTCAATAATCCCGATATACTTATGGCGGACGAACCTACAGGCGCGCTCGACAGCGAAACCTCCGTCCAGATTATGGACATTCTGCGCGAGATTGCTTCCGACCGCTTAGTTATAATGGTTACGCATAACGGCGACTTGGCTGACAAATACGCCAACCGCATTGTCCGGCTCCTCGACGGTCAAGTGCTGTCCGACACGCGTCCCTTTGACCCGGAGACGGAGCTAAGCGACAATAAGCCGCTCGGACGCAAGACCTCTATGAGCTTCTTCACCGCGCTGTCGCTTAGCTTCAATAACCTTATGACTAAGAAAGCGCGGACATTCCTGACAGCGTTTGCGGGTTCCATAGGTATTATCGGAATTGCGCTGATACTCTCACTGTCGAACGGTATGCAATCGTACATTGACAAGGTTCAGGAGGATACGCTTTCGAGCTATCCGCTGCAAATCCAGGAGCAAACCGCCGACCTCACCGCGCTTTTCGGCTCAATGTCGGATATGCGTGCGGAATCCGAAACCCACGAGGACGGAAAAGTCTACTCTCTTGATGTTATGAGCAGTATGGTCAACGGTATGACAGCTTCGATAGGACAAAAAAACGACCTCGGAGCGTTCAAGGAATACCTCGAGGCGCATAAAGCCGAAGTTGACGAACTTGCCAACAACGTCAGTTACAGCTATAACGTTCAGATGAACATATACAAGGGAACTCCGGACGAAGTGGTACAGCTTAATCCGGCGTACTATATGGCTCCGATAGTGGGAATGGCTCCCGGCGATAAATCCGGTACGGTCTCAATGGGCGGCGCGGAAACCCAACTCGGCGGTATGGGCGGAATGTCAATGATGAGCGGCGGAATGGAAATGTGGTACGAGATGCTTCCGCAAAAAATGCTCGACACCCAGTACGACGTAATCGCCGGCAAATGGCCCACTAATTACGACGAGATAATCGTCAGCGTCAATGAGCGCAACGAAATCACCGACTATGCTTTGTACGCCTTGGGACTCAAAGAAACCGGCGGGCTCAAAACGCTTATCAGCGACGTTATGACCGGCAGCGGTATGGAAGCCGAATCGCTCGTATTCGAATATGACGAGATACTCGGGCTTACGTTCAAGATTTTACCCAACGCCGCTTACTTCGAGAAAACCACCGCGGGAATCTGGCAGGACAAATCCGGCAGCGCGGACTATATGCGCGGTGCGCTCAATAACGCGCTTACGCTCAAAGTAGTGGGTATAATCCGCCAAAAATCCGACAGCGATATGGCTTCCGCAAGCGGTTCGATTGGTTATACTCCCGAACTTACGAAGTATATGATTGAGCAAACCACAAAGTACGATATCGTTAAGTCACAGCTTGCGGACGATACGCTTGACGTGTTCTCCGGTAAACCTTTCGCCGACCCCGACGCTCCCCCGGAAGAATTCGATATATCGCAGGTTCCGGAAGAGTACCAAGCAATGCTCGCGGGAATGACGGACGAGCAAATCGCCGCACTTATGGAGCAGTACGCGACTACAAGCGATGCTAACATCGATAACAACCTCCTGAAGCTCGGCGTCGTTACGGAAACTCATCCGAATTCGATTAGTATCTATCCGAAAGATTTCGAATCCAAAGACGGTATCGTCGCTCTTATTGACCGTTATAACACAGAACGTACGGACGCCGACCCCGATGCTCAGCCGCTTCGCTACACTGATTTTATCGGGCTGCTGATGTCGAGCGTTAGCAACATTATCAACGCTATAAGCTACCTGCTGATAGGCTTTGTAAGTATCTCGCTGGTTGTTAGCTCAATAATGATTGGTATCATAACCTTTGTCTCGGTGCTTGAACGCACCAAGGAGATAGGCGTGCTGAAATCCATCGGCGCAAGCAAGGG
>JAISLB010000063.1 GCA_031260685.1 Oscillospiraceae bacterium | reverse complement strand
AGCGAGCCTTTGCGTCATTGTCCGGAACTCGCTGATAAGCCGCGAGTAGTGCAAAGTGTTTTCAATTGCCGAGCCTTCGCGTTTGTCCGTCAGCTCCGGGAAAGCTGCGTAGACGGCGTTGTCGCTCCAATCAAACATTGCGCGCAGCTGCCGGCTGCGGAATATCATCGGCAGAACGTTCAGCATAGTTTTGGCAAGCATATAGCGGCTCGTATCGGGAGAGTTTACGATTTGTTCCGCGGCTTCGGTTTCGCGGTGAACAAAAACGTTCTTCTGCTCAAAAGTGTTGCGGGCAATCTGCATAATATTGCGGACGACGCTCGTTAGTTTCGCGCTTGCGGGATTCGATGAACCCGGTTTCAGTAGGAAATATTTGTAAACCGAATCCGCGTTACGATTGGTTACGTTGTAATAGGTGCCGCCCTCTGTGATGTTCGTTTCGTTGAAAATCTCGCCGGCGTCCTCGCGTATTATATTTTTTACAAAGCTCTCAAACAGCGGCGAACTAAGGATTTGGGCTTCCTCCGCACTTTCGGAATTGCTGTAGAAAACGTTCTTTGAATTGTAAATATCTCGAGCAAAGCGCAGAATATTGCGCACTACATTCGAAAATTTCGCGCTTGCGGGATTCGACGAACCCGGTTTCAGCAGGAAATATTTGTAAACCGAATCCGCGCCGCGGTTAGTCACGTTATAATAAGTGCTGTTTTCGGAGATGTTCGTTTCTGAAAACAGTTCGTCAGCGTCCTCGCGGATTATGTTTTTTACAAAGCTCTCAAACAGCGGCGAACTAAGGATTTGGGATTCCTCCGCGCTTTCGGAATTGCTGTAGAAAACGTTCTTCGAGCTGTAAATATCTCGAGCAAAGCGCAGAATATTGCGAACAACGCTCGTAAGTTTCGCGCTTGCGGGATTCGACGAACCCGGTTTTAATAGGAAATATTTGTAAACCGAATCCGCGCCGCGCTTAGTTACATTGTAGTAAGTACTGTTTTCGGAAATGTTCGTTTCTGAAAACAGTTCGTCAGCGTCCTCGCGCATTATGCTTTTGACGAAACTCGCAAACAGCGGCGAGCCTAAAAATTCTTCGAATTGTACGTTGTTTTCATAACTTGCGGCAGTGAAAACATTCTTTGAAGCGTAGATGTTGCGCACAAAACTTAAAATATTTCGGACGACGCTCGTAAGTTTTGCGCTTGCGGGGTTTGAAGCCCCCGGCTTCACGAGAAAACTGTTATAAACCGCGTTAGAGTAAGAGTTACTGAAATTACTATAACCCGAGAGCTTGTCAACCCTTTCGAGCAAACGGCTCAGCGAGAGGTTTATTGTTATGCTTTGATTTTGAGCGGCGGACGTTTCAGCGTTGGGAGCTAAGAACTCCAGTTCTTCAAACCACGGCAACTTTACGGCAGTTCGGTACTTTGCAGCAATTCCCTCCGCAAAAGACAGCGACGCGGAACTGTTGGAGTATGCAACGGCCGCAATAGCACTGAGTAATGTCATTCCCTTTGCCAGTGTCATTTCCATTAGAAGCACCCATTGTGTAGAAGCTCAATTCGTGTCACCGCAAGCTGCGCCTGTGAGAGGCTGTTAAGTGTGGGACCGATGTATTTTGTAGGAAGCGCGCCGA
This sequence comes from Oscillospiraceae bacterium, assembly GCA_031260685.1. Taxonomy (GTDB): domain Bacteria; phylum Bacillota; class Clostridia; order Oscillospirales; family Oscillospiraceae; genus JAISJH01. The sequence goes on along the minus strand of JAISLB010000063.1, from coordinate 2,818 downwards.
CAACTGTCCATTGCCGCAATACATCACCGTAGGAGTTGCGAAGCATTATAGTCCCGTCCAAGGTTTTCGTAATACCGTTGTTGATTGTCACCAACCAATTTGAAAATTCGTCTATGTTCGTTACTGTGCCTTGTTCAAGAACCAGCGTTTGCGGAACAATCCCCTTAAAAAAACGGCGCGGATAATTCGTGCCGCCCTCACTGTATGTTTCCCATTCAAATTCTATGTTAAGTCCGCTTATCGACGTAAATTCGCCGGACATACCGATGCCGATACCGTCAAAATAAGCTTCGAAAAAGGACGTAGACGCAGATTCCATTGTTATCTCCAATTTTATTGAAAGGCTATAGTCCCCGCGTTCTGCGGTATTAGCCTTTCATAATAGTGCGCTTAAAGCCGGTATAGGCAAACTCAATAGATTCACTCAGCACGGCGTTTGTCAGCGCGTCCATCTGCGATAGTTCGTACGCAACCGGCAGTGCTTGATACAGCGTCCAGCAAACAGCGTAATCTCCGGCAGCGTCAACTGCGTAGATGTTGATTTGACGGTACGGTTTACGTCCCGAGGGTGCGCTGATATGTCCGGGAGCAACGGCGGACAGCCACTCCAGCAACTCGTTCCCGCCGATTACGCCTTTCGTCAGCTTAACATTTTCATATTGAGTACGTGCGGGAACAGGCGTCATAACCCCGCGCGAATCAGAACCCGAACGAACTTTTATAATCTCTGTATGAATTTTGATACCCGAAAAACTTGAGAACGCAGCCTGAATCGCACCTTCGTCATCCTCTATTTCAATAACAAAGCGAAAAGAGGTTAAGGGGTCAACCCTGTCGTTCGCCATCTGCCGCTCCCTCCTACTTGAACTCTATCCTGTCGTTCTTAGTACCGCTGAGCTTACGATTGATTTCGGATACTTGCTCGCACCAGCGGCGGCGTTCACGATGCTCCATATTGAGAAGCTCCACGGGAGTCCAATGCAGATAGTAGGCGAGAAATGCCATTTCATCGTATAACCTGTCGCTCGGATAGAGATTTAGCTCAGCGGCACTAAAAAATCCGGCGGTACTTCGAACTCCTCGCCGCAATGCGTGCAGCGGATTTTGTATACCGGGTTCTCCATAGTGTTGATACGCTGATATAAATCCTGCAAGTACATCAAATCCATTGTATAAAGGTTTTCGATAACACGCGTGTTAATCACCGACACGCTCCCGAGCCTTGTGATAACCCTTGAAAGCAGCACTATCGAGAGATAACCGGGATTCTGCTGAACTTTCGGGTCGCGCATCGGCAAAATCTCGTCGGCGGCGGTAGCAAGCCGCATTGAGCCGCTTCGCTGTAGGTCGCCGTTTTGGTCAACGTAGCCGCGCGGCAGTGTAAATTCGTATTCCGTCTGCATTTTGTACCCTCATATATACGCGCACGGCGCAAATACTGCACCCGCGCCGTGCGCGATAACTGTTCATTGTTAACTGTTAACTGAATTAGATCGGCGACGGTTCGCCGGCTGTTGCGCCCGGAGTATGCTCTAAGCCCTCGTGGGCAATTTCAAGCGAATGGATTGCGATTTCGCCGCCCAGTCCGCTCAGGTCAGGTACAGTATACCCGACAGGCCACGCGTTTATAAGGTTCCAACTTGGTCCCGGACTGCCTGCGTCGTCAATCAGCGTGATAGTGATGTTCTTTCGCTGAAGCCCGGTGGGATTCGCGGTATTCGAAGGAGCGACTGAGAGAATCCAATCCACAAAGTCTGTATCGTCCGAAACTCCCCAGCGGAAAGTTACGTTACCGAATTTTGTGAGTCCCGGCAGTTTACGCGGAGTATTGCGCAAGTCGTCGCCCTCACGGTATTCGATAGGGTCAACGGAGAGGTTCATTCCCGATACTTCGCTGAAGCCGGCGCGTGAGATACCGTCCATCTCAACCTGATAGCGGAATACGCGATACGGATAACTTATAGCCATTTGTTATTAGTCCTTTCATACTCCCGCACTGATGAACTTTCTCGTTCCCGGGCAGGGAGTTGTTGATTCGCGGAGAATTTACTTGACCTTAGGGGGGTAAAAAAACCTATTCCGCTGTTGCGGTATGCTGAGTGATACGGAAGATTACGAACTCAGCCGGCTTCACGGGGGCGATACCGATATTGCAAATCAAGCGTCCGTTGTCTATATCGTCCTGCGTCATTGTCGTGCGTCCGCATTCTACGTAGAACGCTTCGTTCGGCGACGTTCCCGCGAGCGCGCCGCTGCGCCAGACTCCCGCGAGGAACATTTCGATAGTACGTGAAACTCGGCTCCAAAGGACTTCGCTGTTCGGCTCGAAAACTACCCAGTTTGTGTTAGCCTTGATGGATTCCTCAACGAAGATGAACAAGCGGCGGACGTTGAGGTACTTCCATAATCCGTTAGAGCTGATAGTTCTCGCGCCCCAAACGCGTATTCCGCGTCCGGTGAAAGCGCGAATAAGGTTTACGCCGAGCGGGTTCAGTATATCCTGCTCACCTGTGTTATAAGATACCGATAATCCGGTAGTGTTGCGTACAATCTCGTTTGCGGGGGCTTTGTGAACTCCGCGTTCTGTGTCTGTACGCGCGTAGATACCAATCATCGCGCCGGAGGGCGGGAAGAACGCGCTGCGCTTCGACAGCGGGTCAAGAGCTTCAAGCCACGGATGATATATCGCGGCGTAAGTGCTATCGTACATATCGCGGTGTTCCGTGACTTCGCCGACCTTTTTGAGGTCAAGCGGAATGTCAAGCACCGCAAAACGCGATTTAAGGTTTTCGCAATGGGCTATAAGCGCGGCTTGAAC
>JAISLB010000046.1 GCA_031260685.1 Oscillospiraceae bacterium | reverse complement strand
TCACTTCCGCTAATTGCAATAAATTTGTCGTCTTTCCCGACGCTTTTTACAGCTCCTACAAATTCAAATCCGCGCAATTCTTCCGGCTGGACGCGTGGTCCGTGATTGTTGTGTGAGTTAATCAGCCGTTATTCAGCTCGGCAAAGTCGAGCATTTTTCGGCATAGGTAAAATACAATCAGCGAAACCGGAATATTCAAAACTGCTAAGAAAAACATAACAGTTTGTCCGCCGCTTAGGAATGAGATGGGGATTACCGCGGTGAAAACTATCGCGGCGGCTAACGCGGGTATCAGCATAACGATGATGACCACGAGGTACAGCAGCATTACGACAACTTTTGAGGCTTCGCCGCCCCATATCCGCGCAACAGCTATATTTGCGGCAGTGAAAACCATTGCGAACGAGAGCCGCGCAACCGCTAAAAGCACGGTCATAAGCGGGTCAAGTCCGAGTATAATTCCCAAGCCCGCTCCGACCGCTGCCGCGTCAATCAGCGCACTCGGAATGGTCTCGCGCAGGCAGTGCAGCAGCTTCGTAAATGACCCCTCCGGAACGAGATAGATGTACGGTTTAGCAAGCTCAAACGAGAGCCGTCCGAGCGCAACCGAAAAAAGCTGCAAGTACGTAGCAAAGGTGAATACACCGACCAGCAACGCGGTTGTATCCTCGGGAGCGTCACCCATCCGCGTCATTACAAACGCAAAAACCAGACTTCCGATGATTGCGGCAAGCGACCAGACGTTGAGAATAAGCTTGTGACCACGCCTGTTTTCGATAAGATGTTTATAGTAAAACGCGGAGGCTCCGCTGCCTCCCGCGAAGCCGGTTTTGCCGAGTTTGATGTTTTGCGGTATAATCTCCGCGGTGCGCCCCTCTTTTTGCGCTACAACCGCGCTGTGAGAAACCTCCGTCGCTGCCAGTACCGATTCGTAGTAGTCCTCGCGAGTGCCGCCGATTCTCGAGCGGTAGATGAAAAACGACAGCAAAGTCGAGAGAAATGTAGACGCCACAAACAGAATCATCGCGACAATAATTGTCCCGAAACCTTGACCGTAGATTCCGTGAACCGTTGAATACTGCATTAGATAGAACAGGCTTATCGCGAGGTACATACCGATAGAGCGTATCATTCCGTAGAACATAACGCCGCGCGGGTTCAAAGGCGAGGGGAAAAGCAGCAGTACGTCCGGCATAGTAAAGAACGTAGCGCCTTTGCGAACTCCGCTCCACATAGTGGCGGCAATCATAAAGACGCATACGCCGCCGATTATTAAGTACAGTTCGGTAACGCTGCGGTATGTGTGGTCTTCCTCCTGCGCCGCCATATTCCCCGACCAAATCGTGAAGCCTATTAGCACTATGCACAAAAGCAGTACCACGAGCCGAACAGGTTTACGTATGAACTCTCTAAGACCGTTTTTCAATCTGGTGAAAAGCAAATATTGCAGAGCCGTCACTTCGCTTCACCCGCTTCCTTATTTTTGTGTCCCTCGGTAATATCGAAGAATAATTCTTCGAGCGATTCTTTTTCGCCCTCAACGTTATTGCGCTGAGCCGCGAATTTGCCGTTGACGAGAATGTGCGTAGTGTCCCAATAGTCCTCCACGGAGTCAAGCATATGCGTTGAGATGAGTATCGCGGTTCCGTCGGCTTTTAGTTCGCGGAACAGCAGTTTCAGCTCGCGGATAGCGTGCGGGTCAAGACCGACGAGCGGTTCGTCGAAAATCAGCAGCTTAGGCTTATGAGCTAACTGGCATAGGATAGACAGCTTTTGCTGCATACCTTTTGACAGTTCCTTGCCGAGTTTGTTGACTTTGTCGTCCATCTCAAAAAGCTGCAAGAGCCTATCCGTGTAAGCCTCGTCCGAAAACTTGTACGCTCTCCGAATGAATTCGAGATGTTCGCCGACCGTGAGCAGGTCGTACACCGCGGGCATTTCCGGAACATAGCCGAGAAGCGCCTTAGCTTCGGGGAGGTTATTAGCCAAGCCGCCGATTGTAATGCTCCCGGTGAAGCGGAGCAGTCCCGCGATGCACTTGATAATTGTGGACTTACCCGCGCCGTTAGGTCCGAGGAGTATCGAAACCTTTCCGGGTTCCACGGTAAAGCTTAAATCGTCGTTTGCTATGAGTTTTTTGTACTTTTTGGTAACGTGAGAAATGTTCAGCATTGAGCGCAAATCCTCCTGTTGTCAGTAAATGGTGTATTCCGTAACATTATAGCACGTTTATACTTGAATTGCAATAGGCAATTACGGCTGTAATCAGCTTACTTGACAAGCGGGGAGAAAGGTTGTATAATAAGGTGTCAGTCAATCAAGAGGAAACAAAAAGCCGTGGAGAATAAAGTTCCCGAATACACGCTGATACGCTCCAAACGAAAAACAGTGGAGCTTAGTCTGAATCGCGGAGGAGAGGCGGTAGTCCGCGCCCCGCTTCGCTACCCAAAATACAAAATCGACATATTCGTCAAAAGCCGGGCTGAATGGCTCGGGAAAAATCGCCGGAAATTATCAGAGCGCGAGAATTTTGCCGCGGGATTCAGCGAAGCCGAGATTCAATCGGCAAAAAGCAGCGCGGAGAAATATTTGCGGGAAAGAACCGCGTACATAGCGGAACAAATGAGCGTCAGTCCGATTGCGGTAAAAACTTCAAACGCCAAAACCCGCTGGGGGAGCTGCTCCCACGATAACAGGATAAACCTCAACTGGCGGCTGCTGCTGTGTCCGCCGGAGGTCTGCGATTATCTGATAATCCACGAACTTTCGCATATTACGCATAAAAATCACAGCGCGGAGTTTTGGGCGCGGGTTGCTGAATTTTGCCCGGACTGTAAATCGCGCAGAAAATGGCTGAAAACTAACGGCAGCGGACTGATGAACATCGAACGTTAGCGGCTGAATCGTTACGGAGGAATTACCGGAATGCTTAACATACAGGATTCACATTATATTACGGAACTTTGCAAAGGCGCGGAACTAATGTCGCGCTATGGCTGGAGTGAGCGTAACGCCGGAAATATCAGCGTGCTTTTACCGGAAGCTGAATTCGAAACACCGCGTGAAATTTTGCGAAAATTTCAGCTGCCGTTTTCACCGCCGGAATTATTAGGGCGCGTAATTTTGGTTACGGGAACCGGAAAGTATTTCCGGAATATAGCGCAAAATCCCGCGGAAAATTTAGGCGTTTTACGCGTCGGTAAGGGAGAATTGGAGCTTCTTTGGGGACACGAAAATGGCGGTGCGCCGACGAGCGAAATCAGTTCGCACCTCCGGAGCCACGCGGCGCGGCTTCGCGCGGACCCGCTGCACAGCGTTGTCTGCCACACTCACCCGACCGCGCTGATTGCTATGTCCGCGGTTCACGACCTAAGCGAACGCGAATTCTCGCGAACGCTTTGGAGCTCCGCCGGAGAGTGCTTGATGTTCCTCCCGGAGGGGCTGGGAGTACTCCCGTGGCTGCCGTGCGGCTGCGACGAAATAGGACTCGCGACGGCTGAAAAAATGAAAAATTATCGCTTGGTAATTTGGGCGAATCACGGAATTTTTGCCGCCGGGAAAAGTTTGGACGATGCGCTCGGGCTAATTGAAATCGCCGAAAAAGCCGCGGACATTTACTTAAAAATCGCGAATTTCCCGGATAAAAGACTAATTACCGCCGCGCAACTCCGGCAATTGGCGGAAACCTGTAAAATAACCGTAAAAGAGGGCTGGCTGAATGACTAAATTACCTGATACCGTCCGTCTCGAGGGCGGCTGCCTTGAAATAATCGACCAAACGCTGCTTCCGGGGCAAATAAAAATCCTAAGGCTGCGGACAAAAGAGGAAATATACTACGCAATCCGGCAGCTAAAAGTTCGCGGAGCGCCCGCAATAGGCGTCGCGGCGGCTATCGGCGTTTATCTTGCCGCCTTAGACATTAAAGTGAATAATTTTGAGGATTTTTACGACCGTTTCCTGCTGGCGAAAATTTACCTGAATTCCGCGCGTCCGACCGCGGTCAACCTTAGCTGGGCGCTTGACCGAATGGAAAAATGTCTCCTGAATAACAGCGAAAATCCTGTTGACGAAATACTAAATTCGCTAAAAAATGAAGCACTCGCGATTTGGACGGAGGATATTGAAGTTTGCAAAAAAATCGGCGAAAACGGCTTGCAAATTTTAGAAAAAAACTCGGGAATCCTGACGCACTGCAACGCGGGGCAGCTTGCGGCGGTACGTTACGGAACCGCTACCGCGCCGATTTACCGCGGACACGAGCTTGGTTATAATTTCAAAATTTTCGCGGACGAAACGCGCCCATTGCTTCAAGGTTCGCGGCTGACTGCGTTTGAGCTTGACGCTGCCGGTATCGACGTGACTTTAATCTGCGACAATATGGCGTCGGCGGTTATGAGGCAGGGGAAAATTCAGGCGGTATTAACAGGCTGTGACAGGGTTGCCGCAAATGGCGATACTGCGAATAAGATTGGCACTTCGGGTGTTGCGATTCTCGCGAAATATTATAATATTCCGTTTTATATTTGCGCTCCCAGCTCAACGATTGATTTAGGTTCACGTTCCGGAGCGGATATAAAAATCGAAGAGCGCGACTCATTAGAGGTGACGGAGATGTGGTTTCACGAACGTATGGCGCCGGAGGGAATTTCGGTGTATAACCCGGCTTTCGACGTGACTGACGCGGAGCTGATAAGCGGCATAATCACGGAATTCGGAATAGTAAAAGCTCCGTACGCGCAAAATCTGCCCGCGATGATTGCGGGGTAGGTGAACGGAGCCGTTGGGGGGATTGAGCCTTTCGCGAAAAGTTTTTTCACAATTTTGCAAAATACCCCTTGACAAGCGGCGCGGGCTGTGTTATAATCTCCTAGTGCCTATGTGCGGAGGCGTTGATGTAATGCTGCCGGACGGCACTTCCGGGGGAACTTGATTATAACGGCAAGATTGCCCGGGGCGGCTAGAGCTGTGCTATTCCGCGGTGTCCGGCTTACGCGATACACCCGGGACGGTTACAAGAAACTATCCGCTGTACGTAGAAAATATCACTACGAGGAGGAAACTGCTAAATGGCAAAAGCTTCAAACCTTATCCGCATTAGGCTCAAAGCCTACGACCATCAGCTTATCGACCAAAGCGCCGCGCGTATCGTTGAGGTTGCGAAAAAGACCGACGCCAAAGTCAGCGGTCCGATACCGCTCCCCACAAAGCGCGAGATTATCACTATCCTGCGCTCGGTTCATAAGCACAAAGACTCCCGCGAACAGTTCGAGAGACGTACACACAAGCGTCTTATCGACATTTCGAACCCCTCACAGAAAACTATCGAAGCCCTTATGTCTGTTGAGCTTCCGGCGGGGGTTGAAATCAAAATCAATATGTAGTTCAGTTAT
>JAISLB010000057.1 GCA_031260685.1 Oscillospiraceae bacterium | reverse complement strand
AGCGGCGGTTACGAAGCTAATTCAAAGCATACTTGACAGCCAGTTAAGTCGCGGCGGAGAATCAAGCGGAACCAGCGGCGGCAGCGGAAACGCTTCGGCTTCCGGCAATAACAGTGGTGCCAACTCGGACGAAGCCGATACCAACGAGATAGCGTATACCACAGGTTCGGGAATTACGGCTCTCCCGCAAAATGACTCGCAAGACAGTAATATTCTAGCGGCAACGGCTCCGTTAAGCGGCAATTTCGGATTAAATATGTACGAAACAATGTCAGAATTAGGAACTACCGGTGGAGTGGTAGGAGCGGGAGCAGCGGTATTCGGAAGCAAAACGTCAATCAATCCGGAAAATGCTGCTACCGCCGAAGCTAAGGAAGCGGCTGAAACAAAAGATGTGATTTCCGGTAATTCCGGGAGCGAATATCAGCCGCATACTTTTTTCGCAGGAACCGCAAAGCCTCTAAATAACGACGGCGTTGAAAAAACTGAAAATGCCGTAAATACCGCAAAAAGCTCATCAGCGGGAGCAATCCCGATAGTCGGTGCGGTAGGCGCGGCGGCAATGGCGGGAACAGGTCTCGGGGTTTCCAAGAGCGGCAGCGGTTCAAAGAACGGAGAACCCGATTTAGACAGTGATACTCCGGTTGAGATAGCGGCAACGAAATCCGGCGGGACATTCAGCGGAGATTTGAGCGGTTCTTATGTTCTTTTAACTACAGCGTTATCAATGCTTTTCTCCGGAGGCTCAATAGGCGCGGGAGTACGCAAAAGCAAAGATGTAGCAACGGACGGATTTAGAATAGGTTACGGCAATTCGGCGGTAATTAACGCCGATTCAATAAAACAAAGGTGGGGGTAAAATATGACAGCATTTTTGCCGATAGGTTCGGTGGTTCACCTCAAAGAAAGCAATAAGCGCGTGATGATTTACGGCAGATTGCAGCGTGAGGTAGACGGAAACAGAGTATGGGACTACATAGCGTGTTTGTTCCCGGAGGGTAACGTAAGCCCAGACCACAGCTTTTTGTTCGATAACGAACAAATTGAAAAAATTGATTTCGTAGGCTGCCAAGATACTGAAGAAATGCAATTCCAGCAGTATCTTCAGGAAATGGTAACCAAAGTTAAGGAGGGATAGACAATGTTTGATATTCCAGGCAAAATCCAACCGGTAAACCCGACAGTTCCACCGATTACGAGGGTTACTGGACCGATCTGGGGAACTATTATAAGCACAACGCCCAACTTCGAGCTAACCAAAGTTGACCCGAACCGCTTGCTCAATGCTGCGGGGAATATCGAAAGCAGTCTCGGCAGCTTAGCAAATTCGTTCAAGCGGATTGACGCGGCTCTGCAAAATACTCTCGCACCTACGTGGGAAAGCCCCGCGAAGCAGATGTTCTTCGGGCAATATGCAAACGACATTCAACTATTCAACAATCAGCTTGATGTATTAAGAAAATTCAACGAACAGCTGAAAGCAGCAGCGGGACTATTCGCAAACGCGGATTCAAGCGTAAACGACGTTGTTAACAAACTTCAGGTCGGGAATTAGGAGGGACGCTAATGGCACAGGGAGTAAGCATAAAGATAGACCCGCAGAAGATGCGCGAAGCTATGGGCATTATCCAAACGGAACTCGTGTCTATTGACAATAACTTCAAAAATATCGCAAGTGAAGCAAAGTCGCTTGAAGCATATTGGCAGGGCAAAAGCGCTGAAGCGTACAAGACCGTTATGACGAAGCTTGCTGATGTTTCGCCGGAGATAGTTCGAATCTTGCAGGAATACGTCAACGACCTCGGACAGATTGCCGGAGAGTTCGAGACTACCGAAAATCGCAATCTTGCAAGCGATGAAGCCCTACCGGGCGACATATTCTAGGGGGGTGATTGAATGATAACGTTTGACCACGGTAAAGCAATGCGGCAGGTTTCGGAATTGCGGCAAATTGCTAGCGACCTCAATCAGCTTCTTAGCGGCAGATTTGCTAACGCCGTCAATACCGCCGATAGCTCTTGGGACGGAGAAGCGTCCGAAATATTCCGCCGCAAATGCAACGAGCTGTCCAGCAATATCGCCAAAGAAGCTAAACGTATAAGCGACGTTGCCGATAGTCTGCAAAAAACAGCGGACGAAATTCGGCGAGCCGAGGAGGAAGCGGAACGCATAGCGCGCGAGTTTTCTTTACGAAAATCAAAAGCGTAAAGCCCGGCACTAACAATTGTTAACCCTTGCGCGACAATTCAAAATAAATCAATATTTTAACAGGAGGAAACAAACAATGGCAGCAACACGAGTAAGCACTCAGGTGCTCCGCAGCGTGGCGGAACAGGTCGAGCAGAACGTCAACCAGTACGTTGGCTACGTCAACGACCTCTACACTTCCGGCAACGAGCTTGACAGCTTGTGGGACGGCGACGCGAACCAAAAGTTCAATGCGCAGCTTCAGAACGACAAGCCGAAGTTTGACGCTATGCAAACGGTACTTACAAAGTACGTTCAAACTCTGCGCGAGAATGCAGACGCTTATGACAAAGCGGAAGCCGACGCGGAAGGCATTGTCCAGACGAACAAAACCCGCAAAGCCTAACATATCAACATCGGAGTGTGAAAAGCTCCACATCTGAAAGGAGATTACAACAATGGCTATGACAGCTACATTAAAGGTAGACCCGCAGGTACTTAGCACTAAGGCAAGCGACTTTTCGGGTATCCGTTCGAAGATTTCTTCGAATCTCGAAAGCACAAAAACAGCTATCGACTCTCTCAAGGCACAGTGGGAAAGTGATGCTTCGACATCGTATCAACGTCAATTCCTAGCGGCTAGCGACGATATTATCCCGCTGCTGCAAATCGTTGACGAATACGCAAACGATTTAGCGGAGCTTGCGACTTTATACACGACCACCGAGCAACGCATTAACGAAATATCGTCCGCACTGCCCGGCGACGTGTTTTAACAATGCCGTATTACAGCGCAAAACCGAATGAGCTGCGGGCTTCGGGTACTGAACTGGGAGCGGTTGCGCGTGAGCTTGACCTAATTGAAAAACGGCTCCGCTCAATACACCCGGATTTGCCCGAATTCTCGCGCTCAATCGTGAAACGCGCCGAATATATGAGCGAACTCGCGGCAGTTAGCCGCTCCGCCGCGCACACCATAAGCGAAGTTGCCGAACTATATTCGTTGGCAGAAAAAGAAGTAACCGCGCTATTTGACGCTTCGGCAATGGTGAGCGGAGCGGCTTCACAATCTCCGGTAACGATACAGACGTTTTCGGTACTTGAAACTTCTCCCGCCGCGTATCTTGTCCGCGACCCACTCTTGCCGGATTGGTTGTGGGAAGCAGCCGTCAAGTTTGAACAATCACGATAATACTCTATCAACGAGGTAAAATTATGCCGTATACGATAAAATATAAGCCCACCGAAACTACGGTCGGTGAATTCTACTCAATCGCAAAGACGCTGGAAAGCTACGCCGGACGGCTTGATGCTGTCAAGAACAACGTCGGGACATTTTCCGGGCTTGGCAATTACAAGAGCGGGATAGCTTCGCGCTCAAGCTCCGTATATAATGTAGCGAAAGCCGTAGTAGTATACGGCGAAGCTCTGGACGAAGCACGAATCAGCTACCTTATCGCGGAGCAAAAGGCGTATCAGCTGCTTAGCGGCGATACTTCGTTCAACGTAGGTGACGGAGTTAGAGCAGTGACCGCACCGACTATCGGCGGTTCGTCAACCAGTTGGTGGGACAAGATGATTGGCGGGATTAGGGACGCAATCAGCGGGATTAGAGCTGTTGGCAATGGTGCGGTCAGCGCAATCGGTGGTACAATAACCTCGTGGTTCGATAAGCTGAGAGAACTATGGGAGCGTGCGTTTTCGCCGAAGCCTGTGACTGTGCCGGCACCAGAACCTACGCCAACGCCTGCACCGCAACCTACACCCGCTCCGGTTGAAACACCTGTCGTGGAAACTCCTCCCGCACAAACTGGAAACACGCTCAATTACGGAGACATCTCGTATGATACTCTCCCGAACTTAAATCCGGAATATTTTTTGAATCAAAAAGATTTTCGTCAATATGAAGTGGATAATGGTATCGGCGACACAGATGATAATGAAGGCTGTACCGTAACTGCCGAATCAATTGCATACTCCATTTATCACAATGAAAAAGTCACACCTAATGATTATAATGGCTGGACTGACGGATACGGCGCATCGTGGCCAAAGAGCGATGCAATTCACGGTTATGGCGAATTTGTTTCTCCTTCTACTGTTATGAATGACGCTTACAATAATTTGCAAAATGGTATCCCTACTCTTGTTCGCACGGGATATAATGCACATTCAGTCGTAGTAGTGGGAATAAGGCCGGGAGCCGACCCGGGAAATTTACAGCAATCTGATTTTTTGATTATTGACCCTTGGGACGGCAAGCCAAAACTTCTAAGTGAAGCAAGTCAAGGAGTTGGACTGACAACAAGCGGTATTAACAGCAATTTTATCAGGACACCAAAATAAAGGAGAATCAAAACAATGCCAAAAGACTTATTACCCGTAGGTTCCGTCGTATTGCTCAATGGAGCGGACAAACGCCTTATGATTTACGGAGTTCTGCAACTCAATCCGGAGGACGGCGTACAATACGACTATCTCGGCTGTCTCTATCCCGAGGGTTACGTAGGGCTTGAGCAAACGTA
>JAISLB010000029.1 GCA_031260685.1 Oscillospiraceae bacterium | reverse complement strand
ATAAACTTACTGGCACCGTCCATAGCTCCGTGAAAGTCGATTTCCTTTTGAAGCCGGTCGCGGCGAATTTTCGCTTGGGCATCGTCAATCGCTCCGGCATTGAGATCCGCGTCGATAGACATCTGCTTACCGGGCAACGCGTCCAAAGTGAAACGCGCCGAAACTTCGGAAACGCGTTCCGCGCCCTTAGTGATAACCATAAACTGGATAATCAGGATTATCAGAAATATTATCACGCCGACGACAAAGTTTCCGCCCGTAACAAACTCCGCAAAAGTCTTTATAACGTTGCCGGCATCGCCTTGATTCGAGAGAATAAGGCGCGTTGTGGCAAGGTTCAGCGATAAGCGAAAGAAAGTGACGAGCAATATAATCGTCGGGAAAACCGAAAACTCCAGCGCGTCCTTAGTGGAAATCGCCATCAGCATAACGATAATCGCGATTGTAATGCTGAATACAAGCAAAGTATCCATAACAAAGGTCGGCATTGGCAAGAGCATTATCATTACAATCCACATAATGGCAGCCGCGAGGACAATACCCGACGGTTTTATTTTCATATTTTTTTACAGTCTCCTTTCCTCAAAATTTGCTGATAACGGCCGGCAAGGGCTTGTCCGGCTTTACGCGCTGCGTTTCGCGCCCTTACCGCTTCTCAGAACCTCGACGAGTATGTCGGCTACTGCCTGAAACAGTTCTTCGGGAATAGTGTCGTCTATTTCGCAGGCGTCGTACAGCGCGTGAGCAAGCGGAACGTTCTCAACTGTCGGTACGTTATAGATTCGCGCCTGTTCCTTGATTCTGCGGGCTATGTGGTCCGCGCCTTTGGCTATTACCACCGGAGCTGTGTCAACTCCGTCCTCGTATCGAAGCGCGATAGCTAAGTGGGTAGGGTTAGTAATAACGACATCGGCGGAAGGAACACGTTCCATCATTCGCTGCGCGGACATCTGACGCATTTTCTGCTTGATTTTGCCCTTTACCTTTGGGTCGCCTTCGTCCTGTTTGTATTCGTCTTTGACTTCCTGCTTTGACATCTTCATATCTTTTTCGAACTTCCACCATTGATAGAGATAGTCGAAGCCGCCGAGGATTAGCAATACCGCGCTCATTTTTATCGCAGTAAAGAATATTCGCCGCATAAACTCAATAAATACAACAGCAAGGTCGTACTGCATATAGAATGAGAACTCCGGCATAAAGACTATGTAATCTCTGTACGCTATGTACGCCATAAGCCCGACTTTGAGAATGGATTTCAGCAGTTCAATTATGGAGTTCAGCGAGAACATACGTTTGAAGCCGTTGATTGGGTTCAGTCTGTTCGGCTTAAACTGTAAGGCTTCCGTGTTGAACATAAAGCCCTTCTGCAATATATTCGCTCCTACGCCGACTATAAGAGCCGTAATGAGGATTGGCGCCAGTATCGACATTAGGTGCAGCAGGATACCTGTGTACAGACCTCCCAGCGCCGTCCGGCTAAATTCGTGAGTTACCGCCGCGCCCATATAGCCGCCGAGGTAGTCGCGGAATACTCCGCGTATCCCCTCCGCGTATGCCGGAAATCGTATATACATAAGCGCAAACATAATCAGCGAACAGATAGCCGTGATAATCTCGCGGCTGTGCATTACGTGACCTTTTTTGCGCTCCTGATTGCGCTTTTTGGTAGTAGCTCTCTCTGTTTTTTCCAATGTGCGCTTCCTCTGCCGTCATACGGCTTTTGTCCCGCGCCGTGACGCGTTTTTTGGTCAGCCGTGTCTGTCAGTTGCCGGACAGCTGCCCGAACATCATATCTAAGCCCTCGAACATACTGTCGAATATCACTCCGCTGAAATTCGCGTATACAGGTATCACCGCCGCAACTATTATGAATCCTACGATAAGTTTCAGCGGGATTCCCACAACCATCATATGCAGCTGCGGAACCGCCCGCGATACCGCCCCGAAGCATATCTCTATCATAAGTCCCGAAGCTACCACCGGAAGTCCCACCATTACTCCGAGCAGAAACATCTTAGTAAACGCCTGCAAAGCAGCATCGAAAGCTCCCGGCACAAACACCGGAGTTCCCGGCGGTATCGCCCTAAGCGTCCCGTAAAGTATATCAATCAGCCGCAAATGGCCGTTTGAGATAAAGAACATCAGCATAAGCGTTATATTCAGGAGATTGCCCATTATCGGCGCCTGAGTCTGGTTCTGAATATCGTAGACGTTGACCATTCCAAAGCCGATTTGCATATCAATAAGGTGTCCCGCGATAAACGTCAGACCAAAGAACGCGTTTGTCACGTAGCCTAAACATACGCCGATAATTATTTCAGACGCGCAAAGCAGTAAGTAGCCGATTAAGCTGTTGTAAGCGGTATTCAGCGCGGGTCCCGCCGGAGGAACAGCCATAAAGAACAGATAGCCGATTGCAAGCGAAAGTCCCAAACGTACCCGCGTCGGAATCAGTACCCGTCCAAATATCGGTGAGGTCATTACTAACGCCCCCGCACGGCACATCACGAGCAGAAAGTAGTCAGCGTTTGAGAGTACGAGATTTATTGTTTCTGACATAGACTTAGCCCAGATACTGGTTAATCTGGGAGTAGAGATTGATTATATAGTCCTGTATGTGCTGTAACATAAACGCGCCGAAGATTACGAGCGAGAGAAGTATTGCGACAATTTTCGGCACAAAGGCAAGCGTCTGCTCGTTAATAGAGGTCGTAGCCTGAAAGATTGACACTATCAGCCCGATTGCTATCGCGACGATAAGTACGGGCGCGGCGGTAACTATAACCGTCCAGACCCCGTCGCGTATAAGCGAAATAACCTGCGATTGTGTCAGCATTATGCACTCCTAACTGTATGCGGCTGTGTACCCGTTAACTATTGCCGTGAAAAACCCTGTACGAGTGTTCCTATCGTCAGCTGCCAGCCGTCTGTCATTACGAACAGTATTATCTTGAACGGCAGCGAAATCATCGCGGGCGGCAGCATCATCATTCCCATCGCCATTAGCGTGCTTGCGACTATCATATCTATTACTATGAACGGTATGTATATCATAAAGCCCATTTGAAACGCGTGCTTCAGTTCGCTCGTCATAAAGGCGGGGATTAGTACGCGGTCCGGAGTTTCCTCGTAGGATTCGAGTTCAAGTCCGGAGAGCTGGATAAAGAAGTCCATATCGGTATTATAGGTTTGAGAACGCATAAACTCCCTTGCGGGAACCATAGCCGTCGTGAAAAACTCCTCCTGCGTCATCTCACCGTTAGAGTACGGAACGTAAGCCGTATCATATATCTCCGTCAGCGTCGGTCCCATTACGAAAAACGTCAGAAACAGCGCAAGCCCTATGACAACTTGGTTAGGCGGAGCGCTTTGAACGCCCATAGCGTTACGGAGGAAGCCGAGAACGATTACAATCCGCGTAAATGCAGTCATCATCAGCAGAATGGACGGCAGCAGCGTCAATACGGTCAGCAGTATGATAATATCGACGGATTGAGTGCCTTCGCCGAACAGCGTGTTGATAATGTTTTGGAGAGAGCCTCCCACGTTATTTCCCCTCCTTCCGCTTGTTCCACGCATCGCGCATAGCCGCTACGAAATCGGGGCGCGCAGCCGCGCTTTCGGCGGCTTCAATAGGCTCGTCGTAGCTGTCAATAAGGCTCACTCCGCCGTTTGTATACGCAATAAGGTACGTTTTACCATTGACCTCAACCAAACAAAGCAACTTTTCCTTTGAGAAAGAAAAGCGTTCGATTACACGAATATTGCGCCCGGAACCGATAGTCCCGCCGTTTGCGCGTTTTGCAATCCACCACGTAGCGTAATACGCGGCGGCTATAACGGCGATAACGGCGATAATCCCGACCGCATAGTCAAAAAATCCCAAAACTGCGTCCTAACCCGCCGCCGTACGGCGAAACCGTTCACTATGCGCTGACAGCCGAATTACACCTGCATTCTCATAACTTCGCTGTACGCGTCAAGCACTTTGTTGCGAATCTGCACGGTAAGATTTACCGCAAGCTCCGCCTTAGACGAATCGAGCAGCAATCCCGAAAAGTCGTCGTTTGTCCCGCTGAGCAGCTCCACGTTGTCAACTTTTGTGAAGTCGTCAGTTAC
>JAISLB010000062.1 GCA_031260685.1 Oscillospiraceae bacterium | reverse complement strand
GCTTACACGCTTACAGTTTCCGGCAATGCGGCTTAATTCTTTTGCGCGTACCGGATCCTTTTCGCGGATTGACATTTCCTCCGCGAGAGCCGCGTAGCGCAGAATCCAGTTCGTCACTCCCGAGAGCATTATGAGCTCCGCGTTGTAAAATTCGTTGCGCTTGATATCCTCCGGGAGCGAGAGGTCGAGCTTAGCCTGTAACGCTTCAATCTCGCGCTTAATGCCGTTCCAGCCTAAGCGGAAAAGTTTTTCGTAATCCGCGGTGACGTGTCCCACCCCGGCGTAGATAAATAAGTCCTCGAGCAAAACCGCCGCGCCGAGGTGGCTCCCGAGCTTTTCCTCATCGGTGTATTGAGCAACGGTAGCTTCGGAAGTGGTTTTACCTTTCCAGTAGCTTTGAATCGAGAGCAAGTCGGCTTTGGTCTTGTCGTCTATCTCGTAGCGGTCGTTGAGCCGTTTATCCAGCGGTGAGTTAATCATCTCGTCGCAAAGCCAGTCAATCACGAACTCCGGATAAACGGGAGCAGCGTTAGGAGGAGCCGCGAGTTCGCCGACAATCAGCTCGCCCTGCCAAATGTTAATCGTCACGCGCTCCAAGACCTCTTTGAGCGTTTTAGCCCATTTGACGTTTACGGCATCCGCGGAGTATTTTTGGAAGCACTCCGTGACGATTACGGCACGTTCGGAGCTTGCGCTTGACGGACGTTCCTTCGTCCACTTCAGCGCGGCGTTAACACGCTCAAACGGCGACGGAGCTTCGCAGAGCGCACTTACTCCGACGCCCCATTCCTTGTCGTACGGTTCAATAGCCAGCGGTAAAGTGTTCTGTGTCATAGTAAAGACCTCCTTTTCGCGACGTACAAAGTATACTGTTTTCCGTTTTTGTAATTTGCTCACTGTTTATCTGTTATCATTAAGCCGTCAAAATATCGGTACCGCTTCCGGAGTCGCGGACGGTACGTAGTCAGGCACGGTATCCGGCGGCGGAGTTGGCGGAGGAGTCGGAGGCGGGGTAGGCGGCGGAGTAGGCTCCGGCGTGTAAACCGGCGGCGCGCTTTCGGTCGGTTTATCGTCCGGATAGGCCGCGGGTTTATCGTCCGGATTTACATACGGCTCATCGGACGGCGGAATATATACCGGCAAGTCAAAACTCGGCGTCGGTAAAAGCGGCGGGATATACGTTGCCGCGGAATGAACCGCGCAGTCCGGTATTTCGCCCAGAATATAGCCCGGCTGGAAGTACGCGCGGGTTATATTGTAGGTCTTGCCGAATAAATCAAGTAAAGCCGCGGTATAGCGGGTATCCTCCGGGCAGAAAGCCGTATGAAGCCCCGAAATTGTACCGTCCGGCAAGCGGCAAAGCTCCGCAAAGACGTGAGCGTCACAGCTTTTCGTCGGAACCTCGTTTGCCGGCATCCAAAGCGTCATCGTATGATTGCCGCGTATATCGTTTACGCAGGCGGAGGTAGCCAGCAGCCCCGTATCTTCGCAAATTGTCACTTCGCGGAGATTCGCGGGTTTCTCGAAGTCGCGCGGTTCGAGATTTTCGTGTATACCCTCCATAACGGTGTGGAAAATCTTGACAGCGGGGTTCGAGCCGCTAAGCTTCTGGTCGCCGACTTTGTAACCGGTCCATACAGACGCGGTGTAATAAGGCGTATAGCCCGAGAACCAGCGGTCTTTCCAGCTTCCCGACGAACCTGTTTTTCCCGCGGTCGCCATATCGGTAACTGCGGCTCCGTAACCCGTACCTTGCTTAACCGCGTTTTGCAGGAGGTCGGTCATATAATACGCGGCGGTCTCGCCGATTGCGATGTTACTTTGCGGAGCGTTGTCAATAACGACTTCCCCGGCGTAGTCCTCGATAAGCGTATAGAGCCGAGGTTTAGTATAGATGCCTTTGTTGTCGAAAATGCAATACGCGGCGGCCATCTCGATAACTTTCGCGCCGTCCGTCAGCTGTCCGAGGGAAAGCGGAGAATACGCAATGTCGCTGACGATATTGCCGTTAACGTTACGCGAGGAAACAAGGCTCGTGAAGTGAAGCTTCTCCGTGAGAAAGTTAAAGCTTACCTGCGGAGTGAGTTTGTCAAGCGTCTGCGCGGCTACGGTATTTTTAGAATCCTGAATCCCGAGCCGCAGGTCAATCAGCCCGTTATAGTGGAAATCGTCGTTATTGGGGTACCAGCTGGGCATCCCGATTAGCGTAACCTCTTTGCTTTCGGGCGAAGCGTCGTTGTAGAGCGTCCACGGACGTATATACCCGAGGTCAAGCGCAAGCGCGTAGACGGCAAGCGGCTTAAATGAAGAGCCGGGAGGCTTCACCTGTTGTGTGGCTCCGTTCCACATACGGTCGCCGACTTTCTCGCCCATATAGCCGCCGAGTCCTTTGACTTCTCCGGTGTAAGGATCCATAACGACCATTGAAGCTTGCAGATTTTGCTCCGTGCTTTTGTCGTAAGCGTCAAGAAAAGTGTCGTCGAGGAAAACTTTATCAATCTCCGCCTGAATTTTCGGGTCGAAGGTTGTGTAAACCCGCAGTCCGCCGTTATAGAGGTAGCTTTCGGCAGCAGAGTAGGTAATCCCCTTTTTCTCCATTAGGTCGCCTATAACCTGCTCGATAACAGCGTCTGTAAAGTACGAAAAGTAGTGCTTTTTCTTTTCGGCGGTGAGAGCCGCGATAGCTTCCTCCTCCGTAGCCCAGTATTTGACTTCCTGTTTATCGTCGGCTACACGGGCGCTGTGGAATACAAGTTCCTGCGCTCTCGCTTCGTTGTAACTGGCTTCCGAAATCAAGCCTTGGTCGAGCATTTGATAGAGGATAATCAGCTGACGCGTCTTGTTCGCGGCTTTTGTGTTTTCGCTGATATACGGGTCGTACATCGAGGGGTTGTTAGTGATGCCGACAAGCGACGCGCACTCCGCGAGTGTAAGCTCCGTAACGGGCTTCCCGAAGTAGGTCAGCGAAGCCGCTCCGACGCCTATGCAGTTTTCACCGAGCGGGATAATATTGAGATAACCCTCGATGATAGCCTCCTTAGAGTATCGCTTTTCAAAGTCCAGCGCGCTGAATATCTCCGTAAGCTTGCGCTTGACGGTACCTTGGTTATTGCCCGTAGTGTTCTTTATAAGCTGCTGTGTGATAGTCGAACCGCCGAAGTTGTTGGCGTTTTGAACGAACATCGAGCCGAAAGCCGCCGTAGTCCTCCACCAGTCTACACCGTGATGATTGTAGAAGCGTTTGTCCTCGATTGCTACCGCCGCCTGCTCGAGCATAAGCGGAATATCCTTGTACGGCACCCAAACGCTGTTTTCCGAGCCGAAAAGTTTTTCCATCTCCATATAGCGTCCGAGGTCGTCGTCCCAGTAGTAAATGACGCTGGTCTGGTTAATCGTGGTATAGTTATTGAGTTCGACGTCGAGTTCGTCCGCGACTAAGCCTTTGATATAAACCGCAAAGACGCAGGTGAATATAAGCCCCGTAGTCAGAGCAATCAGGAGAATCGTTCCGGCGGATTTCAGCAGAAGCGAAATCAAGCCGAGAAAAATCCGCCCGGTAATAAGCGAGTATTTTTTGACGGTTTGTAAGTTCATAGTTACCCCGGTAATCCCAGACGACAGTTATCAAACGGCAACTGTCAGAGACGATGGACAGTCCAAATTATTGTCTATCACTATATTATAACAAATCGCGGCGCAAATGTCAAGCACACTAAATAAAGTGGTCAGTGGTCAGTTACGCAGTGGTCAGTGGTCAGTGGTCAGTGGTCAGTGGTCAGAACGGGAGTTTGGACGTTTGGCTGCGTCTTACCCCCCGTTCTGACCACTGACCACTAACCACTGACCACTGCGAACTGCTAACTGCTAACTGCTAACTGTACAAAATTGGGCTTGCAATTTGGGAGAAACTGTGGTATAATGAAACTGCCCGAATGAGCGCTGTTAACTTATCCATTGTCAATTGGTGAAGCTATGCCGATAAAAATTCCCGATAAGCTCCCGGCTAAGAGCATACTCGAAAACGAGAACATCTTTGTTATGACGGAGCGCAGAGCCTTAGCGCAGGACATTCGCCCGCTGAAGCTCCTTATATTAAACCTTATGCCCACAAAGATTGTTACCGAGACGCAGCTTCTGCGGAAGCTTTCGAACACCCCGCTTCAAATCGAGGTGGATTTTCTCCGTATGGTATCTCACGACGCGAAAAACGTGGACAAGAGCCACCTCGACACCTTCTACGAAGATTTCGAAGCGGTTCACGAACGCGACTACGACGGTTTGATAGTAACCGGCGCGCCCGTGGAAACGATAGACTTCGAAAAGGTCGATTACTGGCCGGAGCTGTGCAACGTTATGGACTGGGCTAAGCTGCACGTCCATTGTTCGCTGTTCATCTGCTGGGGCGCTCAAGCCGCGCTCTATCACTACTACGGGATTCCTAAGTATGACCTCCCGGACAAGCTCTCGGGAGTGTTTGAGCATAGTATTGAGGACACTACAACGCGGCTGTTCAGAGGTTTTGACACCGAGTTCTGGGTTCCGCACAGCCGTTTCACGGAAGTCCGGGCGGCTGATATCGCTGAAAGTCCGCATTTAGAGATACTTTCGCTCTCCGAACAGGCGGGCGTATTCGCGGTAAAGTCAAAAGATAACCGCAGCCTGTTCATTACGGGACATCCCGAGTACGACTCCGACACCTTACAGCTTGAATATGACCGGGACCTCGTGCGCGGAATCAATCCCGCGGTTCCGCAGAATTACTTCCCGGGGGACGATACGCTGCAAAAACCGATAGTACGTTGGAAAGCCCCCGCGCAGCTTCTCTACGGCAATTGGCTCAATTACTACGTTTATCAAAGCACGCCGTATAATCTGGCTGAACTCGCGTCAAACCCCGGCGAATACTGCTGCGGCGAGGGAATATAGTTATAGATAGACGGGGCGTGGAGGAAAGAACGTGCTGCGACTTTATACCGGCGCGCCGGGCAGCGGCAAAACCCGGCGCATACTGCACACAATTGGGCTGAACGTTCGTACGGACGCTGCCCCGCGGCAGATTCTCATCGTTCCGGAGCAATACTCCTATGAGGGAGAGCGCGCGCTTGCGGAAGTTTGCGGCGATGAGCTGTGCCTTTTTGCCGAGGCGCTGACTTTCACCAGTCTCGCGGACAGAGTTTTCGAGGGACTGTATATCGCTCCGCTCCGAAGCCCTAAGCGCGAGGCAAAGCTGCTGCTCCTGCACTCCGCGCTGGATATGCTCTCCGGTTCGCTCAAAGTCTATACGGAGCGCAGTACTAAAACGTACTACCTTGACAGCTTCGTCAAGCTCCGCGAGGAACTGACGTACTCGTCGCTTCAGCCGGAGGACCTTAACATAGCCGCGGATAAATTAGACGCGGGAAGCACTCAGCTAAAACTCCGCGACCTTGCTCTTATATTTGAGGCTTACGACGCGCTGCTCATTCAGCGTTACGGCGATAAGCGCACTAATCTCGACCTCCTTACGGAGGTTATCGCGGACAGTCCGCACGTTAAAGCCGAGTACTATTTCGACGGATTCTCCGACTTTACCGCGCAGGAGTTCGGAATAATCGAAAAGCTGCTTCTCGCGGGAGCTTCGGTTACTGCCGCTCTTACTACCGGCGATGAAAGCTTTGAGCTGTCCGCCGATACGTTCAGCCGTCTGACTAATTTCGCCGCGGAGAACGCGCTTCAATGTGAAACCGAAAATCTCGAACCACCCGCGCGGGAAATACGCAGAACGCTGTACAAAACCTCGGGGGTTTCGGAGGAATGTCAGCTTGCCGCCCTGCAATGCGCCGAATGGATTAGCTCGGGAATCCCGCCGGAGCAAATCTCGGTCGTTGCGAGAGCTTTCTCAAACTATGAAGCAGCCCTGCAAGCTGATTTGAGCAAACTCGGCGTCAAGAGCTACCTCAACCGCGATGAGGACATTCTCCAAAAGCCGATTATGACTCTCGTCACCGAAATTTTCAGTATTATCGCCTACAACTGGCGTTTTGACAACGTATTCCGCTATATTAAGACGAATCTGACGGGGCTGACGCCGGAAGAACGCGACAAGCTCGAAGACTACGCGCTTAAATGGAATCTGCGCGGAGCCGCAAAATGGCGTAACGAATTTACCGGGAATCCGCGGGGCTACGTGGATTACTCCAATTATGACGACGACGAGAAAAAGGAAAAAGCAATCGCCCGCGACGAGCGAAACTTAGCCGCTCTTAACAGTTACCGCGAGTGTATAGCAGTCCCGATTCTCAATTATCAGCTTGAAAGCGCTTCCGCGGTTACGGGACTTGAGCACGCAACCGCGCTGTACGGCTTTGTCCGGGAAGTGCGGCTCCGCGAAAGGCTCAAAACCAAAGCCGGTGAGTTCATACGTTCCGGCGATGAGCAGACAGCCGACGAATACCGGCAGCTGTGGGACATTTTCGTCGCTACTCTCGATACTTTCGTTACTGTCAGCGGCAGCTGCAAGATGACGCGTGAGGAGTTCGGACGGCTTCTGACGCTGTTACTCTCCGGACAATCGGTCGATACAATCCCGATGACTCTCGGCACGGTGCGTATAGGCGAATTCGAAAGCATCCGCGAGAGCAACATAACGCGGCTTATTGTTCTGGGAGCTACTGACGAAGCGCTCCCGAACTTCAAAACCCCGCAGGGTTTGCTTAGTCCCGATGAGCGCGATACTCTCAATAAACTCGGACTCTCGAATCTGCGCGGCGGCAACAACTACGCGGTTCTGCGCGAACTGTTTTTGGTGAACAAAGTCCTAGCTAAAGCCGCGGAACTCATAATCACCTGCCCCGGAGACTCACGCGAGAGCTACCTCATCAAGCGTCTCAACCCGGAGCGTTGCGCGGCGGCTGGAAAAATCCGCGCGGAAAAAAGCTCGCGGCTTCCGCAAAGCAGCCGTCTGCTCTCCGCCGAGGCAATCCGCGCGCTTTACGGTGAAAAACCCGTACTTACGGCAACCAAGGCCGAGACGCTCGGGAAATGTAAATATCAATACTTTATGAAGTACGGTTTACGCGCCGAAACCCGCAAAACCATCAATTTCAGCAAACTCGAATTCGGCAATCTCGTCCATTACGCGCTTGAACACGTTTGCAAAGAGGTCAACAGTGACGAAATAGGCGGCTTCGCGAAAGTCACGGAGGAACAGCTTGACGCGATAACACAGCGGGTTCTCGACACATACGCCGAAGCGGTCGCCGGAGCCGCCTTAGAGGATAAGCGCGCGCGCTTCCTGTTCAGCAGACTTCGCGACTCGGTCAGGCGTATGGTCAGCCGTCTCGCGCTTGAACTGAAAAACTCGGGCTTTTCGCCGCGCAGCTTCGAATATGAATTCGACAATATTCAGCTCGGCGGGGTAACTATCGAGGGTAAAGTTGACCGTATCGACGAGCTCAAACGGGACGGCGTAACTTACGCGCGTGTGGTGGACTACAAAACCGGCAGCGCGGAATTCAACCTCTCCGATGTGTACTACGGTTTCGGTATGCAGCTGCTGATATATCTCTTTGCGCTGGAAAAATCCGAGGGAATAGTTCCGGCGGGAATACGCTACACTCCTGCAAAGGACATTTTGGTCTCGCTCAAACGAAAAGATATTGATCTGCCGGACGATAAAATCAATGCCAAACGCGCCGACAAGCTCGAATCCACGGGATTGCAGCTTGCGGAAACCGCGGACGCCGGAGCGGCTAAGGACATAGCAACCGCGGAGCAAATCGGCGCACTTGCAAAACACGTTGAGGAAAAGCTCGCGGAGCTTTACGCCGCGTTAACCGAGGGAGACGTTACCCCGCTGCCTACTTCTATGAAAAATGTAACGCCCTGCGGCTATTGCGATTACGCAGCCGCGTGCCGCTTTGACCAAAGAGGCGGCGAATACCGCAAAATTACCGCGCTGAAATCCGACGAAGTCTGGACGCGCCTAACAGATTAACAATATCAGAAACGAAGTCAGAAACGAAAGACCGGGCGGCGAACGATAATTCTCAAACTCCGTACCGGCGGGGAGATGTGCTTATGCGACCCGGAAGCGGGCTTTATCCCGAGGCGCTTGAACGTTTGGTTTCGCAATTTGCCGCGCTGCCGGGCGTCGGTACCAAATCCGCGCAAAGAATGGCGTTCCGGGTGCTGGATTACAGCCCGGAACGTGCGGAGACTTTCGCAAACGCTATTATCGAAGCTAAAACGCTGATTCACCGCTGTGAGATTTGCCAAAACCTCACGGACGGCGAAATTTGTTCTGTCTGTTCCTCCGAAAAACGCTCCAAAGCGACTATCTGCGTTGTCGCAGACATTCGCGACCTGTACGCGATTGAGCGCGCGCGCAACTATACCGGGGTTTACCACGTTCTCCACGGTGTAATCTCGCCTATGCGCCGTATCGGTCCCGAGGATATCGCTATCGCGCAGCTTGCCGAAAGAGTCCGGAACGAAGCTCCGGAGGAGGTCATTCTCGCGCTCAATCCCGACACCGAGGGTGAAGCCACAGCGATGTATATCTCGCGGCTTCTCGCCCCGCTCGGGGTAAAAATAACGCGTTTGGCGACCGGGCTTCCCGCGGGAGGAAACGTAGAATTCGCCGATGACGCGACAATCTTCCGCGCTCTTCAGGAGAGAATCGCGGTATCGTAAGTTCCCGGTTTATCTGAAATTTTGAGTTCTCGCGCCGTCTAAGGCTTTTTTCAAACGTTCGAGCGTTGCTTCGTCCATATCTGTCAGCGGCATACGGAGCTGTCCTACGTCCTTGCCGAGGAGGTTCATAGCGGTCTTGACGGGTATGGGGTTTACGTCGTACATCATTGCGTTCATAGCTTCGAGCGCGTTATAGTGGAGCTCGCGGGCTTTTGCGAAATCGCCTTTGAGCGCGGCTTCGCACAAATCAGCCATAACCCGCGGATAGATATTCGCGAGAACCGAGATTACGCCGATTGCTCCCATAGCAATGAGCGGGAGCGTGTACGCGTCGTCTCCGGACCATACGTCGAAGTCGTCATTCTCCGTGAGCTTGAGAGTGCGGCTTAGATTGCCGATATTGCCGGAAGCCTCTTTCGTTCCCGCAATCATCTTGTGCTTAGCAAGCGCGGCGTAGGTTTCGGGAGCTATATCAACGCCTGTACGCGCCGGAACGTTGTAGAGGATAATCGGAATATCCACGGCGTCCGCGAGATAGGTATAGTGCTTGATTAAACCGCGCTGCGAGGTTTTGTTATAGTACGGCGTGACGAGGAGCAGCGCGTCGGCTCCGCTGTGCTGCGCGTGTTCACATAGAAACAGCGCGGCTGCCGTATCGTTCGAGCCGGCTCCCGCAATTACCGGAACGCGGTGATTAACGTGCTTTATCGCGAAATCGACGGTTTTTGAGTGTTCCTCGAGGGTTTGCGTAGCTGACTCGCCGGTGGTTCCGCAAACTACTATCGCGGCTGTACCTCCGGCAATTTGCTCGTCGATAAGTTCGCCGAACTTGACGTAGTTGACTTCGCCGGCGTTATCGAAGGGAGTGACAATAGCAACGGCGGAGCCGCTGAAAATCGGGTTAGACATAGTAAAAATACCTCACTTATCTTTCAAAATAGCCTTTTGCCGCGAGTAGCTCCGCGAGAAGCACTCCGCCGCCCGCGGCTCCCAGCAGCGTATTGTGCGACAGGCACACGAACTTATAATCGTACTGCGTATCTTCGCGCAGCCGCCCTATTGATACCGCCATTCCGTTCTCGAGTTCGCGGTCGAGACGAATCTGCGGTCTGTTATCCTCCGTAAAGTAATTGAGAAACTTTTTAGGTGCGCTCGGCAAATTGTACTGCGCAACGGGGCTTTTGAAATTGTCCCAAATCTCTATAATCCGCTCTTTCGAGGGCTTCTCACCGGCGAAACGTACAAACGCCGCAGCCAGATGTCCGTTAGTAACGGGGACGCGTATGCACTGCGCGGTAATCCTCGGAGCATCGGCGGGAACAATCTCGCCGCCGCTGATTTCCCCCCAAAGCTTCAGCGGTTCGCGCTCGGATTTTTCCTCTTCGCCGCCTATGTAGGGTATAACGTTGTCAATCATCTCGGGCCAAGTTTCGAAATTTTTGCTTGCGCCGGAAATCGCCTGATACGTGCAGACTAAGATGTCAGATATCGGGAACAATTCGCGGACCGGGGACAAAGCCGGGACGTAGTTCTGGATAGAACAGTTCGACTTGACGGAGATAAACCCGCGCTTCGTCCCCAATCGTTTTCGCTGTGCCGCTATGACGTTTACGTGTTCCGGGTTAAGCTCCGGCACAACCATCGGAACGTCGGGAGTCCAGCGGTGCGACTTATTGTTACTGACAATCGGGCACTCGGCTTTGGCGTAGGCGACTTCCAGCTCGTAGTTTTCCTTATCCGGCATATCGACCGCGCAAAACGCGAAATCGACGGAAGCCGCTATTTCGGCTATATCGGCTGTAGCGTCCAGAACAGTGAGCTTAGCGGCAGCTTCGGGGAGCGGAACGCTCATAAGCCACTTGCCGCTTACTGCCTCCGCGTAGCTTTTGCCCGCGCTCCGCGGACTTGCGGCTACGACGCTAAGCTCGAACCAAGGGTGATTATCCAGCAGCGTGACAAAACGCTGTCCGACCATTCCCGTCGCGCCGATTACGGCAACCTTGAACTTCTTTGATATTGACATAATATTCACCTCAACAGCGATTACAGTAATTTCCTTTGCGGAAGTTGTCGAAAAAGACTTGCAAAAATCGCAAAAATATAGTATTATAGATTATATCATTCTAAACTATGATTGTCAACCGCAATTTACCACAATTCAGACAGCTTTTGGAGAACATAATGAAAAAACTACGACTTGTACCGCTCGTTCTTATTCTCTCGCTCTTAATCGGAGCGTTTCCCGTTTCCGGCGGAGCGGCTATCGCTAACGCCGCGCTCAACGTCCCGAATAACATCAAAGTCGGCTTATACTACGGCAGCGGAGAACTGGTCTACGGAAATCTGCTCAACAGCTCGGAGAACAGCGACGGACGCGGCTACAAATTCGGCTATTTCGATTCCGCGCGCAACTTCTACTCAGTCGCGGAAACTGACACCACGGCGATAACAATGGTCAAGGACCGCAATCTTTATATAACGCGTGACAGCACTAACCGCTATGTGGATTCGCCCACTTCGGACTTTATGGGAACCGTCGGCTGCTACCACATCCGTCTTCCTAACGGCTATACGGATTATAACGCGGCGAAAGAGGCGCAAGCCGCCTATACCGGGAGCTTTCTCCTTTTCGAAAACTGGGTTTATTACGTAATGGTCGGCAACTACTTTTCAGCTTCGGAAGCAGCGGCGGACGCCGCGGCCCGCGGAATCAGCGGCAGCGGCTATTCAGCCTCCGACCGCTGCGTCACTGTCGTTGAGACAGGTACCTCGAACATTCTCTTTGAGTTTGACTGCGGAACTTCGTTCTCGCTCGGAGTTATGCCGAAGCCCGAGTTCGAAGGTCAGAAACCACTCACGTGGTTCAAAGGCTACAAATACTACGGCGGGTTCCAGTATACGCGCCTTACCGGAAATAATCTCACGGTTTTGAATATCGTACCGATTGAGGACTACATACAGGGCGTACTGCCCTACGAGATGTCGGTATCGTGGCCGATTGAGGCTCTCAAAGCGCAGGCAGTCTGCGCCCGTACCTACGCCGGGCAGAATATTCACAAGCACGGAGCCTACGGCTTTGACGTTTGCGCCACTACCGATTGTCAGGTCTACCGAGGTCAGAACGTCACGGGCGATAGCATAGTTCAGGCGGCTACTGAAACCGCCGGACAATACGTTACCTACGGCTCGGCGATTGCCCCCGTATATTACCACAGCGCGGACGGAGGAGCCACGGAGAACAGCGAAAACGTTTTCGCCAATCCGCTGCCTCACCTCAAAGGCGTGCTTGACCCTTACGAAGGTACCGTCAAGACCGGTCACGACAGCTGGACCTATACGTATACCCCGCAGCAGATAAAAGAACGTCTCAACGCCAAAGGCTACGCCGCGGGAGATATTCTCTCCGTAACCCCGGTCTATACAGCCGTTGGTAACATCTTCTCGCTGACTTTCAAAGACAGCAACGGCAAAACGTTCATTTTCAAGCAACGCGCAGCGGCGACGATTTTAAGCTTCGCTTCGGGCGGAAAAGAGATATTCAGCCAAAGATTCACGCTCAGCGGCAATACGACGCAAAGCGGTGCGCTTCCCGCTCCTCCCGTTGCGCAAATTAACGTTACCGGCTCGGACGAAATCCTCGAAGATGTTGACGGACTCTACGCAATAGGCGGGAGCGGTACCGCCGAAGCGTTGTCCGGCTCGTCGATATCTATAATCAGCTCTAGCGGCAAACAAACTGTCAAACTCGGTAAAGACTACGGAGCAATACGCGAGTCCGGAATTGCGCAGACAGGCTCCTTATTTACAATTTCGGGGAGCGGCTGGGGACACAACGTCGGAATGAGCCAATACGGTGCGAGAGCTATGGCGCTTCTCGGTTATAGCTATGAGGATATTATACGCTTCTACTTTACGGGAGTGCAGCTTGCCACAAACGCGTAATTACAGATATACAGTTATCAAATATCAGATTGGGACAAATGAAGAAACTTGCGTTTGCCGTTTTTATCGCCTTTGTTTTAGGCGGCTGTTCGCCTTTTACTCCTAAACCTGAAAAGTTTACGGAGACTTTCTACGAATTTTTCGATACCGTGACTGTCGTTTCGGGCTACAGCGATTCGTATCAGCAGTTCAGCGAAGCCGCTCACTTAGTTTGGAGCGCACTTGCGCTGATTCACACGGGCTGTCTCGATTCGCCGGAAAACCTGTTTGAACTGCTCGAACTCTGCGAAACTTATACGGCTGATTCCGGCGGTACTTTCGACGTAACCCTCGGAGCTGTCTACGCACTGTACAAAGACGGCGGAGAACCCACCGCGGAGCAGCTTGCGGAAGCCTCCGGCGTACTCCGATACGATTTCGGCGCAATCGCCAAAGGCTACGCACTTGACAAAGCGGCTGAACAGATTGAAAAGTCCAACCTCTACGGTCAAACCACTTTCGCCGGTACAATCTCAATCGGCGGGAGCGTCGCCGCAATCGGTAATAAACCCGGAACCGCTGACGGAGCTTGGGACATCGGCATTACAAGCCCCTCGGGAGACGGTATTGCGCAAACCATTAAGCTCGCGCCCGGGCAATTCTGCGCTACGAGCGGAACCTACGAACGGGGCAACCACATCATCGACCCGAGAACTCTCAAACCCGTAATCTCGGAGAAATCGCTCACGATAGTTGCAAACTCCGGGGCTGTTACGGATTTCCTCTCAACCGCGCTTTTCGTGGAGAACAACGCGGACTTGGCGGAGAGATACAATGCGGAAACGATTTGGACTGACTAAGCCCGATTTGGTGCTTATAGCGATACTGCTGATTATCTCGGGACTGGGTTTCGTACAGTTCCCGGGAGCTTCACTATATTCGGAGCGTGTCACCGTAAGCGTTAACGGAGAATTTTACGCGGAACTTCCGCTCGGTACCGATGCTACGCTTGAGATTGCCGGCTTCAACGGAACTCACAACACCCTGCTGATAAAAAACGGGCGCGTGGGCGTTATCGCCGCGGATTGCCCTGATAAGCTCTGTATGGAGCAGCACGAACCTCTTATAATCTGTCTCCCGAACCGCGTTGCCATAGCGGTCAGCAATGACTAAGCGCGTTGCGGAGCTTGGGCTTGCGGCCTCGCTTGCGTTGGCTGCAAGCTGGCTCGAGTTTATGCTGCCGCCGATTCTCCCGAATGTTCCCGGGGTTAAGCTTGGGCTTGCCAACTGCGTAATTCTGGTTCTGCTCTATCGGCGCGGGATTCGCTTTGCGTTGTTAACCGACGCGGCACGCTGTGTACTCGCGGGATTGCTTTTCAGCGGATTGTGGGGGCTTGCGTACTCGCTGTCGGGCGCGCTGACGAGCTTTGCGGCAATGGCGCTGCTGTACAAGAGCAAACGTTTCAGCATTTTGGGAATAAGCGTCTGCGGCGGCGCGATTCACAATATCGCTCAATTGTCAGTTGCCGCGTTAACCCTGGGGACTGCTGAACTTACGTTCCGCGCGTGGTTCTCTCCGCTGCTGCTAACGGG
>JAISLB010000122.1 GCA_031260685.1 Oscillospiraceae bacterium | reverse complement strand
CGGCAGCCGAGGGCTTGACCGACGGGACGAACCCTACCGCCGATGTAACGCGTGAGCAGCTCGTAACGTTGCTGTACCGCTATGCAAGATACGCGGGACTTGAATTGCCGCAAACCGCAGACGCGGTAGAGTTCACGGATAGCGGCGAAATTGCGGACTACGCGAGGGACGCGGTGAGCGCATTGCAGCTAGCGGGCGTAATAAGCGGCAAGCCCGGACTACGCTTCGACCCAAAGGGTACCGCAACCCGCGCCGAGGTAGCGCAAGTCCTGCGGCGATTTGTGGAGGTCACGAACGTGAAAAGTTAACGCAACAAGCGGGGGACATTCCCCCGCTCTTAACATTTAGCGGCAAAGGCTGCCGCGCTGAATTTTGAGCTGATTGCTTATCGCCGCACGCTAAATGAATACAAAAAGCCAAAGCCTTACAGCGATTTCGGCTGTAAGGCTTTGGGGGACAGCGCGAAACGAGCTTATTCCAGCTCCACTACGGAAACTTCGTAGGCTGTACGTTCCTCCGAGCTTCCGTCCTCGAGAACTTTGTTGTAAGTTCTGCTTTGGAGTCTTCCGGAGATAGCTACCGACTCTCCGAGGTCCCACAGCGCCGCTTGAGCGGCGATACGCCCCCAAGCGATACAAGGTATGTAGTCGCTTCGTTCGTATCTTCTGTTGACAGCTAGCATAATGTCGCAGATTTCGCGCCCCATAGGGGTTCGCCGCAGATTCGGGGCTTTGCAGAGTTTGCCCCTCAGCTGAACGATGTTCCGCTCGTCCTCGTCGGTAAGTCCGATTACTCTCGCATAGACGGAGATAACGAGCTTGCTCCCCGCCCCGGACTTGTTGTTAAACGTGCGAACTTCTCCGCTTATACGCACACGCGAACCCGCTTCTGCCGGGCAGCCTTCCAGCGTTTCCTTAGCGGTTATGATGTTCAGTACGTCCTCCGCGCCCGACAAGCGCGTTATAGACAGCGGAAATCTCCAGTATTCCGCAGCCGGAGAATTGGGACCGCCGGCTTTATGCGAAAAACTCGGCGGCGCGGACAATGTGCCGACTAAATCGGCTCGGTTATCCGTCAGGTTATAAATGTCCATAGTTTTGTACCTCTCATCTGTTTTTTCTATCACAGCTATAATATCAGCTGTCTTTATCCTATGTGAACTCCCGCCAAAATATACGTCTTGCAGAATCAGCAAGATAGTGTTATAATTATATAATGTTTGACACAAATATTCAAGAGGGTTATATGCGTTTTGCGATAAAACTTGCGAAAGAAGCTGCAAAACGCGGCGAAGTACCCATCGGCTGTGTAATAATCGGCGCGGACGGCACGATTGTAGGCTCCGGGAGCAACTCCCGCGAGACTTCGCGCAATAGTTTAGCTCACGCCGAGATTGCGGCTATCAACGAAGCCTGCACTACGCTGAACAGTTGGCGGCTCGAGGGCTGTACGGCGTATGTCACGCTTGAACCTTGTCCGATGTGCTACGGAGCTTTTGCGGCCGCCAGAATCGACAGGGTAATCTACGGAGCTACCAACTCAAACCCAAAAGCCGCGGGAGGCGACCCGGAGCTTCAAAGCGGCATACTCGCAGAGGACTGCGCGGAGCTGCTGACGGACTTTTTCGCAAAGCTCAGAACTCCCGCGCCGTAAGCGTCCCCCGTCCAAAGCATACGCAGCCAACCGCCGCAAGCGGCATACGGAAATGAGGTAATTACCTATGACTACGCCCAATACGCTCCGCGAGGTTAACATTAAGTACGACCTTCCCTCCGCGAGTGACGCTATCAAGCGCATTACGTTCCAAATCCACGACGGCAAACGTTACGGACTGAAAGTCATCAAGCTAATCCACGGTTACGGTTCAACGGGAAAGGGCGGAAAAATCCGCACCGCCGCGCACCGCTATCTCGATGTACAAAAAGCCCGGCACGTTATCGACGATTGGTTCCCGGGGGACGTTTTTACAATCTTCAATGAGGACGTTCTCAAAGCGTTCCGCGTATGCGACGCTCTCCGCTATGACTCGGACCTCGAACGTCACAACAACGGCGTTACGTTCGTACTGCTGTAACTCGGAGCCGAATATAACCGTTCGGCTATAACAAAGGAGAAATATTGTTCAATCTGACATATCTGACGGCTTTATCTATGTGCGTTTTAGCGAGCGTCATTCTGCCGTTCTTATTCGCTGTATTCTATGCTTTCCGGAGGAAGCTGCGGCTCGTGCCGTTTGTTGCGGGGATTGCCGCTTTCTTAGTTTGCGGCTGGTTTCTCGGCGGACTGATTATGGGTTCGGTAACGAAAGAGGTTCTGCGCCCGATTTTACTCGCCGGTGTAGAGTGCGCGGGTTTCTTAGGCGCGCTGCTGTTTTTGTCAAAACGTGAGCGGTCGGTTGGCGTCCCGGCGTCCTTAGCGCTTGGCTACGCGTTAATACCCTGCGCGTTCAGTTCCGGCTTCGCGGTATTGTCGAGACTTTCGGTGGCGATGACGCTCAACGACATAGGCATAGAGGAATTTCTCGCAAATATCAAGCCCGAAAGCCTCGAAGCCGCCGAAGCGACCATTGACGCGATGCTGGCTCAAACCCCGGGGCAAATCTATCTGGTAGCCCTTGAATATCTCGCGAACTTTGCGAGAATTGCGGCTATGGTGCGTCTATTGTGGTACTATACGATTCCGGACACTTTTCCCGCGGCGGACGCGGAAGGCTCGAAACCGCGGCTCTCAATGGTGCTGCCTATTGCTTTTGCGATTGCCGCGTACTATTTGGGCGAAAGATTATACCAGAACGGCGGCCAGATAGCATATTATATCGCAGCCGCGGTTATAATAGCCGCGGCGGTATATCTCGCAAAGAAATACGACAGTGACGGCGACATACATTCCGACAGGTTGAGTGTACGATGGAGAAGACGGCGGTAGCATACCCTAAACAATTGTTCGGGCGGATGAAAGAGATAATCGGGAGCTACGTAACGCACAAAGCGTCCCGGAGCGCCGCCGAACTCGCGTATTCGCTGACTATGTCGCTATTTCCTCTGCTTATCTGTCTTACGTCAATGCTCTCCGCGCTGAATCTTTCCACTGCGCAGATACTGCGGCTCGGCGAGGGGATTCTCCCCGCGGCGGTACTGCAAGTCTTTACTGAATACAACGATTACGTAGCGGCAAAAATCAGCCCCGCAATGCTGACCGCCGCGCTCAGTCTGCTTGTGATGTCGGCGTCAGCCTGTTGGCGGAGCGTGATAACGATTCTCGGCGAAATCCGCGGAACAGGCAAGCTGCGGTACGGCTTTGTGAAAAGCTTTCTCTATGCCGCGATATTCACGATAGCAATCTACCTCGCGGCGATAATAATTCTGCTCGGAGCGTTACTTAGTAATCTGCTGACCGCGCCCTTACGTCAGGCTTTGCAGTTCGCGGTATTGTTTGCGGTACTGTTCTGCTTGCTAGCCGCGGTATACAAACTTGCGGGAAGCCGCAAAACCTTGCCGGGAGCTGGATTTGCGGCGTTAGTGCTTGCGTTTACAGGTCCCGTATTCTCGTTCACAGTTGATGTATCGGCAAAATACAGCTTAGTCTACGGCTCGCTGTTTTCGCTTGTAATGCTTCTGCTGTGGTTCTACATTTGCGGCAATATCCTGATAATCGGCGGAATCATTAACAGCCGTCAGAACGTAAGCAGCCCGGTAACAAACGACAAAGACGGTGTAAGCGGCTGACTTCTCCCGTCTTTGTTATTTGTTATTTGTTCCGCGTCTGTTTGTAAATTTGGTGCGAACCGGTAGCCGCAAGTCCGGAGACAATCCCAATCGCAACGGTATCGAACCAGTCGTCCGCGGGAAACTGCGGCATTGTGAGACGCGCGGCTACTCCAAGCACTCCTCCGAGAACCCCGCAAATCACGGGGAGCCACTTGTTATCAAGCGAAGTGGCTTTGAGAACCTGCACAATCAGGAAAACCATTACGGTAATCGCGCCCAAAGCGGTAAAGCCCATATCTAACATTGTAGTCCTCCATATAGTTTATTGTCAGGACATTGTATGCGCCCTCAGCCGGACAAATGACAAATGCCGCACGCTTGAAATCAGCGGTTGACAAATAGGCGCGAATCGTGTATAATGTATTGTTGTTGAAAAATGTGTATAGGAGCTTCTTTCTGATGGATAACAACTTAAAAGAGATACACGAGCGAATCGCCGAAATCCGTGCTTCCGCGCTGAAATCCATTGCAGAGGCGCTGGAAGCGAGAGATTTGCCGACTTTGGCGGAAATCCGCATACGGCATCTCGGTAAAAAAGGTATAATCACGGCTATTCTCAAAACTTTGTCGGGACTTCCGGCGGAGGAACGTCCCAAAACCGGCGCCTTTATTAACGCTTTGCGCGAAGCTATCGAACACGAACTGGAACTCGCCAACGCAAAACTCGGCAGCGCGGCTTTTGAGGAACGGCTCAAGGCGGAAGCTATCGACGTTACAATTCCCGCGAAATCAGGTCGTTTCGGACATACTCATCCGCTTACGATTGTACACGACGAAGCAGTTGATTTGTTCCTTACGCTCGGATTCACCGTTGCGGAGGGACCCGAGGTTGAACTCTCGGAATACTGCTTCGATAAGCTTAACACGCCGAAAGGACACCCCGCGCGAGACCGTCAGGACACGTTCTACTGTGATGAGGACGAAACGATTTGTCTGCGCACCCAAACGTCGTCGGTTCAGATACGCACAATGGAGCAGCTCAAGCCGCCGATTCGCATAATCTCGCCGGGGCGAGTATACCGCAAGGACGAAGTGGACGCAACTCACAGCCCGATTTTCCACCAGATTGAAGGCTTAGTCATTGACAAAGGCATAACAATGGGCAACCTCAAGTGGACGCTGAACACGCTAATGCGCGGCTTATACGGTCCGAACGTGCAGACGCGGTTCCGCCCGCACCATTTTCCCTATACGGAACCCTCCTGCGAGCTTGATATACAGTGCTTTGAGTGCGGAGGAGCGGGCTGCCGGCTATGCAAGGACGAGGGCTGGATAGAGCTTCTCGGCGCGGGAATGGTTCACCCGAAAGTGCTCTCAGGCTGCGGGATTGACCCCGATGTTTACAGCGGCTTCGCCTTTGGAATAGGTATTGAGCGGCTTGCGATGAGACGCTTCGGGATAACTGATATGCGGCTGCTGTACGAAAACGACGCGAGGTTCCTGCGGCAATTCTGACGGGACTGCTGTACAGTCCGCTCATCGGAAACTCGGAAAACTAATATACTGACACGGAGAAAACATACAATGAAACTATCACGCGAGTGGTTACACGAATACGTACAAATCCCGGCTGTCACAGACAGGGAGTTCGCGGAGGCTATAACGCTATCCGGCTCTAAGGTTGAGGTTACGGACAATCTGCGCTCGAAAATCAAGAATATCGTCATCGGACAGGTTACGGAGCTTCGCCGCCACGAGGATTCCGACCACCTTTGGGTTTGCAGCGTTGACATTGGCGCGGAAGCTCCGCTTCAAATCATCACAGGCGCGCAAAACGTCAGTGCCGGCGATATAGTTCCCGTGGCTAAACATAACGCGCTTCTCCCGGACGGAACCAAAATCACCAAGGGCAAAATCCGCGGAGTTAAGAGCGAGGGAATGTTATGCGGCTTAGAGGAGCTGGAACTCGACACCCGCGACTTCCCCTACGCTATTACCGACGGCATATTCATTATCAACGAGCCGGACGCTAAAATCGGCGATGACGCGTCGGCAATATTGGGTTATGACGACAGCGTGGTGGAGTTCGAGATTACAAACAACCGTCCGGACTGTCTGTCTGTCCGCGGATTGGCACGCGAAGCCGCCGCGGC
The DNA here is from genome assembly GCA_031260685.1 of Oscillospiraceae bacterium. Lineage (GTDB taxonomy): Bacteria > Bacillota > Clostridia > Oscillospirales > Oscillospiraceae > JAISJH01. Next base: position 8,235 of record JAISLB010000122.1, on the reverse strand, counting down.
TTTCGGCGCGGAGTTAAAGCTTCCGGAAGCTACTGTAAAAAGCTCCGGAGGCGACATAGCGGACTACCTGAAAGTCACTATCGAACATCCGGAGCTGTGTTCGCGTTACAGCGCGAGAGTTGTACGCAACATTAAGGTCGCGCCCTCGCCGCGCTGGCTCCGCAGACGTTTGAGAGCTTCGGGAGTGCGTCCGACGAATAACATCGTTGACATCACAAACTACGTGATGCTCGAATACGGACAGCCTATGCACGCCTTTGACTATTCCGCGGTCAAGGGGGAACGGATAAACGTGCGCCGCGCTAAATCCGGCGAGACGCTCACTACTCTCGACGGGACGCTGCGCGCTTTGAACCCCGAAATGCTTCTTATCACCGACGCGGAGGGGGCAATCGGACTCGCGGGGGTTATGGGCGGCGAAAACTCCGAGATTACCGAAGCCACGCAGAATATTATCCTCGAATCGGCAAATTTTGACGGGGTCTGCATACGCAAAACCGCTACCGCGCTCGGTATGCGGACTGACGCGTCCTCACGCTTCGAAAAAGGTCTCGACGTACTGAACACTATTCCCGCGCTTGAGAGAGCCTGCGAACTAATCGAGCTGCTAAACTGCGGAGAAGTCGTAAGCGGGATTGCGGACGTTTTCCCGGGCGAAGCTCCTAAGCGCGAAGCGATTGCGCTTGACCCCGCTAAGGTCAACGCTTTCCTAGGTGCGGAGATTCCCGCGGAATTTATGTTCGGCACGCTTCGTAACCTCGGTTTCACCGTGGGCGGAACGAGCGTAACTGCCCCGAGTTGGCGCTCCGACATAGAGCACTGGACGGATCTCGCGGAGGAAGCCGGACGCTTCTACGGTTTCAACAACATTCCGGAAGCCGCAATCGTCGGCGATGTACAAGCCCGGGGGCTGACCGAGCGTCAACAATTTGAGCGTAAACTCAACAGTTTGGCGCGCGCTTCGGGTTACAGCGAAACTCTCACGTACAGCCTCGGACCGGAGGGCGGAGTTTCGGTAATCAATCCTCTCGGGACTGACAAAACCTTTATGCGAACCTCAATGCTTCCCGGTATGCTTCGTGTCGTTTCAGCTAACCGCGACGCACGCAACAAAAACGTTAAACTCTATGAGCTTGCGCGTGTCTATCTCCCGCAAGCCGGTTCGCGGCTCCCGCTCGAACAAAAGACGCTGATACTGACCGCGCTCGACAGCGATTTCCAGAGTTTCAAGAGCGAAGTGGTCAACATTCTAAGTGCGCTTAACGTACCTATCCCGGAGTTTACCGCGGAAACTTCAAACGCGAACTACCACCCGGGACGCTGTGCGCTAATCGGCAGTTACGGGATTATGGGCGAAATCCACCCGGGACTTTCCGAGAAAACAGCAGCCGCGGAACTCAACGTTGACGCGCTCTACGACGCTAAGCTTCCCGAAGCAACCTACAAGGAGGACGCGAAATATCCCGAGCTTCTGCTCGATTTGGCGTTTACGGTTGACGCGGAAATTACGGTCGGCGCAATGCTTGCGGCGATAACGGAAGCGGGCGGCAAACTGCTCGCGAGAGCGGAACTATTCGATGTATACACAGGCGCGCAGTTACCGCAGGGCAAGAAATCTCTCGCATTCAGCCTGGCGTTCCGTTCAAGCGAAAAAAATCTTACGGATGACGAAGTGAAACCCATTACCGACGCAATACTCGCAAAATGTAAAGAAGCAGCCGGCGCGGAACTGAGACAATAGCGCAATACCGTGCGCGGCAATTATAGTAAGGGGGGAAAGGTATGGACGAGCAATTCGGCACAAAGAAATTCACCACGCTGGACAAACAAAACGAGATTCGGGCAATTCTCGAATCAGTCTATTCCGCGCTTAAACAAAAAGGTTACGACCCGATAAACCAGCTGATTGGCTACATCATCTCCGAGGATCCGACCTACATCACAGGCTACGGAAACGCAAGAACACTCATAACAAAGGTAGACCGCGATGAAATGCTCCGCGAACTTATGTTCTATTACCTCGAGGGCAGCAAATCCGAACCTGGTGAGGAAGCATAAAAAAATTCACAAATTTGTAAAAACTACTTGACAAATGGATTCAAATATGTTACAATTCGGTTACACCGAAGGGAAGGAAGGGCAAGATGCCTGAAATCACTATCGCTAATCCCTTGGTTTATAAAGGGCTCCCGTTAAGGCGCAACGGCAAGAATCTCATCTACGGCAATCCGGGCGAATCCCACTATGTTGTGCTTCAAATAAGGGACACGGAAACGGTGAAAGACATTGAGGTTTCCAAAAAAGTTCTCGTTAACCTCTATACGTCAGACATCGAAGTAAAACCCCGCGACAGACGGCTGAAAAAGGCAGAGAAAGACGGACTGTGCGCCGCGATGGACGTTGCGGCAGTCTGGCTCGACAGGGCGCTTGAACACACTCCGGAGGAAGAGAAACCCGCTAAGAAGCAGGCTCCGAAGAAATCCGCGTAACTGTCCTCCGCGTACCTTTTGGCTTGGCTGTACGGGAGTATATAGCCGTTACGTTTGACAAATTGTTACGGCTAACGGGCTTAGACGACACTGTAACGCCGGCTCAAAAGGGCAAAACATAGCCGAACGGCTATACTTTAGGGGGAATTATGCAGCAAAGCGCTATCGGACTCGGCAATCTCAAAAAAACTAAGGCTATACAATATCTTACAACTTTTGTAATCATTTTGTTCATTCTCTCCGCTGTCGCTACGGTAACCGCCGGAGGCGCGAACAAAGCGGGCGGAGTAGTCAAAAACTCCGATGTTAACGTTCGTGCGGAAGCCAATACGGGGAGTTCCGTTCTCGGCGTCCTACAAAAGGGCGAAAACGTTGTAATCGTCAAGTGGGCTAACGACAGTTGGTACGAAGTACTGATTTCGGGCGGAACGCGCGGGTTCATACTCGCGAAGTACGTCGCTCCGGTCGATTCCGTAACTTTCGCGGTCGGGACGGGTGAACTCGTCGGGGAGGACGTAGCGTTCAGAGCGGGTCCCACAACTGACAGTAACCGCTACGCGCTGTTAAAGCTTGGTGCGCAGTTCGAAGTTATTGGTTCCTATACCGAATGGTATAAGGTGAAGTACAGCGGCAAAGAGGGTTACGTACACTCCGATTTTGTGCGTATAATCAAAACCTCGGCGGCTGCGAAAGTTTCCGAAGCCGTTGCGGCTCCGAAAGCAGCCGATGTCAAAGACCTTACCGCAAGCTACACGGATAGCGCAAAAGCCGTGAAGTACTCGTCAGACAGCGATATAGCCGCGGTGGAAGAATTGGCGATTTCGCTGCTGGGAACTAAGTACACTTGGGCAGGTGCAAATCCGTCGACCGGTTTTGATTGCTCCGGCTTTACATATTACCTCGCGAACTCAATCGGTGTGGAACTTCCGCACGGAGCTTCGGGACAATACAAATACGGCAATTCGGTGGAAAAAGCCGACTTAATCCCCGGCGATTATGTGTTTTTCTCTTCCGATAATACCACGGGAATCGCCCACGTCGGAATGTACCTCGGTGACGGAGTATTTATACACGCTTCCAGCGGAGGCAAAGAGGTTAAACTCAACAACCTTTCGGACTCTTACTACAACCAAAAATACTATGGTGCAAGACGCATACTGTGACGACTGATAATAGAGCAAGAGCGGGTTTATAACCCGCTCTTACTCTATTTCTATATATTTACGAAGCTTGTTCAGTACCTCGGCGATGTCTATCGGTTTTCCTACGTGGTCGTTCATACCGGCGGTCTTACATCGGTCGATGTCCTCTTTGAATACATTAGCGGTCATAGCCACAATCGGAATACTTTCAGCGCGCGGAATATCCATAGCGCGGATACTGCGGGTGGCTTCAAGCCCGTCCATCTCGGGCATCTGAATATCCATAAAAATCATATCGTACAGCTCCGGAGCCGCGCTGAATTTCTCAACCGCTTCCTTACCGTTTATCGCACAGTCAACAGCTATCATAGTAGGCTCGAGAAGCGCGAGTACAATCTCGCGGTTAATCTCAACGTCCTCGGCTAAGAGAATACGATGTTTGCTGAAATCGTCTATGTCGAGTTCTTTCCGCAGCTCGGGCTGCGCGTTAACATCTTCGAAAGTGTCGTTGATAATGGCGACAATCGACGACGGGAACAGCGGCTTCGGCAAAAACTTATTCACGCCCGCTGTCTTGGCGTCGCTCTCAATTGTCCCCCACTCCGACGCTGAAATGAGCGTAACGACGGGACTTTCGGCGTCGGCAATCTCGCGGATTCTGCGCGTCAGCTCAATTCCGTCTATTCCGGGCATATGCCACACGGTAAAAACGTTTGTATACGTTATATTTTCGCGAAGCAAGCGCAGCGCGTCCTCAGCTCCGGAGGCAATATCGCAGCGGACGCCGGACTTCTCCGCGAAATCGGTGAAAAAGTCCCGAGTGTTTTCATCGGGGTCAACAGCCAATAGCCGTATGTCCGCGCGGTCTATGTCTAATCGGATAAGCTTGCTGTTCTCGCCCTCTCCGCGCCGCGCCTGAATATTGAACGCAAAGGTTGAGCCGTGTCCCAGCTCCGACTCTATCCATATCTTTCCATTTAGCATCTCTACGATATTTTTCGAGATAGCGAGACCGAGTCCCGTTCCGCCGAATTTGCGCGTTGTATCGCTCTCAGCCTGCTGAAACGATGTAAAGAGCCGCGATTGCTGCTCGGGGCTGATACCGATTCCGGTGTCCTCAACCCTCATCTGGATTGTGCAAAGTCCGTCAACTTCCTCAATCAGCTTAGTGCTGAGAGTTATCGAACCGCCCACGGGCGTGAACTTCACGGCATTCCCGAGGAGATTGGTAATAACCTGCGCAAGCCGCTGGTCGTCGCTCACAATAAACGGCGGTATAGCCGGGTCAATCTTTACCGCGAATCGCTGTTTCCTGTCTGTAATCTTATAATTTACAACATTTACCACTCGTTGTAACATCTTCTCAAAGTCAAAATTAACGGGTGAAAGCTCTAGCTTCCCCGCTTCAATCTTTGACATATCAAGTATGTCGTTTATTACGCCTAAGAGGTGGTTTGACGCGTCCTCAATCTTATCAAGACAGTAGTCTTTGCGTTCCATTTCCGTTGCCGAACGTCCGATAGAGGTCATACCAATAATGGCGTTCATAGGGGTACGAATCTCGTGGCTCATATTTGACAAAAATTGGGATTTCGTAAGGCTAGCGTGTTCCGCTTGAGAACGGGCGTCCTCAATCTCTGTTATATCGTGGAAAGACACCATACAGCCTTCGCTGTCGCCGTTATCCGTTATCATCGGAATGTACGAAACGTCGTACTTACGGTATTCGCCGCCGAGTCTTGCCTCACCGCTGAATTTCTGCGGACTTTTCTCCGTGTTGACAAGCTCAAGACTTTCCAGAAGCAACGCAAGGAACTCATCATCGTGAAACGGTTCGAATATATCCCGGAGCTGCAGCCCCGAAACGTTATCAAAGCCAAAGGCTGCGAACTTATCATACAGTGTATCCGTACAGAAAACTACGCGGCTCATCTTATCCAGAAAGAGTATAATACTCGGGCTGTTAGAGAGCAATAGCCGCAGATATTTGTCTCGATTCTGCTGTCCGAGTGTCCGCGCAGCCGCCTGATTAGCGTGAGCGTTGGCGTATATTTTTTCCTGCTCGAGCGATTTTTGCAGACGTGTAATTTCCCTCGTATTCTTTTTTAGTTGCTTTTCAAGTTCCGCTATTCGTGCCGATTGGTCGGCAACTGACATAACGGGTTCGTACTTTATCTCTGCCATTGGCAAGTCCTTTCAGTTCCGGTCATATAATACACGCGGAGAATGTATAGTTGTGGAAACGATTTATGTACTTTCCGCTATCATCGCGAACCGGGCAAATCTCGCCGCCGGAATAACCCAAGGAATACGGAAGTTCGGGGCTTTTCTTCATCGTTTCGGTGATGAGTTCCAGCTCGATTTCTTTTTTAGGTGAGAGCATAACATAGCGCGTAACGCAGGGCAGCATAAGCACCGCGTTGTGGGATTTACCAATTTCCTGGATTAGACGAAGCGAGTCCTCGAGGGATTTTATGATACTGTCGTGGTTTATCTCGCCGATAGAAATTTGCGCGCCGACGGGCATTTCCCCGCCGCATAGCAAGGTATTGTCGTCGTTTATCGCGAAAACTCCGAGCGCAACGGGTTTCGCGCTCCCCTCGTAGTATACCATAAACGGAACCGTCGTCGAAGCGTCTTTCATAACAGTGACGCCAATGCTCCCAAGATATTCCAAAACAGGCAGGTCGTTTACTTTTTTCAGTATGTCTCCGTCAGATTCCGTAATGACCGCACGGTTATTGTTGATATTCTGCGCCGGGATAGATACATTTACGAACTCCGGCTCTACCGCGCCGCCGATAAGCAGCATAGCAAGCGAAGCAGCCTCCGTAGCGTCGTTTAGAATGGTGCAGCAATCGTCATAGCTGATGTCTGTATTTGTAGCAAAACTGCCCCAAATCGGAAGCCCGTCCGAAATCTCGTTAAGAGCTTTCGGCAGCGTATTGCCGCGCAGCTCACGATGATAAGGCGAGAACGTTATCATAAACTTTGGCGGGCAAGGAAGTTTAGCAACTGTTTCGTTAAAGGTTTCGGTCAAAAGCTCACGGTAATTGTCTACTTCGAGCGTTTCCGACATTCCCGCGGCAAAAAAAACGTCGTCACTCGTTAACACCGAAAGCGACAATCCGAACATACCGCTGCCGTTGACATTTGCGCTTGCCATAGTTGTCATACCGATTATGTCAAACGCTAATTCCGTATGCAAGGCTTCGAGCAATCCCGAATCAATAAAGTCAAAGTGACAGGTGATAATACCGACAGAATTTTTCAGGAGTGCGCTTTTGTCAATTTGCGACAAAATTTCGCTGATAGCATCATTCGTTTCGTCAAGCTCCGTAGTATAAGCAGTCATCATTTTTACCATTGTCAATCCTCCCATCAATACCTTTACCTACTAATTTTATCACATATCCGTCAAACTGTCAAGCACCTTTGCTCCAATCGGGAATTTTTCTTGTTCTCCCCGCGAAATTAACGCTTCACAATCCCTCAATCAGGCGCACTACCACCTTAGCGGCGTTTATGTCAACCGAAAGCACAAACGCGGGAACGTTAGGGACGAGGATTTCGCGCTCACCGTTTATCACGAACACTTCGCTCGCAGGTCTTTCGAGTATCTCGGTCAAGGTTCCAAGCAAAGCTCCCGACTCGTCAAATACCGGCAGTCCTATAGCGTCCTGCAAAAAATATTCGCCGTCCTCCAGCGTAATGTCGGAGCGGTCGAGAAAAAGCGTTCGACCTTTGAGCGCCATAGCAGCTTGAACGTCCGAAACGCCGCCGAGCTTCAGCAGAACGTTCCGCCCGCTTATGTAAGCGCGTTCGACTTCGTACTCCGTAAGTTCCTTCCCGGAGACAAAAACGCGCGGCAAAGCCGCCAAAGTTTCCGGACTGTCACACCACGGGACGGCTTTCAGTTCCCCGCTAAGTCCGTGGGTGTTGACGATTTCTCCGCACTCTAGGTGTTGCTTCATCTTTCTGTCTCCTTTACGCGGGGCTTTCCGCGCGGCGTTCTCTCCGCAGCCGCAGTACACCTCTATTATAACACATCTCGGCAGTTTTCGCAAGTACCGCCGGTACGCATTTTGACCGCGTACGAGAATTCCCCCAAACCGCGATAGCCGAACCGTAGAGACATCACAATAAATCCGAACCCCTCACCAATAGGCGCGGGGTTCGGGTTTGGCTGCGTATGGTGAACCAACAGAGAGCTTATGCGAACACGCGGAAACCTCCGCGGATTCACTATTATCGGCTTCCGGTTCTGGCCCACTATTGAGCGGGTACCGGATTTTGTTTCGTTTACCGGAGAAGTCGAACACAATTTCCATATCGTCGTCATACAAATAAACAGCAGAAAGGAAAGTCTTGAATAAGTCCGCTTGATACTGTTTATCGTCAATGTCGCCGTCACGGAAAGTTTCCAGCGAGGATATTATATCTTCACGCTTGAACTCGGTAATTGCGGAGCGTTCAAGAAGCAACTGGTTATTTAGGGTTGACTGCTCTGACTCAAGCTCTAACAGCCGTTCCTTTGTGGTATCGGTAAATACTCCGTGTTCAATGGCTGTCATTGTGTTTTTGATTGCAGACTTAACTTCCTT
>JAISLB010000065.1 GCA_031260685.1 Oscillospiraceae bacterium | reverse complement strand
CGCTCTCACGGGAATTAACGACAACTACGAGGTTTTTATTAATGACCACAAAATTTACTCCGCCGTTCATATTGACGATGAGGGGTACATTACGCTTCATAAAGACCGCCATTTGCTTGCGCTCGCGTTTGCTCCGGATTATTTGATTGAGGGCAGCAACCGATTGACGCTGCGGCTATTCGGCGACCCTGCGTCTGCTGATTTGGGGCTTTATTATTCCAATTCATATATAGACGCTTCATCGATTATTGAAAAAAACCAGCAAAACGTAGTTGACGTCGTATTTGTCGGCATTTACATATTCGTAGGAGTTTTCTTTTTAATTAACAGTTTGATTCAGAGTGAAAAATACTGCTTGTGGTTCGGACTGGGTTTGCTGTTAATGTCGGTTTACCTTTTGCTCCGTAACGCAAATGTAGACGTTCTTTTTGAACAATCGGAGACTCGGACCACAATTCAGTTTATCGCGTTGTTTTTATCCACCGCTTGCATTGGATTTTACATAGAGTATCTAGGCGCGAATAAACTAACGCCCGTAATAAAAACGTATTTTGCTATATGCGCGGCTCTCTCGTTGATAGTTTTGACGAGCGGTCACGCGCTAACACTATTGATAATTGATGTATTTCTCATATTATTGGTTGTAGTTTTAATCTATCTGATAATTTTTGCCGTAGGATTTCGCTTTTTCAGAAAAGTGCGCGGCCGAGTTTACGAAGGCGATACGGTAATGGGCGCTGTCAATTTTGTACTTATAGACGATATGCTCGGTAATATCGCGCTTGGAATATTAACCGTTTTTGCGGGCAGCATTTATGAAGTCGTCAATATGTACGTTATCCATTCAAGATTGAGCTTAGTTCCGTACATGATACTAGCTTTTGTAGTGGGCAGCACCGTCGGTTTTTCCGTTCTTTCCGCAAGAAATAAGAAAAAATCAGAAATGGTAAGCCGTGAGCTTGAGCAAATAAATGCAACTCTTGAAACTCGAATAGCAGAGCGCACCGCCGAACTGGAGGAGCAAACACAAATTGCAATAGACGCGTCGCAAGCCAAAAGCGTCTTCCTCGCAACTATGAGCCACGAAATCCGCACTCCGATGAATGCGATAATCGGGATTTCGGATATTCAATTGGGGAACGGAGAACTGCCGGAAGACGTAGCGGAGGACTTAGAGCGTATACACAACTCCGGGGAGAATTTGCTTGCGATTATTAACGATATTCTCGATTTATCGAAGATTGAAACCGGAAAACTGGAACTTAACCCCGCCAATTATGATATGCCTAGCTTAATTAACGATATTGTGCAACTAAACATTGTGCGAATCGGCTCAAAACCGATTGAATTTATTCTGAATGTTGAAGAAACACTCCCGGCAAATCTTTTCGGCGACGAGCTGCGGATTAAACAGGTGATTAGCAATATTCTCTCGAATGCATTCAAATATACCGATAGGGGGAGTGTTACGCTTTCTGTATCGCAAATTCGAAGCGCAGACGGCGTGATATTGAGCTTTTCCGTTGCGGACACCGGACAAGGGATTAAGCCGGAAAACTTAGAAAAATTATTCTCCGAATACACGCAATTCAACAAAGACGCGAACCGCGCGGTCGAGGGTACGGGGCTTGGAATGAGCATTACCCAAAAACTCGTAGCGCTGATGGGCGGCGAAATTTCAGTCGAAAGCAAATTTGGCAGCGGCAGCAAATTCACGGTTTCAATTCCGCAAAAAATTAACGGCGAAGCGGTAATCGGCAAAGAATTGTCGGAACGTTTGCAAAAATTCGATTTTATCAATGACAGGAAAAACCGCCGTGCCTCCGTTTTACGCCGCTATATGCCTTACGGTAAAATTTTAGTAGTTGACGATGTTGAGACAAATTTGCGTGTGGCAAGAGGGCTGCTCTCACCGTATGGATTGCAGGTGGACACTTGCTTGAACGGCTTTGACGCGATACGGCTTGTACGCAAGGCTGAAATAATATACGATATTATCCTAATGGACCATATGATGCCGGAAATGGACGGCATTGAAACGGTAAAGAAAATCCGCGAGGAAATAGGCAGCGGCTACGCGAAAAATGTAGTAATAGTCGCGCTCACGGCTAACGCGATAGTCGGCAGCGCTCAAATATTTATGGAAAACGGCTTTGACGATTTCATTTCGAAACCGATTGATATGCGGCAGCTAAATTCCATTCTGAACAAATTTATTTACGACAAACAATCAGCGGAAACAAAAGCGGACGCGGAGCGGCAATTAGCGGAAAAACTCGCAGCCAAAACGCAAAAAGCAGCCGTTAATTCGCCTGAAACGGAAATTTACATCGAGGGCGTAAATACGACGCTTGGGCTGAATTTGTCAGATAACAATCTCGATAATTATATAGATTTGCTAACGATTTTTTCAAGTGACGCTATAAAAGCAATTGCAACAGTAAACTCCTGTCTCGAAAATGGTGATTTTAAGCTGTACACGACAACGGTTCACTCGCTCAAGAGTATTACGGGAACAATTGGCGCAAAAGAAATTTCAGCAGCAGCCGCCGAGCTGGAACAAGCGGGACACGATAACAACATTCAGCTTATCCGTGAAAATTCGGCGGAATTTATACAATCGCTGGAAGCGTTAATCGCAAATATCGGCAAATATCTAAAAGCAGCGGAAAAACACGAAAACACCGGGCTGTCAGACATTGATAAAACCGCCGTCAAGGCAAAGCTGCTTGACCTCAAAAATGCGATAGCCGCGCGAGCTTTCAAAGAAACCGACGCGATAATCGCCGAACTTGCAAACAGCTGTTATGGATCGGCAATCGACGAAATAAGTATGAATATTCTAACTTCGGAGTTTAACAACGCGTTGGAACAAACTGAAAAACTTATCGACGGTTTAGGCATTTGAGTGTTAAATCGGAAAACAGATATTTGCAGCTATGTTGCTGAAAGGAATGTGAAAAATGAAAAACGAAAAATTCGTATCACTCAAAACGCGATTTACGCTGTTCTTTGTGGTTTTTGTGGTAGCTATGTTTTCCGTGGTTGTCTATACCTCGATACAGCAAATTAGCGACGCCGCTTCAATCACCGCAACTCGCCTGGGAATCCCGATTCTGAACCGCGCCCTCGCGTTTATTGACGGCGACAAGTTTGAACAGCTGACAATAAGCCTCGACGCGAACGACCCTTATTACGCAACCACTCAGCGGAAACTCCACGAACTCAAAGTCGAAACCCAGTGCGAGTATTTGTACACAATGGCGCGATACGACGGAAACGTATATAAATTCATCATTGACGGTGACGACTTTCAAGACGAAACTTTCTGTGAAATCGGAATTGAGGAAGACGTCAGCGATTACGGCAATAATTTCCTCCGCACATTTGATACCGGGGAAACTCAGTACGCCGCGCTGGATATTCAAACGTCTTGGGGTTGGGTAATTTCCACATATTCCCCGATTTTCAATTCTTCCGGCGACATCGTCGGCATAGTTGGCTGTGATTTTGAAGCTGAAAGCATATCCGAGCATATACTTTTTCGCTTAGGTCAGCAATTTGTTTTAATTCTGATTTTTGTACTTATTGGTCTTGCTCTTTACATTTTGTTGCTTCGGTCGGTTACAAAGCAAAATGACCTGCTGATTGAGATGAAATTGCGCGCGGAAGCCGCTTCACGTTCCAAAAGCGATTTCCTTGCGCGAATGTCGCACGAAATCCGCACTCCGATGAACGCCGTAATCGGTATGAGTGAACTTGCGGAACGCGATTACGGACAGCCGGACGCGCTGGGGTACATACGTGAGATAAAAGGCGCGGGCAAAAACCTTTTATCAATTATCAACGATATACTGGATTTTTCAAAAATAGAAGCCGGAAACCTTGAGCTAAATTCCGCGCCTTACCATAGCTCATCGCTGTTTAATGATGTTTTGAGTATTATCCGCGTGTATATGAGTGACAAATCGCTTGAGCTTCTCACAGAAATAGACCCGAATATTCCTGCTGTACTGACGGGCGACGAAGTTAGAATCCGTCAGATTTTGCAAAATCTTTTGAGCAACGCGGTAAAATACACTCGCGAAGGTAGCATTAAGCTAACTGCGTTCTGCGAACTAACAGACGAAAATTCCTTGAAGCTGACTTTCAAAGTGCGCGATACAGGAATTGGCATAAAACCCGAAGATTTAGAAAAATTGTTCAGTAACTTCGCGCGAATCGACCAAAACGCGAATAAAAACATTGAGGGTACGGGTTTAGGACTTGCAATTACGCGAAATCTCTGCCGCGCAATGGGCGGCGATGTAACCGTCGATAGCGTTTACGGCGAGGGTTCGACGTTTACGGCTGCGATTATGCAATCGTTTGCTGACAGCGCGCCTATGGGGGAAATTAGCGCGTCACTTCATACTTTGGAAACTCAACAGGTTCGTTTCACCGCGCCCTCCGCACGGATTTTAATTGTAGACGATATTGCCACCAATCTGAAAGTTATGGAGGGTTTGCTTGCACCGTACAAATTGCAAATCGACACTTGTCTGAGCGGCGAAAAAGCGATTCGGCTAGCGCGTGAAAACAGCTACGACTTCATTTTTATGGACCATATGATGCCCGAAATGGACGGCGTTGAAGCTACCGCGAAGATTCGCTCGACTGACGATGTTGTCCCGATTATAGCGCTTACCGCGAACGCGATTTCGGGTATGCGCGAGATGTATATGACAAGTGGGTTCAGCGATTATCTTTCAAAACCAATCGAAGTCAGCAAGCTTAACGATATTATGGGCAAATGGATTCCGCTCGAAAAACGCAAAAAAGCAGAAGCGGTAATCGCCGCTCCCGAGCAGTCCGTAAGCTTTGAAATCGAGGGTATAGAAACAAAACGCGGACTGCTGATGACCGGGGGAACCGAAGCCCGCTACCTCGAAGTTTTAGAGCTATTTTGCCGCGACGCCGACAAACGTCTTGAAATTTTGCGGAACACTCCGGACGAGGACAATTTGCCGATATTTGTCACGCAAGTACACGCACTCAAAAGCGCGTCCTCAAATATCGGAGCGGTAGCGCTGTCTGAAATGGCGCAATCGCTTGAGGACGCCGGCAACTCGGGAGATACGGCGGTAATTGAAAAAAACCTCGGCGCGTTTCGCGAAACGCTGTTAAGCTTGCTTGCGAAAATACGTCTTGTATTACCGCAAGAGGACAACAACGGAGAAAATCCCAATATTGACAAAGAAGCCTTGATTCGGCTAAAAGAAACGATAGCCGCGAAAAATTACAAAGAAGCGGACAAAATTCTTGACGCGGTAATAAGCGCGGCGGATAATACGGCAAAAAAATTATTGTCGGATATTTCGGAATATTTACTAACGTCGGAATTTAATGCAGCTATTGAACAGATTGATAATCTGCTTGCCGCTTTTTGACAATCAATATATTGTAGGGAAAGGATGTGCGTGTTCTATGTTTCATCTATTTGTAATTAACCCAAAATCGTTCCGCAATACAGACAACTTAGAAAAAGTTTTGCTTGATATGGAAAACTGCTTCTCGGTCGGACGGCGCGAACAGTACCAAATTTACGTTTCGCGCAGACCTCGGGATGCTATAGCCGCGGTCAGACGATATGTTACGTCCGCTCCGGCGGATAGTGCGGTCAGAGTTTACGCTTTAGGCGGCGACGGTATACTTTTCGACTGCCTAAACGGGATAATCGGATTGCCAAACGCTGAACTCGCGAGCGTACCCTACGGAGCTTCCAACGATTTCGTGCGGGCGTTCGGCGAGGGTTTATTTGATGAATTCAAAGACATACGCGCTCAGGCGCTTTCCGGTTGTATCCCGACAGACGTTATAGACGGCGGTTCGAACTTTGCGCTGAATAGAGTGCATATCGGTATTGAGGCGCAAACAATGCTGAATCTGTGGAATTTCAGCTATAACGCCGCAAACTTCATCAGCAGGAGCCGATTTTATCAGAGCCATATGGGTATGCGAACATATATAAGCTGCGTGCTAGCGCTGATGAATAAAAATTTGCGCAATCAGTACTATACACTTGAAGCGGACGGACAAGACTTTTCAGGTCGGTATACGACTATGGCGATTTCAAACGGACCGTGTCAGGGCGGTACTATGACCAGCGCGCCTGACGCTGTACCTAATGACGGTTTAATGCACTTTATCGCGCTGAAAAACAATGTCTTTGACGCTATGATACTACGGAAAATTCAGCTGTATTCAACCGGATTCTATAAAGAGCTTTCTCCGGATGAATATGTAATGATAAAGGCAAAAGAAATAAAAATAAGCAGCGATGAGCCTATTAACACAAGTTTTGACGGTGAAGCGTTTGTTACTAACGAACTTAACTTGCGTATTCATCCGAGCGCGATAAAGTTCGTAAATGTAAACGGACACCGTTATAGAAATGAACATTTATTAACAGAGGGAGGCGGCATCTGAAATGGCTGTTAAAGTTCAAAAGGTAAAACGCGAGAAAATCAACGGTTTAGTACTGTTTGCCGATATAAATTCCGTCGCAGGAACTTTGGTTTACGGAATAGTTCGGTTTATTGAAGGGTTTTATAACCCTAGTTACGACGGACTGGCTGCGCTCGTCGTCAGTGCGACTGTTGCCGCTGTTGCGTTTTTGCTGATGATTATCCTTCGCAACAAAAATCAACTGCTTGGCTGTCTGGTTCCGCTTGTGATTATGGCGGGGTTTATTTACGGCGCGTATATTACAAAAGACTTTGAATATTATTTCCTTTCAATAGTCTGTGTCGCCGGAATTGCCGCCTATTACAACAGTTGGAAAGCCGAAGCGATATTTTTATGCGTTTCCCTCGCGGTTGACATACTGCTTATGACGGTAATATTCCCAAGACTATCGTGGGTGGATTTGCCGGGTATGTCGGTAAATTTCGCGATAGGTACGCTCGGAATCATCGTAATTACGGTTCTCTCATACCGCGTGATATCAAAAGACAGCCGCGCGAGCAAGGGACTTATGGCGTTTGACAGTCTGCTGGCTTCCACGCCGAATTATACGATAATCGCCGACAATATGGACATAGTTCGATACATATCGCAGCCAATGGCGGATTTTGCAAATCTCTCAAATCGCGAAAACGCAATTGGACGTCCGCTGCTTGATTTATTCGAGGATATAAATGTAAAGCTGATGTTCGGCGATATACTTGACGCGGACGGTTACTTTGAGGATACCCGCCAAATTTCAGTAAAGGGAGAAGCGCATTATTTCAAAATTATCTCCAGCCAATTGCGCGGCGAATTCAGCGGAATGTTCATCGACATTACGGACATTAGCTCAACTGCGCGGGCGCGGCAGGACGCCGAAGAAGCCAGAGTCGCGGCTGACGAAGCTCGGGTAACCGCGGAATTAGCAAACGAATCCAAAGCGAACTTCTTAGCTAAGATGTCGCACGAAATTCGCACGCCTATGAACGCAATAATCGGGATGTCGGAGCTATTGCTTCGCGAGGATACCGCGCCGACCGTCCGTGAGCATACGCTCAGCATTAAACAGGCGGGAACAAATTTGCTTTCGATTATAAACGACATACTGGATTTTTCCAAGATAGAATCAGGAAAATTCGAAATCGTTGAGAGCGAGTACGAAGTCGCTTCGCTTCTTAATGACATTATCAGTATTGTACGTATGCGGGTAATGGAAAATCCCGTATATTTCGCTACGAACATAGACGCTAATATGCCGAGCCGCTTAATCGGCGACGAGGTTCGCATACGTCAGATACTGTTAAACCTCTTGAGCAATGCCGCGAAATATACTAACGAGGGTCATATAACGCTCTCGATATACAGCGGCGGTCTCACCGAGGACGAAATTACTCTCACAGCAGAAATAGCGGATTCCGGAATCGGAATACGTCCTGAGGATATGGAAAAGCTGTTCGGCAATTTCACGCAATTTGACAGCCACGTAAACAGAAATATCGAGGGTACGGGGCTTGGGCTTGCGATTTCGAAGAATCTGGCGATACAAATGGGCGGCGATATAACCGTCGAAAGTGTTTACGGAAAGGGCAGCACTTTCAAGGTGACAATAAAGCAGAAAACCAAAAATTACGAACCTTTCGCCGCGGTTGAAAACGCAGCCAGCAAGCGAATTCTGGTCTACGAATCCCGCGAAGTTTACGCGAATTCAATTGCCTTTTCGCTCAATAACCTTGGAGTTGAATGTAAACTGGCGGCGTCAAGCGCGGAGTTCGCGTCGGCGTTACGCAATTCCGAACGCGGCTCGTTCAACTATGTGTTTGTAGCTACGCATTTATTTGAGGAAACGACATTGACAATGGACAAACTGGGGATTTCGGTATCGCTCGTACTGCTTGCGGAATACGGAGAAACGGTAGTTCATCCAAAGTTTAAGGTTATCTCTATGCCGGTTCACACAATTTCAATTGCGAACATACTAAACGGAACAGAAAATATCGCATACAACGATAACGCCGAAACTCTGGTAAAATTTACGGCTCCCACCGCTCGGATACTTATCGTAGACGATATTCATACAAATCTGCGGGTTGCGGAGGGCTTGCTCGCGCCATTCGGTTCGGTGATAGATACCGCCGATAGCGGCAAACTCGCGATAGCGCTTACACAAAAGCACGATTACGATATTATTTTTATGGACCATATGATGCCCGAAATGGACGGAATAGAAGCAACCGCGGCAATTCGCGCGCTTGACAGCGATAACTACCGCAATATCCCGATTATTGCGCTTACGGCTAACGCGCTTACCGGAATGCGCGAGATGTTCGTATCAAAAGGTTTTACCGATTACCTCGCAAAACCGATTGAAACGTCGAAAATGTTTGAGCTTGTCGGGCGTTACGTTCCAAAAGAGAAGAAAATCATTGGCGACGTCACCTTAAAAGCCCCCGAAGTATTAGAATCGCGGGAATTGTATGAAATCGCCGGGCTTGACGCGAAGCGCGGCATACTATTGACGGGCGGAACGGCGAACGGTTATTTATCCGTACTGGAGCTGTTCTGCTCCGATGCGCAGGAGCGGCTGAAATTTTTGCAAGAATCACCGGTTCCGGATTCCGACTTGAAATCGTTTATCACGCAAGTACACGCGCTGAGGAGCGCATCCGCTAATATCGGCGCTGCCGGAGTTTCCTCAATGGCGGGTACACTTGAGAACGCCGGAAATTCCGGCGACTATGAAAAAATAGCGAAATTGTTAGGCAATTTCCGTAACGCTCTATTAAAACTTATCGGAAATATTGATAAAGCGCTGCCGAAAAAAGAGAGCGGCATCGATATTATTGATAAAAATATATTACAGACGCTGAAAAACGCAATAGTCGCTCACAGGCTAAGCGAGATTGACGAGATTCTCGATTCGCTTTCGCTTGGCAAATACGACGCGAAAACATCAAAATTGCTCTCCGAAATTTCAGACAGTGTACTAATTTCGGAGTTTGAACTGGCACTAGAATTATTAAAAGAGATAATGAAATGAGCTCGTGATAGTTACCATAAACGAAGCGTATATTATTACCTCCGTAACTGTTTGACCGAAATACACCGCCGCCATTTGACGTT
>JAISLB010000035.1 GCA_031260685.1 Oscillospiraceae bacterium | reverse complement strand
GCTTCCGTCAAAAATAAATGTTTCAGCTTTTTACATTCCAAGAGCGGCGAATAGTCGCGTACATTGAGATTGTGCAGATTCAATACGTCCAGCGCTTCACACGCGGCAAGCGGCGAAATATCGAACTCCGCTTCCGGCATATTATCATTCCAAATCTGTATCATCGTTAAGTTCGGCAGTCCGGATAAATCCGGCAGTTCGTTAAAACCGCAATTCGCAAAGAACAGTTCCCGAATTTGCGTCAGCGATTCCAAAGCCGCAATATCCTTGAAATCCTGCTCCGAAATATACAGTTTCTCTAGATTCGGCATTTTTCTCAAATCGTCCAGTGTTTGTACACCGCCGGAATTTGCGGGGATAATTCCCGGATTTATTTTGTCAAACGCTTCGCGGTTTGCCGCGGGATATTCGTCCCACAAATATATTTCGCGAATCCGCGTGAGGTCAAGCGCAGTCAGCTTTTCGGTACGTTCAAAACCTAAAGCAAGACGCGCCGAGGCTTCGAGCAGCGGTTCCATAAACTTAACCGCCGGCTCTTTGCTCGAAAATATTCCCGCCGCGAGACCTATCGCGAAGCCGATTACCAACGCTCCGGCAACCGCGATACGCGCAATTTTCACAATATTTTTCCTGCTGCCGGTTTTCAGCGTTTTCAAAATTTGCTCAAAACTGCGGTAACGCTTATCCGGTTCAAGTTTCGTACATCTGTCGGCAAGTTTTAGCAGCCTATTGTCGGGAGTTTCGGCGCATCTCGCAAGCATAAGGCGCAAAAGCTGCCCGAAGGAGAATATATCGGTACGCGCGTCCGACTGTCCGTAACCTAATTGCTCGGGAGCCGCAAATCCGCTCGAACCGAAAAGTACCGTGTCGGTATCGGCCGCTTTTTTCTCGTCAAAAAACCGCGCTATTCCGAAGTCAATAAGCCGCACCTTGTTTCCGTCGAGAATCACATTTGCGGGTTTAATATCGCGGTGAATAACCGGCGGGTTTTGACTATGCAGATAATACAGAATTTCCGCGAGTTTTATGCTTATTTCAACGGCGCTGTTCTGCGTAATCGCGTTATCCGGTAAAAACTCCGCAAGCGTAAGCCCCGGAGCGTATTCCCGCACTACGCAGCTGTATTCGCCGTCCGTAAATTCCTCGATAAAACGCGGTAAGCCGGGGTGACTGAGCTTGCTCAAAAACTCAACTTTCGGCGCTTCCGAATAAATCTTGCAGATACAGCGTTCTCCGCCCGAAATCTCGCGGCATAGCCAAGTTTGGCACTCTCCGGTTCGCGCCAGCATACTTTCAGGCTCGTAACGCTTCAAAAATTCCTCGGAAAAGGGAAAATCATCAGTTATTATCCCCATATAATAAGCCCGCTCCTTTATCGCTTAATAATTGCTGTACGTCGTCAATAGACAGTTTGTGCTCAAATGCGAATATCAGTATTGCGTCGCGCGGAATACGCGGGTAGAGAGCAGCGTGACGAGCCGCGCGAAGCAGCTGCTGCGCTTCCTCCATATTCAGCCCGAAGCCGATTGCAAGCGACAGCGTAGTATCGCGGGAGGGCTTACGCGTCCCGCGGAAAACCTGATAGCCAAAAGGCAAATTTACACCGGCGCGCTCAATCACGTGTCCCGCTTTCATCGGCGGATTCTCGCGGTTCAGCAAACCTTTGAGATATTGATGTATAGGCGGAGCGTTCATAGCATCCTTACTGCGCTCAAAATAAGTGTCAAAACTCTTAGTCCGCTTCAAGCTTTTGAAAAGGTCGCCGGTGGTAGTATTTTCCATTTTCGCTCATCTCCTTTATACGATTAAATATACCACGTTTCTGCATAAATTGCAAGCCCTGAAAAATTTTTTTCAAAAGTGTGCAGCCAGCTAAACAACTTTTCAGTTCAAGTGTGGTATAATGTTTCCAACATACCAACAACGGGGAATTATACGTTTATAAAGCGTATTGACAGATAACGCGATATGTGCTATAATTTTCCAAACCACTAAAAAAAACAGGGAGGACACAGCAATGTCTATGCCAAAAAGCAAGTCTTACGGGGGGGGGGGGCGAAAAACGAGAAAGTTACCAAGAAGCGTATTTTCTCTGTTATACTCGCCTTTGTCCTAATTCTCTCGCTGGTACCTACTTCTTTCGCTGCGGACACAGCCGCTCCGGACGTTACCTACTCCGACGTTCCGGAATCTCACTGGGCTTACGACGCTATCAGTACGTGGTCGCTCGGAGAGAACGCAATACTCTTCGGCGTTGGCGAAGGTCTCTTCGCTCCGTCGCAAACCATCAGCGATACCGAGGTTGACGCTATCATCGGGCGCATACTCGGCAACGCCGGCGAATGGGTAAAGGGCGAAGTCATTACCCGCGAAGCCGCCGTAGTCAAAATCGCTAAAGCCTTTGGCGTCGAACAAGTCGCGAAGCCTCGCAGCTCCGTCAAGTTCGCGGACGACAAAGAAATCTCCGAGGCGGCTCGTCCGTATGTCTACGGCCTGCAAGCCCGCGGAGTCATCGCGGGTGTCGGCGATAACACTTTCGCGCCGAAGTCCGAGCTTACACGCGCCGAAGTTGTGCAAATCGCCTACGCGCTTATCTCGCAGATTGCCGACAAGAGCGTGTCCGACGTTACCGCCGCTAACGACTTCATTATCCGCAAAACCGGCGTAACGCTCAAAGACGCGAAAATCTTCGGCGACCTCATCGTCGCGCAGGGAGTTGGAAACGGCGATGTAACGCTCGAAAACGTTAAAGTCACCGGCAAGCTCATAGCCTACGGCGGCGGACAAAACTCTATCCATATCACGGGTAACACCGAGATACGTCAGGTCGTACTCGCGAAGCCCGAGAGCGCAGGCTCGCAGCCCGTTTCGCTCAAAGTTGAGAGCGCCGCGTCCATTATTACAGATGTAACTGTCGAGAGCGGAAACGCCGACATTCAGGGTAAAGTCGAAACCTTGACAGTTGCTCCGGAAGCTGCTAAGTCAACCGTCACCGTTACTAACGCGACCATCACGGAGATTACGATTTCCGCGCCGGACGCAGTAGTCGCGCTTGAGGGTGCTTCCGTCATCTCTACCGTTACTGTTACCGAGACCGCTACGACCGCGGTAGTCGAGGTGCAGGGTACCACGACGGTAACTACCGTGACTACCACCGCGGTCAGCACCACCGTTACCGTCAGCAAAGAAGCCGCAATCGAAACCACCGAGGTCAAAGCGGACGGAGCGAAAGTCGGCGGCGAAGGTTACGTAGCGACCATAACTGTCGCTACTACCGTCACTACCACCACCGAAGTCACCACCGCCGGAACAAAAGTCGAGAACAGTTCGGCTGCGCCGGTAGTGAACGAATCGGGAAGTACGGTAGCTGCCGCGAATACGGAAACCCAAACTCCCGCGGAAGCCGCTCCGACGGAAACGGCTCCGGCAAGTCAACCGCCGGTAATCCCGCCGCAGGCACCTCCGCAAACCACTCCGACACCTCCGACGAGCCGCACTGTTCACAGCTATGATGAGCTGATACAGGCTCTCGCGGACGGCATCAGAAATATTTACGCGGACGACCCGGCTTCTGTGCAAGGCGCGTATGACAGCCGAAAATTTGAGTCAACTGCCGACGTTACAATCCCGGTTGGTACACAGCTTACGATTGACCACGCCGCGTTTGTGGTTTGGCCGGAGCACAAGTTCACAATCAACGGCACGGTGAACCTAGTAACTGATAAATGGGTGCCGATGTTCATTTATCAAAACACGGACGTAGCCCTTAATGCCGCAAATATAACAAAAACAGGCAAGAAATTGCCGGAAGCTGGCTACGGAGACCATCTTTTCGTTCCATATGTGTTCGCCAACGTCAAAACTCTTGCGGACGCAATCTCGTTCGGCTATCTGAACGCAAACAACGCGGTTGAGCAAATCCTCGTACAGAATACCGCAAACGTACTTTCGAGCAATCTCACAATCCCGGCAGGGAAGTTCCTGAGCTTTGAACCGAAGATAACTAAAACCCCAAACGGGTCGATACCCGATTATTCTAACCCCGATAACGCGGGACTTACGATTAACGCTGGCGTAACGCTCACGGTCAGCGGTACGCTGAACATACCGAGCACGCGGCTGACTAACAACGGTACAATAACGCTGCCAAACGCCGAATGGTATGAGGGCGGTAAGGTGCTTCTAAGCGGCAATCCCGCAGATCCCAACGACTTACTTAGCGGCACCGGGAAAATAAATGGTTTCGACAATGCGGTAATCCCGAAGATTTCAGACGGAACCATTACATTATTTAACGCTGGCGGCTTAGTATCAATGTTCGGCCCAGACGGTGTCACGGTCACGCTGAAAGGCAATAATACTCTTGCGCAGGGCGTCAACTGGAACGTCGAGGGTACTCTGATTGTACCGACAGGAACGACGCTTACAATTGAGAAAGGCGCGTCGCTTTGGGTCAATCACAATCTTGAATTGCAAGGTACAGGCGCGATTGTAGGTGGTTACACCACACTCGACGAAAATGGCTCGGCACGGGTAGAGTTTGCCGGCGAATCCGGCGCAAGCTTGACAGTCGGAAGTAATGCTAAAGGACTTGTTGCCGCTTCGCCGTTTACCAAGTACACCTTTTACTATTGGAACGGCGCAGCGTGGGTCGAACCATTCCAGTCGAAGTATTCAGACCATTGGGCTATTGACGCAATGAACTGGCTCAACGATTTGACTTGGCGCTTGTTCTTAATCTCAAACCCCGCTGCAAACCTCACACGCGGGGAACTCGTTGATGTACTCTATATGTACGAAAAGAACGGCGGAGATGAGACAGACACATCTGACCTAGCCAAAACGTGGGCTACAACAGCACAAGGAGAAGGAGCAAACAGTATAACGCTCGTAACAGGCGATGGCAACAACTACAACTGGACGGGGACAGTAGACCGCGGAACCGCAGTTGCTATTCTCGCAAAGTACGCACAGCTAAGAGGCTGGGATGTAACTCCCGGCGCAAATGCACCTGCCTTTACCGATGTACCTGAAGCTAACTGGAACTACGCGGCTGTACAATGGGCTGCGGAGAACGGCATTGTTAACGGCACCGGGGACGGAACATTCAATCCAACCGGCTTATTGACGCACGCACAACTTGCAGCACTAATCAGCAATTTTGATGTGTGGGCAATTATCCAGTGGGAAGCGCAGCAAGGCTAAGTTGTCGCAGCTTACTAACCCGCTCCTTACGGGGGCGGGTTTTGGCTTAGTCAGATAGAAACTGGCAGAAATTGTTATTGAAAAAGTTTATAAAAAGTGAAAAAAGTGCTTGCAATTTATGGAATGTTGTGGTATACTATCAAAAACGGCTATATTAGCTTCGCCATTTTTCGGTATACATCGTCCTTATCGTCCTGCGTAACTCCGAGGTAGCGTCTTGTAATATCGAACGAGCTGTGGTTATAGATTTCCATAATCACGGCGGGCGATACTCCCGACTTCCACGCGTGATAACCAAAGGTTTTGCGGAGCGAGTGACAGGAGACGCGCCCTAAATCTAGGCTCTCGGAAGCGTCGCGAATTATGCGGAACGCCTGAACGCGTCCGATAGCGCGTCCGGTGCGCGGATTCTCAAAGAGGAAGCCGCCGGGTTCGGGTTTGACGGAGTTGTATAGGTGTTTGAGCGCGGTTACAACGCGGCTGTTCAGCGTGAATGTCTTTCGCTTGCCGGTCTTACTCTCGGCGATACTGACGGACTTGCGCACTCTCGAGCGCTTGGTGTCGTAAACGTCCTCCCAAGTTAGGCGCAGTAAGTCGCTGACACGCAGCGCGGTGTGAACCCCGAGAACGATGAGGACGTGGTTGCGCGGCTGTTTGCGCTTGATGTAATACTCCGCGAGTGCGCGGACCTGCTGCTTGCTGCGAATCGGGCTTGTAGCTGCCATAGCGATATCCTCCATAGAAGTTGTTTGTTGACCTGTCTATTGTAACACATTTTACTAAATGTTACATCACCTTATTTTACTTAATTTCTAAGCTGTATTCCAAGGCTCCGGAAACAAAAAAACTGCCCGCACGAGACTCGCAAAAGTCCCGCCGAACAGCGCAAATTTCGTCTATGTAACATTTAGTAAAGAATGTTACATCACTTCGGTTAACAGGCGCTCAAGCCTTTAACATATTACTATTTGACTGTAACGGTCAAGGAGGAAACTGCATATGCACACAACATCACGCCCCCGCAAGCGCCTGCTTGCAACGATTATGGCAGTCGTACTCGTACTCAGCCTTTTCCCGGCGGCTGCGTTCGCTGCGACTACCACGTTTACCGACGTCCCGAGTTGGGCGCAGGCTGACGTGGACTATCTCTACGCGAAGAGTCTCACCTCCGGTGTAGCCGACGGTAAATTCGGCGCAACACAGGAACTTACCGGCTATGAATTCTTCGTATTCGCAGACCGCGCACTCAAACTCTCCGGCTCGACCGGCGATTGGGACGCGCAGAAAGCCGCCGCTGTCTCCGCACTCAAAAAGTACGGTATCGACACTGCGGACGCCGGCAGCAAAATCACCCGCGAAGTCGTCTTTGCGGACCTCGCGATACTTCTCGGCTTAGCCGATAAGCCGGAAGGTCTCGTCGGCTGGTCGGACGCTGACAAAGTTTCGTCAGACCTCAAGGGCAAGGTCGGAGCTTTCGTAGCGGCGGGTTACGTCGCGGGAACGTCCTCCGGCGAAAAAGTCCTCAATCCGCAGGGAGTGTACACGCGCCAGGAATACGCGGGTATCTTCCACCGTGTACTCGGTAACTACATCAATAAAGCGGGTACTACCGACTACACAAAACTCCAAAACACTTGGACCACCAAAAACCTCACCGTTGAGAAAGCCGATACCCAAATCAAGAACGGTACTCTCGACAACCTCATCATCGGAGCAGGTGTCGGCGAAGGTACAGTTTACCTCGCTGACGTAACCGTCAAGGGTACGCTCGTAGTATTCGGCGGCGGCTCTAAGTCAATCAAAATCCTCGGCAAATCGAACATTGCGAACATCGTTATCGCGAAAATCGGCACCCCGGTTCGTATCGCTGTTCTGAATACAGCGACTGTCGGCGCGGTTACGGTTAACGAGACTGCTGACGCTATCATCACCGGTAAGGTCACGAGTGTCACTATCGAAGCCGACGCTACCGCCGAACTCACCGCGGCTGCTGCCGAGACCGTAACGCTTTCGGGCGAAGCCGCCGAAGTGACCGTCACTAACTCCAAAGTAACGACTATCACAGCTACAGCCGGAGCCGCGGAAGCGGTCATCGCTGTTAAGGGTTCTGTTGTTACAACTATCACCAACGCTGCTCCTGACAGCGAAGTCGGAGTAACGGACAGCGCGGTCAAAACTATCAGCGCCACAGGCGAAGACGCTACGACGGCTATCTCCGGAACCTCCGTCGTGCAGACCGTAACGATTGGCGCGGACGCTGCTGCTGCGGCAGTAACAGGCACCGCTAAAACCAACGCTACCGACGCCGAACTCACCGCTAAAACCACTGCCGTCACGGCTACCGCGGACGCGGCTATCGCAACCGCTCAAACCGAAATCGCGGCAGTCAGCACAGCAGCCGCAAAAGCCGCAACTGTTGACACAGTTGACGCGCCTAGCTCAGGCGGAAGCGGCGGCACAGGTTCCACCGGCGGAAGCTCCGGACCGTCCCCCGAACCCGGCGCTCCGAGCTATGTACCTCCTGTCGTTGACAGCACAGCTCCTACGATAGGCGCAAGCGGTGCGCGTTCGAGCGATATCGCGGGTACAATTTCAGTATTGAGCAACGAAGCCGGAAGCGTCTACTACAAGGTAGTTGAAAAAGACGATATTGCTCCCCTTGCCGCGTCGATTACGACGGCTCTCACTCCGGCTATTACCGCTAATACCAGCACCCAGTATGCTATAGTGCTCACAGCCGGCGCGAAAGACGTTTACGTAGTAGTCAAAGACGCCGCCGGAAACATCAGCACACCGCAAAAAGTAGCGCTTGCGGCGTATGTCCCTAACGTTTCACTTACTGCGACAGTTACAAACGTTACGACATCTACTTTCCAAGTGAAAGTTGTTAGCGGGCAGAATCCCGCGCTAAACCTTGTGCAAGCTGATTTCAAGCTCAACGGCGTGGAAATTATTGTAAGTTCGCCGACTGAGGATGGTGTGTACACGGTTACAAAAACACTTACAAAACTAACTCCTTACACGCTTACGTTGGCGAAAACAGGATATGAATTCTCAATCCTCGGTGCCGGAACCGGCGTTTCCCCTGCGGGCGTAATCAATATCCCGCTTGACACCTATACTGTGTCCGGTACGGTCAAGGCGAAACAGGGTGACGGTTCAGGAATATTATCAGGTCTTAACGACGCAACAATCAAAATTGGCAATGCTGCCGCGCCGACAGCCACAACGAGTGGTAGTGATAGTAATGCTGGAAAGTATTCAATTACGGGAGTTCCCGAAAACCTTTTAGATGGAACTACCACATTTAACATTAGCGCGGACGGCTA
>JAISLB010000173.1 GCA_031260685.1 Oscillospiraceae bacterium | reverse complement strand
ACGGTTGTAATACGAGGTACGTACACCGTAAACAAATAACGAAGTTGTATAGACGTAAGACAGCGCGGTTTTCCGGAACCGCGCTGTCTTTTTTCAACCTGAGTTAGAAAAAATATCGCAAAACGCGTCATTGACCTTTGCCGCTTACTATGGTATGATTAACTCGAAAGCTTTCAGGACAGTTCAATGCGAAAGGAGCGTATCACAATGAGTATAAAGATTTCCGAAAACCTAAAAAAACTCCGCAGGTCTCACGACCTTACACAGGAAGAATTAGCCGATATAGTCGGCGTTTCCGCGCAGTCAATCTCAAAGTGGGAGCGCGGCGACAACTTCCCCGATATAACTTTGCTCCCGGCTATTGCGAACTTCTTTGAGGTAACGCTTGACGAACTCGTGGGAATGTCGGAAATCCGCGGTGAAAAGCGGATTGCGGACCTCAAAGCTCTTACGGAGGAGCGCAAAACTAAGGCGGTCTCGGACTATCAGCGAAAAGTTTCCTTCGACCCTGTAATCGCGGAATGGCGCGAACTTGTACGCGATATGCCGCATAACCTCGAGGTTCAGTATGTATTCGCGGGCTTACTCTCGGACTGGGGACTATACGGGAAAGCCGTAACAAAAGAGATTTTTTTCGGACAAAGGCGCGAGTCAATCGCAATCTACACGCGGATTCTTGAGAACTGTACAGACGATGAACTTCGCTGCAAGGTTATCGTGGCTCTCGTCGAGACGTATATAAGTATCACGGAATATGACGAAGCGCGGGAGTTTATCACGCGTCTGCCGGATATTAAACAGAGCAAAACATACTTGGACGGTAAAATTGCGGACTTCGCCGCGAGAAACTACTTTGCGCAATACCGCGATAATACGGAAGCGGTACGCAAAAGCGCGGAGCCTGAAACGCTGCGGACACTTATACAACCGATAAAAGACGCGTATACGCAGTATATTGACTGCGCGAATGAAGCGCTTGCTAACTACCGGAACTGGCTCGATAAATTCGGGCTTGTGAGCGGTGAAAAATACGTTGAGCTATTGAAACTTGACGAAGCTATGATGAAACTGCGTAACTTCGATGTTGACCCGAACAACATATACACAGCGGGTTACGGACTTCTGATTAGAGAATACATAAAAATCGGCGATACGGAGAGCGCGCTCGACTATTTTGAAAAAATGGTTGAAAGCGACCTCGTACACGACTGGGACGAACCCACTTGGGGAATCCGGCTATTTCGCGGCGAAGACGGCAAGCTGGGGCGCGAACCCTTTGCCGAATCGCTTCGTATGAGCAGAATCCGCGCTTATCAGCAAGCGTATGAACAAGACCCCATACTGTCGAAGCTGAAATCCCAGCCGCGCTGGACTGCGATAATGGAGCGGCTGAACGAGGGACGTCCGGATCCCGTCCCGGAGTTTGACTATAACGAATTAGTAGCTGCAAGAGGTCCCAATGTGTTTGAGCAGAAAAATATCGCGCAAACTTAGGGGAAATCTCACGAAATGATATGTTGCGTACCGCCTTTCGAAGTGATATAATCTTATACAGATAACAGATATCAGATATCAGATATCAGATGTTTAGTGGTCAGTGGTCAGTACGAGGGTTTTGGACGTGAGACGTGTCCTGCGCAACCCACGTCTAACCCCCCCGTATCTGATATCTGATATCTGATATCTGATATCTGGAAAAAGAAAGGCGGTACAGAACTATGACTATACAACTTGGCGAAAACCTCAAGCGCCTGCGGCGTTCGCGCGAACTCACGCAGGAGAAACTTTCGGAGCTGCTGGGAGTTTCTTCGCAGTCAATCTCAAAGTGGGAGTGCGGAGATAACTTCCCGGATATTACAACGCTCCCGGTTATTGCGAACTTCTTCGAGGTAACGCTCGACGAACTCGTGGGAATGTCCGCAATCCGCGACGAGAAACGGATTGCAGATACCGAGGCGCAGATTGAAGCGCTCTATATGCAGGAGAACGGCGTCAACGTCCCCGACCAAGTTACCGCGCTTCTCAAGGACCTTGCGCGTGAACTTCCGTACAACTTTGAGGTACAGATGAACTACGCGTCGCACATCGCGGGTTTCGGCGGTATGGGGAAACCGCTTGAGCGCATATGCGAACTTCGCCGGGAAGCGATAAAGATTTTTGAGCGTATTCTCGTGAAATGCACTGACGACTCTATACGTTATAAAACTATCGCGCTGCTCTGCGAAGCTTATTTCAACCTGACGGAGCTTGACAAAGCACGCGAATACGCCGATAAGCTTCCGGATATTTGGGTCAGCCGCCAGTTTTATCAGGAGCAAATCGCGCTCCGCGCAATTTACAAATACGGCAATGATAACGGATATGCCGAGAATACCTTGGACGACTACAAAAAGACCGACCGCGCAGTTGCGGAGGAACTGATTGCGCCTATCAAGAACGCGCTGCAAGAATACTTAGTGCGCGTACAGTTCGGGCTTAGCAACTACCGCTTCTGGATGAAACATCTCGGGCTTGCCTCCGGCGAGGAATACATCAAGCTGATAAGGCTAAGCTTCGCGTGGCAGGAGTTGTTCGCATTGGGCAACGAAAGAAACCACGCTCAAACCGATAGCGGTTACTACTATGACATTGCGCTTGAATACGTAGAAAACGGCGAGACTGACAAAGCTCTTGACGCTTTCGACCGCGTAATCGACGGCTACGAACATTATCCCGACGAAGGCAAGTCGTTCAGCGTGAGCCAAACAATTGACGATGACGGCAATGTAGTCGCTAAACGCTTTACGGAGCCTGTCCGTGAAGTCCTGCTGCGGCAATATGATGACGACCGGCGGCTTGACCCGATTCGCAGCCACCCGCGCTATCTCGCGGCTCTCGAACGTCTGAAAAACGGCGTACCCTATTCTCCGGAGGATTTTATGAACATAAAGGAACTGCCGGATATGAACAGCTTAAAGATTCTTGACGACTATCCGCGCCATTAGCCGAACTCTCGCCGAATTAGGAAAAATATCGCGCGGCAATGTATTGTGAAGCGCCTTTCGCCGTGGTATAATCTTAACCAGTTAACAGTGAACAGTGAACAGTGAACAGTGAACAGTGGTCAGTGGTCAGTGGTCAGTACGAGGGTTTAGACGTGTGACACGTCCTGCGCAACCCGCGTCCAAACCCTCGTACTGACCACTATCCACTGACCACTGACCACTGACCACTGACCACTATCTGTAATTTGGAAAGGCTGCGATTATGACAATTCAACTCGGCGAAAACCTCAAACGTCTGCGGCGGACTCGCGAACTTACGCAGGAGAAACTTGCGGAGCTGCTCGGAGTCTCCGCGCAGTCTGTCTCAAAATGGGAATGCGGAGACAATCTGCCGGATATTTCGCTGCTCCCGCATATTGCGAACTTTTTCGAGGTAACAACGGACGAACTGCTCGGAATGGGGGCAATCCGCGATGAGAAACGCGTTGCGGACGCGAAAGCGAAAATCCACGCGCTGAATACGCAGCCCGAAGGCTTCAACGTCCACGACCAAATTACCGAAATCTGGAAAGATTTAGCGCGCGATTTGCCCTATAACCTAGAGGTGCAAATGCTTTACGCGCAGCACATCGTTGGTTTCGGGGCGTATCAGAAACCTCCCGGAACTGTGCTTGAACTCCGCAATCAGGGGATAAAAATCTTAGAGCGCGTATTGGAGAAATGCACCGAGGACAAGATACGTTATCAGGCAATCTCAATTCTATGCGGGGTTTACAGCGATTTATACGATATCGGCAGCGCCCGTAAATACGCGGATAGATTGCCGGACGCTGATTTGTGCCGCGAGGCTCTTACCGCTCAAACTACTATGCGGGCAATCTATAAATACGGCAAAGAACAGGGTTATCCCGAAGCTGTCACTGACGATTACAAAAAAATTGAGCGCACAGCCGCGGAGGAACTCGTAAAACCGCTGAAAGACGCGCTTACAGCGTATCTGTCGCTTGTCCGACGCGGGCTTAACGACTACCGCTATTGGCGGAAAAACTTAGGGCTTGCCGAGGGCGAAGAATACATCAGGCTTTTGGAACTCGACCTCCCGCTTCAGGATTTGTTGAATCTCGGCAACGCGAACGCTCTTTCGTTCAGTCACAGTTATAGCGCGATTGCCGGCGAATACGTGAATATGGGCGAGATTGACAAGGCTCTCGACGCCTTTGACAAATTCATCGATGGTTATGAACATTACCCCGATGAAATCAAAGGTGAACTCAGTCAAGGCAAAATAGAGGACGGGAACGTAACGTCTTACCGCAGGGAAGTGTCCCTCCGCGAAATGATATACGATAACTGTCTGTTTCACCCGGGCTTCGCTCCGCTTCGCGAAGAACCGCGCTTTATCGCGGCTCTTGAACGCTTAAAGAACAGCGAAGCGTATTCCGCGGAGGATTATTCCAAGCTCCGCGCGTAAATCTCTCGCGAATCGCTCTATTGCGCCGCGGCTTTCGATGTGGTATAATCTATTCGAAAGGCGGTGACACTCTATGTCAATATACATTGCGGAAAACCTGAAAAAATTGCGGCGTGCGAAAGAAATTACGCAGGAGAAACTCGCGGAAGTTCTCGGACTTACTTCGCAATCTGTCTCTAAGTGGGAGTGCGGAGAGAATTTCCCGGATATTACGCTTCTGCCGGGGATTGCGAACTTTTTCGGGGTAACTGTTGACGAACTGCTGGGAATGAACGAAATCAGCAACGCTAAACGCGTTGAGGACGCTCACGCACTGACCAATGAAATGCGGCAGAACAAGCCCGGGAAACCTAACCGCGCTCTTGAAATCGTCAAGCTCTGGGAGGATATGGCACGCGATATGCCGCATAACTGGGAGGCTCAGCTTTACTACGCGTCCTACCTCTCGGAATACGGCAGCGGCGGTGCGGACAAAGGTACGCGTGAGTTGAACGTAGCTCATAAGACCAAAGTTATCCCCGTTCTCGAACGTATTATCGCGAACTGCGCAGATGACGAGATTCGCTACGAATCTATCGGTTTACTCGCGTGTGTTTACAGCGATTTGCACGAATTTGACAAAGCGCGGGAAGTTATCAAAAAACTTCCCGCCGTAAAACTGTGCCGAGAATATCCCAACGAAATAGTAGCGATTGAAGAAACTCATAAGTTTATGACGGAGGGCGGTTTCGCGGATAGAGAGGACCTCAAAAACGCCGACCCGGAAACGGTGAAAAAGCTGCTCGAACCCTTTGAGACAGCTTTGCAGGCGTTTTTGTTGAGAGCCAACAATTCGCTTATTAACCTGCACAATTTCAAGAAGCAGTTCGGGCAGCTCTCCGCGGAGGAAAATATCAGGTATATAAACTACCGGAAGTCCTTGGGTGATATTGTGCGCAAGGACAATTCCGAAAGCTACGACCCGCGCGCGTACTACCAACTGCTAATCGGCGCGTACTGTGAGCTTGGAGACGTTGATACGGCGCTAGACTTCCTCGGGAAATTTATAGACGAAGTAATCACGCGGGTTCCGGCGAGTCAACTCGCGAACCACATCACTTGGGAAACTAACGAGTTCGGGAACAGCGTACCGAAACAAACCCTCGAGCCGGAGCGCAAACTTACCGCGAATATGTTCGCTATCAACCCGGAATACGCGCCGATTCTCAATCACCCGCGCTTTCAGGCGGAAACGGCGAGACTGCTTGACGGCGGAGACGAAGCCGCCGACGCTTGACAATTTCGGGCATATCTTACAACTATCAAATAACAAAGACGAGAGCCGGACGCTTATTACGTCCAAACTCTCGTCTCTTTTTGTTTTATATTGCTATATGTTATATTTCAAAGTCTACGTGCTGAACAGTTCCGGCTGTTCCGTTCTCGCGGAGGAAAAAGCCCGTTGATGCAATACGCGCCTGAGCGTTGTTAGGGTCGGCGTTAAGATTGTAGCTGCCGGCGACGTTCCCGAGGTAGATTGCGCCGATTCCCGACTCTCCCAGCCCCACGAGTTTTGACGAACCGTCGTCGTTATTTTGCCAAATGCGGAGTTTGTTGAATATATCGTCGTTCTCGTCAATCCAGCCGTTGCCGTCATCGTCGAACTCCGCGAGTTCCGCGAATCCGTCGCCCGTTCTCGCGCCGAAAAGCTCTGAACCGTCGTTGATTTTACCGTCCGCGTTACGGTCAAGCGCGAGGAAGCCGGAGGATTTCGCGAGATTCGTTATCTGGTCGGCTTTACCGTCCGCGTCAAGGTCAAAGCTGAATTTCGTATTTGACAGCTCCGCCGAGCTTGCGTCCAGATTGAATACCAGCGGGTCTGTAAACACCTTGCTCGTTGTATACGATTGCTTACTGTAAAACGAACTCGACATATTCAGCTCGATATCTATATTGATAGACTTGCCGTCTGATGTTTGCACCTGCGCCGAAGCCGAAAAGCTCAGCGACTGCTCGAAGCTGACCTCACGGGTTGCGGTAGCCGTTACGAGAGCCCGCGGAGGCAGCGCGGACACTTTTGCCTCACCCGGCTGCGCGAATTGCGCGTATTTCTGCGCAATCTCCGAAACGTCCGGGGAACCCGAAGCCGCTGCCGGAGCCTTAGCCCCCGAGAAAGCTCCGCTGAAGCTGTCAAAGAAATCCTGCAAGCTGTTCCGTAAGCCGCTCCCTTTTGAGTTTGGATTTAAGGTTTTATTCAGCGCATTCATAAGCATCCGAACCATCATAGATTTCGGGTCCTCGGCGTTAAGCGCGCTATTGAGCTTATTGATTTTTTCATCGCCCTCTGTTTTCAGGCGTTCCAGCTGTGTCTGCGTTTCAAAGTCTTCTATACCTCCGCTGATAAGCTTTTTGGCTTCGTCGGAGAGCGAGAGTTTATCGGTGACGGATTCAGCTGATTTTTTCGGAGCGGTCTCCGCGGTGGTCGCTTCCTTACCGGGGCGTTTGACTGTAACCTGCGCAATTTCCGTAGATTCATAGAGCGATTTAGCTTCCGCCGCCATAAGTACGTTTGATGATTGTATTTTCATTGTGTAACCTCCTTGTAGTGTTCGTGCGGCGGTAATCCAACACCGCCAACAATTTCCATACACTATATATCGGAAGAAACACCGCCCGACTTTAGGCAAAACCCCGTCAGGGCACAATTTTACGCGAACTGACAAGCCCCACGCGCTTATTTTTTTATTTGCACTACCGCGCCCGCTTGGTTCCATTCTACCGCAGCTCCGAAGCTCTCGGCAACCGCGCGGACGGGTACGAGCGTACGTCCGCTGATTGCTTTCGCCGGGACGTCGAGCGTAACCGCTTCGCCGTTACGGTATAGCGTTGAGCTGCCGATTTGGAGCTTGACCGTGGTGGAACCGAGCTTCGCGGTGACTGTCTGCGAATCTTGGTCCCAGTCTACGGACGCGCCCATAGCTTCAAAAATCGAGCGGAGCGGGACAAGCGTGCGCCCGTTCTCGCTGATTGGGTTCTGTCCGTAGGTACCGAACGATACGCGCTTGCCGTTGTACGTGACGTTGATGAGCGTGTCTACCGAAGCGTCTATATCGTAGGAGTATTTTTCCGAAATACATTTTTTTTCAGCGTCAGACCCGGCGGCGCAGTAGATTACGAGATTTGGCGACGAGTGCACATGCAGACCGGGACTTTTAACTGTTGACGGGATATATACGGCTGTTGTATTGTACATTTCGCCTAGATTTCCATTATAAGTGGTAACACCGTAAGGGATAACCAACTCCTCAAGTCCGCTACCGAAAAAAGCACTCATACCAATCTTTTTTACAGTAGTTGGTATAACAATAGACGACAGCGATTCCGTACGAGCGAACGCATCCTCTCCGATAGTCTCTAAGCCATAAGGCAAGTCAACCTTAGTGAGTTTACGACAAAGTTCAAAACAGCTCCACGGTATTTCTTTCACCTTAGAAGGTATTATAATGCTTTCCAAGTTTACACAACTAAAAAAAGCGTCATTCCCGAGTTTCGTTACTGTCTCCGGAATACTTATTTCAGTAAGGGAGTCACAGTCTTGAAACATATTATGCGTTATCATTTCAAGCGTACTAGGCAACTTTACATTTTGCAGACTATCACAATCAAAAAATACTCCATCGCCGATAGATTCTACTGAATCAGGTATAACAACTGATTTTAGTAAAGCTGCCTCAGCAAAAGCATAATTAGCAATTACTCTGACACTATCCGGAATTATTATTTCCGTTAAAGAGGAATACCGAAACACACCGCCGTTAATCTTAGTTACAGTGTTTGGTATCGTTACTTTCCCGATAGTTTTAACGTACCAAAACGCGTTTTCTCCAATCTCCGTAACTGTCTTACCCGCTATCGTAGAGGGTATCACGACATCTCCGCCGGAGCCTATGTACTCGTCGATGATAGCTACGCCCGCTTGTATCGTGTACTTGTAATCTCCCTCGGTCAGCGCGAAGCTTACGGGAGCCAGCGACAGCGCGAACACGAGGACGAGCGCCAGGGACAGGATTTTCTTTTTCATAACAACCTCCAATGGTATATTTTGTCGCATTATACCACATTCGTGAAAAGTTGTCAAGTCCCCCGCAATCCGCTGAACTCCGGCGGGAGCGGCTATACAGGCAGCCCCCGCCGGAGTTTTTTACAGCAATATACAAATCAGACCGCCGCTGCCCTCGTTCACTATGCGCTGGACAGTTTCGCGGAGCTTGCCCTGCGCGTCCCCCGGCATACGCTTTATTTTTGATTGCAGTCCCTCGCCCGCAATATCGCAAAGCGGTTTGCCGAAAATGTTCGACGCCCAAATTTTGCTCGTGTCCCCCTCGAATTCTTGCAGCAGGTAGCTTATGATTTCCTCGCTCTGGCGTTCTCCTCCGACCACCGGCGACACTTCCGTCTCGATATCCGCGAGAATCATATGGATAGACGGCGCGGAGGCTTTGAGCTTAACTCCGTAGCGTCCCCCGCGGCGTACTATCTCCGGCTCCTCGAGAATAAGCTCCTCCTGAGAGGGATAGACGATTCCGTAACCTGTGCGCTTGACCTCTTCGAGCGCGTCCTTGACACGGTCGTATTCGCTTTTTACGCCCGCCATTTCCGTGAATAGGGTCAATAAGTCGCCGTCATCGCGAACGTCAAACCCTGAACGTTCCGAAAGCGTTGTGTAGAATAACTCGCGCGGAAGCTCAATCTCGGCTGTTACGGAACCGCTCCCCGGCGTTATATCGCGGATTCCCGCGTAGCTGACGTTCTCCAAGCCGCCTATGTTCGCTATGGACGCTTCGCAATCTCGAATTCGCGACATTGCCCCGCAGTTGCCGCGTATAGCCTCCACGATTGAGAGCTTAACGGGGTGGTCGAGCGGAAGCGCGTCTACCCAACTCGGGAGGTGGATTCCGACCTCCGCAAGCGGAAACTCGTACAATACAGACCGCATAATTGAGCTGACGTCGTCCGAATCAAGTTCGAGCGCGTTGATAGGAAGCACCGCAACGTCGTGCTTTACCGCAAGCTCCGCTCTAAGCCCGAGAGTGTCCGTATTGCCCGGGTGCGCGGAATTCAGGAGGATTATAAAGGGTTTGCCGATAGCTTTGAGCTCCGCGATAACGCGGTCCTCGGCTTCGATGTAGTTTTCACGCGGGATATTCGTTATTGAGCCGTCGGTGGTCATAACGACGCCGATAGTGGAATGTTCGTCGATGACCTTTCGCGTGCCTATTTCGGCAGCCTGCGCCATTGGGATTTCTCCGTCGAACCAAGGCGTTGAAACCATACGCGGCAATCCTTCTTCGTTCTCGCCGCCGATTGCTCCGTCCACCATATAGCCTACGCAATCGACGAGACGCGTTGAGAACTCCGTACCGTCGTCGAGCTTAACGCGAACTGAATCCTCGGGAACGAACTTAGGTTCGGCGGTCATAACGGTACGTCCCGAGGCCGATTGCGGGAGTTCGTCGCGCGCCCTGTCCCGCGCGAAAGCGTCCTCAATGTTCGGGATTACGAGATTCTCCATAAAACGCTTGATAAAGGTGGATTTACCGGTGCGTACGGGTCCGACTACCCCGACGTAAATGTCTCCGTTAGTGCGTTTAGCGATGTCCTTATAGATGTTTTCCATTTCGTTCCTCCACGTGTAGTGTTTGTTAAGACAATGTATGCGCACCGAAT
Source organism: Oscillospiraceae bacterium (assembly GCA_031260685.1). Taxonomy (GTDB): domain Bacteria; phylum Bacillota; class Clostridia; order Oscillospirales; family Oscillospiraceae; genus JAISJH01. Next base: position 17,253 of record JAISLB010000173.1, on the reverse strand, counting down.
GTAGAATATGAATAGAATGGGTATTGACAATGTATAAAATGGGTGATATAATGAGGGGAAGGTTAAAGTCGGCTCAATGCTCGCAATATTGCCTAAATTCGGCAAATTATTATATTATGGAGGATTCGCGGGTATGGAAAGCAGGAAGCAGAGCATCAGCTCAAAACTCATCGGCATTGTCACGGCAATCATTGTGGTTGCTATGCTGCTGATTACGGTGGTATCAGCGGTATCGCTGTACAGCAGTTCCGTTTCCGAGGCGCAGAAAAGCTTAGAGCAAAGTACAATCGCGCTTGCGAATGAAATCGACGGCTGGATTGCAAAAATCAAAACCTCCGTCAATCAGAACGCTATCGTCGGCAAACAATTCTACGATGATTACGGTATGGAAGAAATGAAAGAACCCTTCCAGCGGTATCTTGCGGCTATACTAACGTCGTCAGGGGGAGAATACGCAGGTTCCAACGCGGGTCTTACGGACAAGACCGGTTTATTCGGAAACGGCTTCAACCCGCCCGAAGGCTACGACGTGACTACGCGTCCTTGGTATGTCGGAGGCGCGGCAAAACCCGGCACTATCGTCGCTAACGAACCTTACTATGACGTAGCTAACAACACTATCGCGCTGGCTTTCACGCGTACTATCGGCAATACCGCTGAAATAGGCGTATGCAGCGTTGACGTGTTCCTCTCAACCGCGCAGAAAATGGTTCAGGACGCTAATGTTCACAGCGACAGCGAATCGTACGTCTTAGGCTCCGACGGTAATGTTTACTTAACCTTTGACGAGGCGCTTCAGCCCGATGAGAAAACCGGTGAATTCAAAAATCTCGGAACTATCAATAACGGCGCTTCTTCGAGAATTTTCGAGGGTATCAAGTCCGGCAAAATCTTTACCGATAAAGACATAAACGGCGTTAATCACTATTATACGTCTACGGTAATGCCCGCTACCGGCTGGTACATCGTAAGCAAAATTCCGGTATCGGTCGTTACGGCGGCTACCGTACGCTCGGTGATTATTACGATAATCCTGTTTGCGGTGTCGCTTGCGCTTAGTTTCGTGATACTCATCAACGTCGTCAAACGCATTATAACGATTCCGCTGAATCATATTGACGATATAACTAACGAAGTTGCGAGAGGTGTTACGGACATACAAATAACCGAACGCTTTGTAGGCGAAATCCAAATCCTCGCGGAATCAGTCAACGGTATGCTCGCGAATATTAAGCTGCAATCAGACCTTTTGTCGGGGGTTGCGAACGGAGATTATACGCAGACAATCGAAGTGCGCTCGGAACACGACACGCTGAATAAAAGTATCAACCGCGTTGTGGAAAAAATGAACGAAACGCTGTCAAGTATCAACAGCGTTTCGGAGAGTGTAGCCGACCGCGCCTCGGAGATTTCGGACGTCTCGCTCCAGCTTTCGCAAACCACAAGCGAACAGGCTGCTACGGTACAGCAAATTTCGGCAAGTATAGCCGATATAAACAGTAAGACACAGGAAAATACAAAACTCGCGAAAGAAGCCGCGGAGCTTGCGGGCGACATCAAGAGCAACGCCGAAAACGGCAACGCTCAAATGAGCGAAATGACTAAGGCTGTTCAGGAAATTAACGAAGCCAGCCAGTCTATCAATAAGGTTATCAAAGCTATCGACGATATAGCTTTCCAGACGAATATCCTCGCTCTTAACGCAGCTGTCGAAGCCGCAAGAGCCGGGAGCGCGGGCAAAGGCTTCGCGGTAGTTGCCGAAGAAGTCCGGAGCTTGGCGTCCAAATCAGCCGATGCCGCGAAAGAAACGAGCGACCTCATAGCTAACAGCATAGTCAAAGCGGAGGCGGGAGCCAAAATCGCCGGCGCTACCGCAAGTTCTCTCGTTGATATTGTCTCGGGCATAAGCAAAAGCACCGAGCTAATCGGCAAAATTGCCGAATCCAGCGTTGAACAGAACCAAGCAATCTCGCAGATTGATACCGCCATACAGCAAGTTTCCGAAGATGTCTCGCGGAACAGTACGACAGCCCGTGAGAGCAGCATATACGCTCAGGAACTTAGCGGACTGTCAGTTTCGCTCGAGGAACAGCTTCGCAGTTTCAAGCTGAAAGACGCCGAAACGGCTTCGCAGCGCGGCGCGGCAAAATCGCTTCCCGCAAAGAAATACTAAGCGGCAAGCGGAAAATCACTAGGGACGGGTTTTTAGCAGCCCGCCCCTATGTCGCTATTGCTTCGAAAGCCGCTCCCCGGTCGCTCGAATCCGTTACTTTAACCGTAACGGTCTTAGCGGCGTAGCGGATTGCGATAATGTCGTTCGTTTTAACCTCGTAGCTTGCTCTGGCAACTTTGCCGTTGACGGCTACGTGTTCCTTGTCGCAGGCGTCGTTAGCGACAGTTCGGCGCTTAATTAAGCGCGTAACTTTCAGGTATTTGTCTAAGCGCATAGTGGTGTACCTCAATCGTTTTGCGAAGCCGCAAGATATCATTATGTAGCAGCGGCGTATTTTTCAAGAAACCGCGCCGGGGTGAGAATCTCGGGTTTGTCAACGCGAACCTCGGCGAAATCCTTATCCCCGGTTATGAGTATATCAACGTCCGCAACGATTGCCGAATAGAGAACGGGGTAATCGTCAGGGTCACGTATGCTGAACAGCCCCGGTGCAATATCCGCGGGCGTCTGTACAAGCTCGTACTGTGTCTGTTCGAAGAAAACGTAGACTCGAAAAAGTTGTGCGGGAGCTTTTTGCTCTACTTTTCTGAAAATTTCTTCTTTTGTAAAGGTCGAAATTACTAACGTGTGATTATTGAGAGCAAGTTGTAACGCTATATCTACTCGCCTGCCCGGATAAAGAATCGCCGAATAGAGAATATTTGCGTCGACCATTACACGCATTTAGTCCCTCCGTCCCCTCGGCTTAAATATCGCGACACAATAGTCAAGCACTTCGTCTTCAGTAATGCTCAACATATCTGTTGCGCCGTAATTTTCTCCCGGAGTATTACCCAAAACATCAAGCATAATCGTTACCCACGCTGCGCGGTCGGGCGCATCCGGGGCTGGGATTCTCCCTGTGTAATTGACATACCACGGTTTGGCTGTTGTCGGCTGTTCGCCGATGTTAACTGTTCTCTCCGCAACTTCCATATTGAACCTCCATAATTGCCGACGTCTACAGCGTGTTTATACCGGGCGAAACTTGCCGCGCGCCTACGTTCTTACTGTTCGCCGTCTGCTAGCTGCTAGCCGCTTACCGCTGTCAGCGCGGCTTTCACGAACTCGCGAAATAGCGGATGTGCGCGGTTAGGACGCGACTTGAACTCCGGGTGGAACTGTACTCCGACAAACCACGGCTGGTCCGGAAGCTCTATTATCTCTACAAGCTCGCTGTCCGGCGATAAACCCGAGAGCGACAATCCCGCAAGCTGCAGCCTATCGCGGTAGTCGTTATTAACCTCGTAGCGGTGGCGGTGACGTTCGCTCACTGACGGAACCTTATACGCGCTATACGCGAAGCTTCCCTCTTTAAGTACGCAGGGGTATTTGCCGAGCCGCATTGTGCCGCCGAGATTTGTCACGGACTTCTGATTTTCCATAATGTTTATGACTTTATGCGGAGAATCGGGGTCAACCTCGATAGTGTGCGCTCCCGCCAATTTGCAGACATTACGCGCAAACTCGATTACAGCCATATGCAGCCCCAAGCAAATTCCAAAGAACGGAACCCGGTTCTCGCGGGCATAGCGCACGCAGCTTATCATACCGTCAATGCCTCTGTCCCCGAAACCTCCCGGGAGGAGAATCCCCGTACAGCCGCTAAGGATTTCGGCTGCGTTTTCGTCGTTGACAAGCTCCGTATCTACCCACTTGATTTCTACGTCCGCGTTATTCTCAAAACCCGCGTGGCGCAATGCCTCCGCAACTGATAAATACGCGTCGTGCAGCTCAACGTATTTGCCGCAAAGCGCGATTTTCACCTTGGAGGTGAGATTTTTCGCGCGTGTAACCATTGCCGTCCACTCCGTGAGGTCCGGTTCGGACTTTTTCAAGCCCAAGAGGTCGCAGACTACCGTATCTAGACCCTCTTTTTGAAGCAGCAGCGGAATCTCATAGAGCAAATCAGCCGTAGAGTTCTCGATTATACACTCCGGCGCGATATTACAGAACAGCGCGAGCTTCTCGCGAACCGAGTTGTCAATCGGCAAATCCGCCCTGCAAACGATTATGTCCGGCTGTATGCCAATCGACAGCAGCTCCTTGACGCTGTGCTGCGTCGGCTTAGTCTTGACCTCGTTTGAGCCTGATATAAACGGTAACAGCGACACGTGGATATACAAAACGTTTCCGCGCCCCGCGTCCGCGCGAACCTGACGTATTGCCTCTAAAAACGGGCGGCTCTCAATATCGCCCACCGTGCCGCCGATTTCGGTTATTATCACATCGGCTGTTCCGTCGGAAGCGGTTTGCTTGATAAAGGACTTAATCTCGTTAGTTACGTGCGGAATAACCTGCACCGTTGCCCCGAGATAGTCCCCGCGCCGCTCTTTGTTAATGACAGACTGATAGATTCGTCCCGCGGTTACGTTCGAGGTTTTGTCAACCGCTTCATCGACAAAACGTTCGTAGTGACCGAGGTCGAGGTCAGTTTCCGAGCCGTCGTCCGTAACAAAAACTTCGCCGTGCTGAAAGGGCGACATAGTTCCCGGGTCGATATTGAGATACGGGTCAAGCTTCTGCATACGAACCGTAATACCGCGTTGTTTAAGCAAACGCCCGAGCGAAGCTCCGGTAATCCCCTTGCCTAAGCCCGAAACTACGCCGCCTGTGATAAAGATGTATTTCATAAGTTTGTTGTCCTTTGAGCTGTTACTTCTTGGAAAAGTCTCCGCGCACGAAGTACGTCAATCTCCGCCTGCACTCTATCTGCAGCCTCATTCGTAGCTGCAACGCGCTCTTCCCAGGTACGACCCGCAAAACGTATATCGTTGTTACGGCGAATTTCGTGAATATCATCGATTGTCAGTTTTTCATAGGTTTTCATAACTAAAATCCTCCCAGTAACATACTTGGTGACAAAATTTGTATTTGCGGCAAATTATTAGCAAGACTAACGGCGTTTACTGCGTCTATTGTTTTCGGATTTACAAAATGTTTGAAGTTCCAACTGACTATATATTTGCAACCGTAACTAACGGCAACAGCAATATGACGTAAATCTTCAAAACTCTTACCTGTTAAAACGTTTGCGTCGAGATAAACTTGAGCCAGCCGTCTATGTTCATCGGTTTCTTGAATACGTTTGTATGCAAGAGTACCAATTAAATCTAATACTCGCGAACGTTTAGGTTCTTTTGTTTCGCTGAATTCTTCAAGTGCAATGTTTGAAATAAGAATTTCCACATCGTCGCGCGTCCTAAACACGTCCCATAACTCCAAGGTTTCGGCAGTTTTATAGGGCGCGTCAATCTGTTCAAGATAACTCAACACAGATGTATCAAGATAGATTTTTATTTTCCGTAATTCCATATCCTCACCCCGCGAGACGCGTAGCGGCTTTCTCGGTATTCTCACGCGTTCCGAACGAAGTCAGACGGAACCAGCCTTCGCCGTTTACTCCGAAACCGGCTCCCGGGGTACCTACGACATTTTTCTCTTTCAGCAGATAATCGAAGTAGTCCCACGAACTCAAACCGTCCGGGCATTTGAGCCAAACATAGGGCGAATTGGCGCCTCCGCAGTATTTTACTCCCGCCTTTTCAAGCGCGTTCGTAATAACCTCCGCGTTTCCCGCGTAATAGTCGATAGCAGCTTGGCAGTCTGCAAGCCCCGCGGGTGAGAGCGCGGCTTCGGCGGCTTTTTGTATTACGTAAGCGACACCGTTGAACTTAAACGATTGGCGGCGGAACCACAATTTTGCTATACTCTCTCCGTTGCGTACCAGATACTCTGTGATAGCGGTCCAGCCGCAGCGCGTACCCGTAAAACCCGCCATTTTGCTCAATGTCCCGAACTCTACCGCGCACTTCTCCGCTCCCGGGATTGAGAATATAGACGCGGGAAGCTCGGGGCCGCGGATAAACGCTCCGTAAGCCGCGTCAAACAGTATAATCGCCGACGTATGACGCGCGTATTTTACCCATTCGGCAAGTTGTTCCCTTGAATATACCGCGCCCGTGGGGTTATTAGGCGAACAAAGATAAATTACATCCACGTCAATCGCGTAATCCGGCATCGGCAGAAAGTTGTTGTTCTCGTTCCCTGCCATATAGATTATCTCGTTTCCGGCGGTGATGTTAGTATCGACATACGCGGGATACACAGGGTCGGGTACAAGTACGCGGCTATGCCCTAAAATATCAAGGAAGTTGCCTAAATCGGACTTCGCGCCGTCGTTCACCTGAAACGTATCGGGGTGCAAATCAACGCCGAGCTTCGACTTATAATATTCCGCAATCGCGTTTTTGAGAAAGGGATAACCCGCGCTGTCGGGCGAATAGCCGCGGAAGCCCTCCGCAGTTCCCATTTCGTCCGAAGCGGCTTTCAGCGCTTCGACAACTGTTTTCCCGAGCGGACGCGTTACGTCGCCGATACCGAGCCGTATTACCTCGGCTCCCGGATTCTCCGTCTTGTAGCGCGCAACCCTTTCAGCTATCTCAACAAAGAGGTAACTGTCCTGTAACTTCTTGTAGTTTGTATTGAGATTCATTATTTATTACCTAACTGTTAGGGGCAACATACGCGTTGCCCCTATCTGATATTTATTTCTCCTGCTGTTTTGCTTTGCGCTGCGCGATATAGTCCTTTGTCTGTTTCACAAAGCGTTCACGGTCTTTGTCTTCAGTCAGCATTTCAGAAATCGAGAGCAGGGTCGTTTCTAAATCGCCCTGTGCTAACTTTACTATGGTATAGACAGACCTGACAATAGAATCGTATTGTTTATTCGACATTTCAAGTTCCTCAGTAAGTTCTCTTGTTTGATACATTGCGCGCCTCCTTTGGTTAGAACAGCAGTATCGGTTTCAGTACGCCGCCTGTGTGCGATTCTTCGAACGCTTTTTCGATTTCGTCAAACTTGTAGTATTTGTTCATCTTGTCTACCGGCAAACGTCCCTCTTTGAAGAATTTTACAAGCTCCGGAATGAACACTTTCGGGTTACTGTGTCCCTCGACACATCCCGCGAAAGTTACGCTCGGGTTCATAATCTGCGGCTCAAGACGAATGGGGACTTCCGCGTCGGCTGTTACGCTGACCGTTACCGCGAGACCCTCTTTCGCCATACAGTCGAGCATAGTTACCGCGAGATTCGGCTGACCGCTTGATTCGAGAGCATACGCGGAACCTTTGCCGCCGGTGATTTCGAGGATTTTGGCTTTTACGTCCTCTTTGCGTCCGTTGATAGTGTGCGTAGCCCCGAACTCTAAGGCTTCTTCCTTGCCCTTGGAACCGTGGATAGCGATAATCGTCGAGCAGCCGGCGATTTTCGCAGCCATAATCCCCGCAAGTCCGACAGCTCCGCAGCCGTAGACCGCAATTGACGAGCCGGGACGCGGTTTCATACGGTTCAGTACGGCTCCCGCGCCTGTCTGAACTCCGCAGCCGAGCGAACATAGAGCTTTGAGCTGTTCCTCGGTAACGTCGACCTTAATCGCGTTGTCCTGATTGGCTACGGCGTAGGTAGCAAAACTCGACTGTCCGAAGAGAACTCCGATGCCGGCTCCGTCGGCTCCCGTAAGACGCTTTGTACCGTCGCGGTAGTTTCCTCCGAAGAACATATTGAAGTTATCGTCGCAGGAATAGGGATGTCCCTCCTCGCAATGTTCGCAATGACCGCAGGAGGGGAAAGTGAGGATAACTTTGTCGCCCTTGGCAAGCCCGGAAACTCCCTCGGCTACGGCTTCGACGATTCCTACGCCCTCGTGTCCGAGAACCATTGGGAACGTTACCGGGAGGTACTGGTTCATAACGGCGGTATCAGTGTGGCAGATTCCCGTCGCTACGAGTTTGACGAGGACTTCACCGGCTTTCGGCGCGGCGAGTTCAACGTCCTCAAATTTGAACGTGCCTTTTTCGCGTGTGACTGCTGCTTTGATTTTCATTGTGGTGTCTCCTTATATGTTTAGTTATTATAGATAGCAGATATCAGATAGCAGATAGCAGAGACGAGCGCAAGACGCGGGACGCGTTCCAAACCAACGTATTTGTTATTTGCTAATTGTTAATCGTGATAAAGCGGTATCCTGTGCAGTTGACTACGCTGGTTTTGCCGAGCGTTCCGGCGGCGTGCTTATTGACCGGGTTCCCGGAGAGATGAACGTGACCGTAGAGGTGCAAATCCGGCTCATACTCAAGCGTCAGATTGCGGAAACAGTCGAAACCGGCGTGAAATTCGTCGTCCTCGCTCCCGAAACCTGTCGGCGGAGCGTGAGTAACGAAAACGTCAAGCCCGCGTGAGCGTTTGATTTCGCGCCGGAAACGCTGAACTCTCCGCGCCATTGCGATTTCGGTGTATTGCATACCGTCCGGACGGGTACCTCGGCAACCGCCCAGTCCGCCGATTCGCAACCCCCGGAACTGCGCCACTAAACCGTCGATTGAGATACAGCCGAGCGGCGGCATAGTCATATAGTGTCCGTCGTGATTGCCGTGGATATAGAACAGCGGAGCGGGAATCATCGACACCAAAAACTGCAGGTAAGACGATTTCAAATCCCCGCAGGATATGATAAGGTCAACTCCGCGAAAAACCTCCGGGTCGAAGTGTTCCCAAATGAAATTGCTCTCAACATCCGAGACAGCGAGTATACGCAACGCTCCACCACCATTCCGAAATACATTATAACACGGAATCCTCAAAATGTCAACGGGTTTGAAAGCACCGAAATACGCTGCCGCTAACGCGGCTGCCAAGGTTCCCCCCGCTATTTGGCGAATACTTCGTCCGCGTTGGGGTATAGCAGTATCTCATCGTCTAAGTATTCCGCGTAGGCGTTGATATTGAGCGACAGCGTCGAACCGACGTACAGCTTTTCGAAGTAAGCCGTTGCGTAGTCCGCGGGTATAACAGCGAAAACAGTTTCAAACTTTGCGTACATAGTATTCTCGATTTCAACGTAAATATTTCCGTCTCCGGAATCGAGTATAACGTCCGCGATGTAAAAATCCCAAAATAGCGAGTCGTCAAAAACAGGCTCCGGCCGCGTAGTTGCCGCGGGAACCGGCTGCGGTGTAACCGCGGGCGTTGGCTGCGGAGTTACCGCGGGGATTGGTTCCGGCGTAACCTCGGGTGTAGGCTCCGGAGTTGCCTTGGGCGTTAGCTCCGGTGTAACTACGGGCGTTTGCGGTGGAGACTGTTCCGGCGTAATCAGCGGAGTTGCGGCAGCCGTAGGTTCTGCGGTTTCCCCGGGAGTTCCGCAAGCCGCCGCGAGCGAGAATATCAGTATAAGCGTAAAGACAATTTGAAACAACTTTTTCATAACGCACCTCCGTCAGATAACGTAAACCTACCATATTATAGCATTATTAAACGATAAATGCAAGCGTCCCGGACAAACTTTTCGCCCTCGGCTAAATGCGCTTGACATCTTGACGCCGATGTGGTATAATAATCGTTACTTTGTAATTACTAGCGTACGGCGGCTTGAGTTCCGGCGCGCTATTAACTAAATATACAACTATACAACTATCCACAAACAAACTGAAAGAGGAGAATATGGCTGACAAACTCAAAATCATCTCGCTCGGCGGGTTAAACGAAATCGGAAAGAACCTCACCGCCTACGAATACAAAAACGACATCATCATTGTCGATTGCGGACTTGGATTCCCGGACGACCAAATGTACGGAGTGGACGTAGTAGTCCCGAACGTTACGTATCTTTCCAAAAACAGGGAGAAGCTCCGCGGCATTTTCCTGACCCACGGTCACGAGGACCACATAGGCGGCTTGCAGTATCTCTTGCAGGATATTACGGCTCCTATCTACGGAACCCCTATGACGCTCGGGCTGATTAAAATCAAGCTCTCCGAGCATAAGCTAATGGATATCGCGGAACTGATAGAGATTGAAACCGGAAAAAGCTACAAGGCGGGCTGTTTCAGCGTGGAACCTATCCACGTAAATCACAGTATCGCGGGTTCCGTAGCCTTTGCGATTACCAGTCCCGTCGGTATACTAATTCAGACGGGCGACTTCAAAATTGACCCGACGCCGATAAACGACGATATAACGGATCTCACGCGCTTCGGGGAACTCGGACGCAAAGGCGTACTCGCGCTTTTGTCCGACTCTACCAATATCGAGCGTACGGGCTTCTCAACGTCTGAACGGCGTGTCGGAGTACGTTTTGACACTTTGTTCGAAAGCTGTAAGAACCGTATTATCGTAACGACTTTCGCGTCAAATGTTCACCGCGTCCAGCAAATTATGGACATCGCCGCGCGCTACGGACGTAAAGTAGCCGTTACGGGACGCTCGATGGAGAATATGCTTCGGGTTTCTACGGAACTGGGCTATATGACAATCCCCGAGAATACGCTCGTGGATATAGGTCAAATCAAGAACTATCCCATAGACAAGCAGGTAATCATTACGACCGGCAGTCAGGGCGAGACAATGTCCGCGCTGTACCGAATGGCGTTTTCCGGTCATAAGTATATCGCAATCGAACCCGGGGACCGCGTAGTTATGTCCGCGTCGGCTGTTCCGGGCAATGAAACCACTGTGAGCAAAATCGTCAACGAGCTTTTCCGTAAGGGCGCGGAAGTCCTCTACCGCTCGGTGGACGAGCTTCACGTTTCGGGACACGGATTTCAGGAGGAGCTGAAGCTCATTCTCGCGCTCGTAAAGCCGAAGTTCTTTATCCCCGTTCACGGAGAACACCGGCATTTGAAACTGCACGCTGAAATCGCGAAAGATATGGGAATCCCCGCCGATAACGTCGTAATCAGCGACATCGGCAAAATTATCGAAGTCTCACGCAAGGACATCAAGCTGAACGGCACCGTCCCGTCAGGGCGTTTGCTTGTTGACGGCAGCGGAGTGGGCGACGTAGGCAGCATAGTTCTCCGCGACCGTAAACACTTAGCCGAGGACGGTATGCTCGTCATTGTCGTAGGACTATCAGCCGAGGACCGCAGCGTAATCTCCGGTCCGGACGTTATAACCCGCGGCTTCGTCTATGTAAAGGAAGCCTCAACGCTGATAGACGACCTTCGCGGAGTGGTCAACGACGCCATAGCGCAATGCCGCGATAACAACGTCTTTGACTGGACGACGATTAAGAACGCCACAAAAGCCTCGGTCTCGCAATATCTGTATAAAACAACTAAGCGCAATCCGATGATACTGCCCGTAATAATGGAAATGTAGTTCAGATGTCAGTGGGCAGTGGGCAGTGGGCAGAGTAGGGGCGAGGCTTGCCTCGCCCGGATTACGCAACCTACGCCCAAATCACCGGGACTGACCACTGACCACTGACCACTAACCACTGAACACTGAACACTGAACAGCGAACCACTTCGCAAGAAAGGGGCAAATCTTATGGCACGTGTGGACAAACCCAACTACTACCTTGATATCGCGGACGCTATAGCCGTCCGCAGCACCTGTCTCCGCCGTATTTACGGAGCGATAATCGTCAACAACGACGAAATCATCGCGACAGGCTATAACGGTGCTCCGCGGGAACGCAAGAACTGCTCCGATTTAGGACGTTGTCTCCGCGATGAGCTGAAAATCCCTCAGGGCGAACGCTACGAGCTTTGCCGCTCGGTTCACGCCGAGACTAACGCGATAATCAGCGCGGCGAGAAACGAAATGATAGGCTCAACGCTTTATCTCGTAGGGCGTTTAGGCTCAACGGGCGAACTGCTTGACGCGGCTCCGTGCAGTATGTGCCGCAGGGTAATCATTAACGCCGGAATAGAGCGCGTAGTCTGCCGCAAAGCCGACGGCAGCTTCACGATTACCAGCAGGAGAGAGATGGTTTATGACGACGATACAATCAGTAAGCCCGTCTAGTCCCGCGGGAAAAGCGGGAGTGGTTCCCGGCGAAAAACTCGTTGCCATAAGCGGCAAACAGATTAGGGACGTGCTTGACTATATGTATTTTTCCCCGGGGGAAAACTGCGTACTGCAAACACTCACAGGCGGCGGAAAAACAAAGCTCTATCAGATTGTCAACCCCGCTTTGGAACCGCTCGGGATAACCTTTGACAGCTACCTTATGGATTCGGAACGCGGCTGCGCTAATAACTGCGTGTTTTGCTTCGTTGACCAGCTTCCGAAAGGTATGCGCGATACGCTTTACTTCAAAGACGACGACTCGCGGCTTAGTTTTCTGCAAGGCAACTACGTCACTTTGACAAATTTGTCAGAGCGTGAGATTTCGCGTATCATCGACCTCAAAATCTCTCCGCTTTACGTTTCGGTGCACAGCACTAACGATGAACTTCGCTGCCGAATGCTCGGCAACAGACACGCCGACGGTATTGTTCCGCTGTTAAAGCGGCTCATAGACGGCGGAATTGAGCTTCACTGCCAAATTGTCGTCGTACCGGCTTATAACAACGGTACAATGCTCACGCAGACGCTGAGCGACTTGCCGAAAGGCGTCGGCTCCGTTGCGGTAGTTCCCGTCGGACTCACCAAACACCGCGAGGGGCTTCCGAAGCTGCGTCCGGTGACAACTCACGAAGCCGAGGACGTAATCAACATCACCGAAAGCTTCCGCGCGGAGAAGCGGCTCCCCGTATGGTGCGCCGACGAATTCTACCTAATGGCTGACCTGCCGCTTCCTAAGTACGGCAGCTACGGAAAGTTTCCGCAGATAGAAAACGGTGTGGGACTGCTGCGCAAGCTTGAAACCGCGTACAAAAAGAACATACGCGGCAAATCGATAGTGCCGGGAGCCGCGGCGCACATCTCCGCAGCAACCGGAACGGCTTCCGCGCCTTTCCTGCGCAACTTGCTGAAAAGCTCGGGCGTTACTGTCTATGCGATAGAGAACGAATTTTTCGGCAATACGGTCACTGTCGCGGGCTTAGTCACGGGCGGCGACCTAATCGCCCAGCTCACGGGTAAGCTCCCGAAAGGTCAGACGCTCTTAATCCCAAGCTCAATGCTGCGCTCCGGAGAGGACGTATTTCTCGACGACGTAACGGTAGCTCAAGCGTCCGAAAGACTCGGAGTTAACGTTATCCCCGTCGAACCCACCGGAGACGCGCTGTATAAGGCAATATTTCAATAAACATATAGGAGAATCAAATGAAACGCATATCAACGCTGTTATTGTCACTTCTGTTAATCGCGGGTTCCGCAGCTGCTTGTTCGCCGAAGGAAACCGCGGAAACTACGCAGCCCCCCGCCGGGGACGCTACCGCGGCTATCCCCTCCCCCGAATCCACGGACCCCTTTGAGCTTCCCGATTACGTCACTGAACCCGAGGGCGAAGTTGTATTCACCCTAGCCGGCGAAGACATTCACGAGAAAGAGTTCAAATATTGGGCGCGCTCGCTCCTATCGCAAGAACCTGACCCCGATAATCCCGACTGGGACTATATCAAGAGCGAGTCCGAAACAAGCATACGTATGTACCACGCTGTCGCCGCCAAAGCCAAAGAGCAAAATCTCTCGCTTTCCGAGGAGCAAACAGAATACATTCAAAAGAATATCACCAGCCCTTACGAACAATGGCTTATGGAGATATCCATCTATTTTCAGACGATTATCTCCGAGATTGAACCCACGGACGAGGATATAGCCGCCGCGGGAACTGAATTCGAAGTTCTCCGCGCAAAACATATCCTGTTCAAGACAAAAGAAGCCGACCGTACAACACCGCTCTCGGACGAACTAATCGCCGAAGCTCTCAAACAAGCTACTGACGTCTACGACGAGCTTCTCGCGGTTGCGGATGACCAAGCTGTTATGCTCGAACTCTACGATACCCGTATGCGTGAGCTTTCGCAGGACGGCGGGTCAGTCTCAAACCCCGACGGCTACCAGTGGGTTCCCGGAACAATGCGCGAAGCCTTTACGACAACCACTCAGGCACTCGCGGAATACGAATTCAGTGAGCCGACGGACATTGAGGACGGCTACTCGGTAATCCTGCGGCTGCCGCTTGACCCCGATATGGAGATTATCGGCATCGGGACGACGCTCCGCGGCTATGCGCAGTCAAAAGCCTCACAGGATATGGCGCTTGCGTGGGCTGCCGAAATCGAAACCGACTACGCTCCGGAATATGCTGACCTAGATGTATCGGCGCTGCTGAGCTAAGAGGTGAAAAAACAGTTTTTTTCACACGACCGGCTCTATTGGCACTTGACAAATCATTAACATTGTGTTAAACTATTGTGTAAGATTAAGCGTGTATACAAAATTCTACAAATTATTACAAAGGGGTTCTCAAACTATGTGGGTTACAATACTAACCGTTGTCCAACTGCTCTCGGGGCTTTTAGTCACTGCGATAGTCCTAATGCAGTCGGGCAAAAGCGCGGGACTGTCCGGCGCTATCGCCGGTGTAGCGGACACTTTTCTCTCTAAAAATAAAGCCAAAAGCGTTGACGCTAAGCTTGCGCGTATCACTAAGTACGCGGCTCTCGTTTTTGTCGGGCTGACGCTGCTGCTGAACATTCTCTCGAAATAACCAAGCAGCCGTCTGCCGCACTAACCACTAACCACTGACCACTAACCATCTGGTGAACTATGTCATCTCATAATCACGGCAAAGGCAAATACTATATATTGGTGGAGTTTCCCTATCCCTCGGGCGACGGACTGCATATCGGTCATACGCGTCCGTATACCGCTATGGATATTTTGGCGCGTAAACGCCGTATGGAGGGTTACGAAGTTCTGTTCCCTTTCGGTTTTGACGCGTTTGGACTGCCTACCGAAAACTACGCGATAAAGAACAAAATCCACCCGAAAGTAGTTACAGAACGCAACATCGAACACTTCCGGAAGCAATGCGACGCTATCAACTATAGCTTTGACCGGGAGCGGGAAGTTACGACCACCGACCCTGACTTCTACAAGTGGACGCAGTGGATTTTTCTCGAGATGTTCAAGCGGGGCTTGGCGTATAAAGCTAAGATGCCCGTCAATTGGTGTACAAGCTGTAAGTGCGTTTTAGCCAACGAGGAGGTAGTGGACGGAGTGTGCGAACGCTGCGGCGCTCCCGTTGTCCGCAAAGAAAAAAGCCAGTGGATGCTCAAAATTACAGACTACGCGGAGAAGCTGCTCGGCGGCTTAGAAAGCGTAGACTATATCGAACGCGCCAAAACCCAGCAAAAGAACTGGATTGGTAAGTCCACAGGCGCGGAAGTCTGTTTTCAGTTAACTGTTAATAATGAGCAGCTGACTGTCTATACCACTCGTCCTGACACTTTATTCGGGGCTACTTATATGGTTATCGCTCCGGAACACGCTATTTTGGAGAAGCTTCGCCCTAATATCACTAATTGGGACGAGGTACAAGCCTATATCACCGCCGCGAGCCGTAAGTCCGATTTCGAACGCGCCGAACTTAACAAAGACAAGACCGGCGTTGAGATTAAGGGCGTCCGCGCGGTCAATCCCGCTACTAACGGCGAGATCCCGATTTTTGCAGCGGACTACGTACTTGCAAGCTACGGAACCGGCGCGATAATGGCTGTTCCCGGTCACGATACCCGCGACTGGGAGTTTGCTAAAGCGTACAATCTGCCGATAATTGAGGTAGTTTCCGGCGGCGACGTAGCTTCCGAAGCCTATACGGGCGACGGCGTTGCCGTCAACAGCGCGTTTCTCGATGGTTTACGCGTTAGCAAAGCCAAAGCGAAAATGATAGAGTGGCTAGCGGAAAAAGGTTTGGGAACCGCAAAGACTAACTACAAGCTTCGCGACTGGGTTTTTTCGCGTCAACGTTACTGGGGCGAACCGATTCCCGTGGTTTACTGCGAAAAATGCGGATATGTTGCGCTCCCCGAAAGTGAGCTTCCGCTGTTGCTCCCGGAGGTTGAGAGCTACGAAACTACCGACGATGGAGAATCGCCGCTGTCGCAAATGACTGATTGGGTGCAGACAACTTGCCCCTGCTGCGGAGGTTCCGCAACCCGTGAGACTGATACAATGCCGCAGTGGGCGGGTTCCAGCTGGTACTATTTGCGTTATATGGACCCGCGTAATAAAGCGGCAATCGCAAGCCCCGAAGCATTGAAGCATTGGGGAATGGTCGATTGGTACAACGGCGGTATGGAGCATACGACGCTTCATTTGTTGTATTCGCGCTTTTGGCATCGCTTTCTCTATGACATCGGCGTTGTTCCGAACCCCGAGCCTTATGCTAAACGTACCAGCCACGGAATGATTCTCGGCTGGGACGGTCAGAAAATGGCGAAATCCAGCAAAGCCGTCAATCCTAAAACAGGTAAAATCGGCAATATGGTAACTCCCGAGGAAGTAATCGGGAAATACGGCGCGGATACGCTAAGGCTCTATATAATGTTTGTCGGAGACTTCGAACAGCCCGCTAAATGGTCAGACGATGCTATCAAAGGTTGCAGACGTTTTCTTGACCGTGTTGCCGCGCTCTGCGAGAAGCCGCTGCTCAATAAATCGCGCTGCGAGAACGCGCTCCACAAGACGATACAAAAAGTTACCGACGATATAGAACTGCTGAAATTCAACACGGCGATTGCGTCGATGATGAGCCTGCTGAACGAACTCTACGACAAGGGCGCGGCACTCGCCGATTTGAAGCCGCTTCTGACCTTGCTCTATCCCTTTGCGCCGTCGAGTTCCCAAGCGAACTGGAAAACGCTCGGACTCTCCGGCGAAGTCAGCGGCGAGAGCTGGCCCGAATATGACCCGGCGCTGCTTGCGGACGATGAAAAAACTATCGCAATCCAAGTCAACGGCAAACTCCGCGGGACTATCGTTCTCCCAACTGACAGCCCCGACGAAATTGTTATTTCCGCCGCCAAAGCCGACGAAAAGGCCGCGAAATTTCTCGAGGGTCTGACGTTCCGTAAAGCTATCGTCGTCAAAAACAAGCTTGTGAACTTGATATACAATTAACCGCGGCTGCGCGGTAAGAGCGTCTCCGTTCGCGCAAAAATATGGCGCAATTTGTCACGTTATGTCAACTGCTAAAAAGGTGTGAGTATGAGTCCAACAATCAGTCGTATCGGCGAAGGATTTGCCGAAGTTCCCGCTAAGGACAGCAATACAACCGCGGCCGGATTTTCGGAGATTTTCCGC
>JAISLB010000106.1 GCA_031260685.1 Oscillospiraceae bacterium | reverse complement strand
GTCTATCAGGACTACCGCGAATTGTACAAGCTGAATCCCGAGAATCTCACGCTTACGAAGAACGGCGATACGTACACCGTGACGAATAACGGAACGGTTCCCGCGGTTCAGGTGCGGCTCGTACCCGAAAAGCTCCCGGCGTTTATCAGCGATAACTACTTCGCGCTTATGCCCGGCGAGAGCCGCGTTGTGGTAAGCAGCGTTAATTTGAAACTTTACACATATTAGGAGGAACACTCACAATGTCAAAAATTCTAACAGACAAAGCTCCCGCGCCTATCGGACCATATTCGCAGGGGATTCTCACGCAGGGCGCGGGAAAAACGCTGTACTGCTCGGGCGCGATACCCGTTGACCCCGTAAGCGGTGAAATTCCCGCGGGAATCGAAGCCCAGACGGAGCTTGCGCTCAAAAACCTCTTGGCGGTAATCAACGAAGCCGGATTCGACCCGACGGACGTGGTGAAAACTACCTGCTTCCTGACTGATATGGGCGATTTCGCGGCTTTCAACGGTATCTACGCAAAGTACCTCTCGGGCGGAGCGGCTACGGGCGCCCCCGCCAGAAGCTGCGTAGCTGTCGCCGCGCTCCCCAAGGGAGTAAGCGTAGAGATTGAAGCCATAGCGTTTCGCAGTGGACAGTGAACAGTGAATAGTGAACAGTCGCGGGGGTTTGGACGTTTGGCTGCGTTCTGCCCGCGTTAATCATCGCTTACAATACAGCCGCTTTGCAAAAACTTCGATATCTGTTATTTGTCATTTGACATTTGCTGTCTGTTGTGTTACAATGTATCTAAAACAAAAAACTACATAAGGAGACTACACTTATGGCATACTCAAAGTACTCGCATCTGTTCAGCCCGATTAACATCAACGGGGTGGACTTCAAGAACCGCATTATCCTCGCGCCGCCCAGTCCTAACCTCGCAAGCCCCGACGGATTAGTCACGACGCAATTTGTGGAGTGGTTCCGTATGTTCGCCCGCGGGGGCGCGTCCGTACTTTACGTCGGTAACTCCGCTATCGACGGAAACGAGTGTAAAGACGAAGAGTGTCAGCTCGACCTCATCAACGAGCATTGCGCGCTTCCGCTTTCGTGGTACACTGAAATGGCGAAAGAATATCAGTGTCACGCATCGCTCGAAGTCAACCACAACGGCAAGGACACAAAGTTCGAAGTTGTCGGACATCTTCCGTTCAGCTCGAGCGCGATTCCGGGCGATACGGAGAAAATGAGCGCAGCCCGTGAGGGACGCGAAGTCCGCATCCCAATCGAAATGGACCAAGCCAAGATTGACGAGACGGTTTGGAAATACGCTAACGCCTGTTACAATATGAAGCGCTCCGGAATGGATATCGCGCTGCTGCACGGCGGTCACGGCAATCTGCTCTCGCAGTTTACTTCGCCGCATTACAATAAACGCACCGACAAATACGGCGGTTCGCTCGAGAACCGCGCGCGCTTCGCTATCGAAGTAGTCGAAAAAACCCGCGAGATGTGCGGTAAAGACTTCGTTATCGACTATCGCATTTCAGCCGATGAGATTATCCCGGATGGAATGCACTTTGAGGAAACGCTCAAACTGATGAAAATCCTCCGTGACCACGGCGTCGATATGTTCAACGTATCGGCGGGGCTTCACAGCGAGGGAATGATGGCGTATATGAGCTACTGGCTGCAAGGTTATACGCAGGCTCGCGGCTTCAACGTTCACTGGACGGAAAAGGTCAAAGACTACTTCCAGGGCGATATTCGCCTTACGGCTGTCGGTTCGATAGTTAACGTAGACCTCGCGGAAGAGATTCTCTCCAAAGGCTGGGCGGATTTCGTAGCTATGTGCCGTCCGCTTATGGCTGACCCGGATCTCCCGCGTAAGGCCGCCGCTAATCACCCCGAGGACATTCGTCCTTGTCTCCGCTGCAACGCTTGCGCGGGACGCTTAGGCGGTCCCGGTCCGAACGGTCCTAAGGAAATGAACTGCGCTATTAACCCGGTTTCCGGCTTAACGCGCTACCTCACTCAGGACGGCGAAGTTCCCGTAGCGCGCAACAAAAAGAAAGTCGCGGTCATCGGAGCGGGTCCCGCCGGTCTTACGGCTATGACGACACTTATCGAGCGCGGACACGACGTTACGGTCTACGAAAAATCCGACCGCGTAGGCGGCTGCATAGTTCCCGCTGCCGAACCCCCGATTAAGCCCGATATGAAAGATTACCTCAAATGGCTCGAAACGCAAACAACGAAAGCCGTCAAAACCGGCAAAGTCCGCTTGCTGCTTAACACGGAGGCTACGCCCGGATTGCTTGCCAACGAAGGTTACGAAGCTCTCATCATCGCGCTCGGAGCCGAGCCGATTATCCCGAAGAGCATACCGGGAATCACTAAGCCCGGAGTGTACTGGGCTGCGGACGCCGAAACCAAATACCGCTCTAAAATCGGCAAAAAAGTGCTAATCGTCGGAGCCGGCGAAGTCGGTATGGAAGCAGCTCTCGACTTCGCCGCGGACGGCAAAGAAGTCGAAATCATCGACATTATGCAGCAGCCGGGCTTTATGATGTCGAACCTCCCGCAATTCCTCGGTGAACAGGGTATCGCGGTTCAGTGGGGAACGTCCCTCGTGGAAGTTACCGACACCGGCGCGATAGTCAAAACAGCCGACGGAACTACGAAAGAAATCGCCGCGGATAACGTACTGCTCTCAATGGGAATCAAGACGAATCCCGATTTGGTCAATTCGTTCCGCCATATAGTCCCCGAGACTGAGTGCTACGTAGTAGGTGACTGCAAACAGGTCGGCGGCAACATCACAATGGCTGTCAACCCGGCTTTCCAAGCCGCTATGCACATATAATTCAGATATCAGATAGCAGATATCAGATAGCAGATACTTAGTTAGCAGACATTAGATAGAGCGGGGGTTCGGACTTAGCGGTCCGAACCTCCCTGTTTTCTTGTAAATCGGGCTTAGGGGTTTTTTCTGTTTTTTACTTGTTTTATTTAGGTTCTGGGGGGTTGACAAAACGTGTATAAAAAAGGTATAATAATATGTAAGATGAATGTTCGAGGAGGTTTCACGCTTCAATGATAAGATATTCCCCCAAAAAGGTGTACATAGCGGGCGATTCGCCGATAAACGGAGACGCGGGTTCGCGCGATAGGACTAAATCGTATCAAATCCTCTCCGCGCATAATAAGCCCGGGACGCCCGAGGGCAAATTCCGTATTACCTTTGACGCGCTTATGAGCCACGATATCACCTACGTCAGCATTATTCAAACCGCGAGAGCAAGCGGGATGACGGAGTTCCCGCTGCCGTATATTCTTACTAACTGTCATAACTCACTCTGCGCGGTCGGAGGGACGATTAACGCGGACGACCACGCTTTCGGGCTTTCCGCCGCTAAGAAATACGGCGGAACCTACGTGCCGCCTAACGCGGCTGTCTGTCACCAGTATATGCGCGAGTACATAGCAGCCCCCGGAAAGATGATTCTCGGCTCCGACAGCCATACGCGCTACGGTCATCTCGGAACTATGGGAATCGGCGAGGGAGGCGGCGAACTCGTCAAGCAGCTGCTCCGCGATACCTACGACGTGGACGCGCCGGAGGTAATACTCGTCTGGCTTACTGGCGAACTTCCGGAGGGCGTGGGACCTCACGACGCGGCAATCTCAATGGTCGCGGAGCTTTTCCCCGACGGACGCGCTAAGAACAAAGTTCTCGAATTCGCGGGTCCCGGTGTCGCGTCGCTTTCGGAAGATTATAAAGCTAATATCGACGTTATGACTACTGAAACGAGCTGTCTGTCGTCCATTTGGGTTTACGACATCTCCGAGATTGACGGAGCAGCTTACGACGGATTCGCGGAGTTCGATTTATCCTCGCAGGAGCCTATGATTGCGCTTCCGTTCCACCCGAGTAACGCCGTTACGCTCCGCGAGTTTACCGCGGAACCGCTCAAATATCTCGAACCGCTGGGCTTAGCGGATAAGGTCGTAAACGGCAAAGTTTACGCAGACCAAGGGATAATCTGCGGCTGTTCGGGAGGGTTGACGGAGCAACTGACGAAAGCCGCCGAACTGCTCCCGGAGAATGTAACCGTCCCGCCGGAGTTCGAATTTTCCGTATATCCCGCGAGTGCGGCGATTGCTAAAACGCTCACTAAGAACGGAGTTTTCGGGAAGTTTCTAGATTTCGGAGCCGTGGTTAAGCCCGCGTTCTGCGGTCCCTGCTTCGGCGCGGGAGATACGCCGCCGCATAAGGGTTTGAGTATACGTCACGCTACGCGCAACTTCCCCAACCGCGAGGGTTCGAAACCGGGCGACGGACAAGCCGCTTTCGTGGCTCTTATGGACGCGCTGTCGATAGCTGCAACGGCTGCAAACGGCGGCGTAATAACAGCTGCAAACGATGCCGCAGTGGTCAGTGGTCAGCGGTCAGTGGTCAGTCCGGAGACTGGGACGGCGCTTCGCGCAGTGAACAGTGAACAGATAACAGTGAACAGTCCGGGGGCGGGGACGGGGACGGAGCTGCGGATTGGACCTAACATCGCCGATTGGCCGGAGATTGCGCCCTTGCCGGACGTTCTCCGCGTGAAGCTTTGCGCCTCAATTCAGGACGATGTAACCACCACGGACGAGCTGATTCCCTCCGGCGAGACTTCGAGCTATCGCTCAAATCCGCTTAAACTCGCGGAGTTTACGCTTTCGCGCCGCTGTCCCGATTACGTCAGGCTCGCTAAGGACGTTCCCGCGGGTACGTTCTCGGCAATTTTCGCGCGGAAACCGGGTGACGGTTCGGCGCGTGAACAAGCCGCAAGCTGTCAGGCTGTTCTCAACGGTAAGGCGAACTTCGCGGTTGAGTACGCGACTAAGCGCTACCGCTCGAACCTTATCAATTGGGGCATTGTGCCGTTTACGGTGAATCCCGCGGATATTTTCAGCTTCCTCGTAGGCACCGAGATTGAGATTCCGAACCTCCGCGAACAAATACGCTCCGGAAAGCGCGAAATTGCGGCGTATGTAGGAGACGAGCGCAAAGCGCTCACGCTCTATCTCCACGATATGACCGAGAGCGAACGCAGAATCCTGCTGAACGGCTGCCTAATGAACGACTACCGTCAGGCGGCAATTGATATTTGATAACTGTTATTTCAAACAAAAGGAGGGAAATACGTCTATGCCGATTAAGATACCAATGCCGAAGCCAATCGCGGAGATTGACGGAGACGAGATGACGCGCGTAATTTGGGGCTGGGTCAAGGACGAACTGCTTCGCCCGTTTATTGAGCTGAATACCGAATATTACGACCTGGGGCTGGAAAACCGCGAAGCCACTAAGGACGGAGTAACTCACGAAGCCGCGGAAGCCGCTAAGCGGCTCGGGATTGCCGTCAAATGCGCGACCATAACGCCGAACGCCGCGAGAGTTGAGGAGTACCACCTTACGCAGATGTGGAAATCTCCCAACGCCACTATCCGCGGGGCTCTCGACGGTACCATTTTCCGAACCCCCATTATCACGAAGCTCATTACTCCCGCAATTCCCGCGTGGACTAAGCCCATTACAGTCGCACGCCACGCTTACGGCGATATTTACACCGCAATCGAGGGAATTTCGCCTGACGGACGGCTAGACGTTGAGTATCACAACACTATCGCGTCGATAAAGTCTTTCGCGGAAGCCTGTTTCCGCTATGCCGAAAGCGAGAAGCTCCCGCTGAAGTTTTCCGCTAAGGACACTATCCTCAAGAAATACGACGGTAAATTTCGCGAGGTTTTTGCCGATACTCACAAGGACTTTCCGAATGTTGACTACGCCTATACTCTTATCGACGATGCGGTTGCGCGGGTTATCCGCAGCCACGGCGGTTTCATTTGGGCGATGAAAAACTACGACGGGGACGTTATGAGCGATATGGTAAGCACAGTTTTCGGGAGTCTCGCGATGATGACCTCGGTGCTTGTCTCCCCCGACGGAAAGTTTGAGTTCGAAGCGGCTCACGGAACCGTTACGCGCCACTACTACCGCTACCGCGAGGGCGAGACGCCGAGCACCAACCCCGTAGCCACAATCTTCGCGTGGTCAGGCGCGCTCAAAAAGCGCGGCGAACTCGACGGAGTAGAACGGCTGACGGAATTCGCCTGGCGGCTCGAAAACGCTGTTATCGACACCATAGAAAGCGGCGTTGTAACCTCCGACTTAGCGGGTTTAGCCAACCGCGAAGTAAAACGCGTAAACACGCAAGAGTTCATAGCGGCAGTCCGCGGCCGCCTGTAAGCCGCAGCCAACGCCCAACGTCCAAGCCCCATTCCCCTCTCGGGAGGGGTGCCTCCGCAGAGGCGGGGTGGTGTCCCCGGCAGGGCGTTCCTCCCGCAGAGGCGGGGTGGTGTCCCCCGCAGGACGTTCCTCCGCACCGCGCCCAACGTCCCTCCCCCGCGTATCTGTTATCTGTTATCTGATAACTGTTATCTGTTAACTGCATACACCATTCACCAAAAAAAATATTATACAAGGAGACCAACAGGATGAAGAACCTTAAAATCGCGCAGAAGCTTATTATCAGTTTCCTCATTGTCGCAATCCTTGCCGCCGCTGTTGGCGTAGTCGGAATAGTTGCCGCGCAGTCTCTTACGTCTAGCGGCGTACTGCTCAATGACCGTGCTTCTATCGGTATTTACAGCGCGAAACTTCTCGCGACTGTATACCATCAGCGTGCAGCCGTCCGCGGAGTTGCGCTGTATACGGCAATCTTCGACGACGCAAATGCCAAAAACCAGATTACGGATTTGTCGGGCTTAGTCGAAGAAGCCTCCGCGCTTATTGACTCTATCGACACGCTGGTTCAAACTGACGCAACGCAGAAGCTTGTCGACAGTATTATCGCGGAGCGCGTAGCTTACGGAGCGGGGCGCGATAAGTTCTTAGCGGACGTAGCCGCGGCGCAGCTGCTTCCCTCCGAGTCAGAAGTAGGTGCGACCGGCAGTATGGAAGCGGGAATCGCAAAAGCCGTTGCGGATTACGGACCGATAATCGACGCGTTTGCAGCTGATGTAACAGCTCTTGCCGACTTTATGGATGCCTCGACAGATGAGCAAGCGGCTGAAATGGCTACGCTGTCGGTTTTTGTAACGACGATGTTGATAGTCTTCCTTGTAATTGCCCTCGGAGCGGCTATTTTCCTTGCAATCTACATCTCGAATCTTATCAGCAAGCCGATACTTATTATGCAGAAGTTCCTGACACAGGCGGGAGAAACCGGGAATCTGCACTTCAACGCTCAGGACACCGAGGACCTCCACCGCGAAATGGAATTCAAGGACGAAGTTGCCCAAAGCCTCTTAGCGTTCAGCAAGATGATGCGCAAATTTATGGCGTACGGAGCGTTGCTCGAAAACGTAGCCGCTCAGGACCTCACGGTCGAAGTAACGCCGCTCGGCGATAAGGACACTATCGGTGTCGCGCTGAAAACGATGGTATCAAGCCTGAATGATATGTTCGGACAGATAAATACCGCCACGGGTCAAGTAACGGACGGTTCGAAGCAAATTTCCGACAGCGCACAGGCGTTAGCGCAAGGTTCGACGCAGCAAGCCGCCGCGGTACAGCAGCTTTCCAGCTCAATCAACGAGATTGCGGAAAAAACTAAGACCAACGCTAAGGATGCTACGCACGCCGCGGAACTCACCGAGGCAGTCCGCACCAATGCCGAAAAAGGCAGCGTGCAGATGAGCGAAATGATTCAGGCGGTTCAGGAGATAAGCGACGCAAGCCAGAATATCCAGAAAGTTATCAAGGTAATCGACGACTTAGCGTTCCAGACGAATATTCTCGCTCTTAACGCGGCGGTAGAAGCCGCAAGAGCCGGAAGCGCGGGCAAAGGCTTCGCGGTAGTAGCCGAAGAAGTCCGCAACCTCGCCGCCAAATCCGCGGCTGCCGCCAGTGATACCAGCGCGCTGATTGAGAATAGTATGTCAAAGGCGGAACTCGGAGCCAAAATCGCCTCCGAAACCTCCGCAAGCCTTAACGAAATCGTTGAGGGTATCAACGAATCCACAACGATTGTGGAAGCCATAGCGACCGCAAGCGAGGAACAGCGCGTTACAATCGAGCAAATCAATACGGGCATCGACCAAGTAGCGCAAGTAGTGCAGCAGAATTCAGCAACCTCGCAGGAGAGCGCAGCGACGGCTGAGGAACTCTCCGCGCAGTCCGACGTTCTCGAGGGCTTAATCGGACAATTCAAGCTATCGGGCGCAAGCGGTTCGCGTCTGACGTCAGCCGCGAAAAAGCCGAAGCTCCCCGCCGCAAAACCGGTAGCAAGCGCAAGTCCCTACACCGCAGCCCCAAGTGCGGCAAACTTCGGCAGCGACGACGGCTTCGGGAAGTACTAGACAACGTAAGGGCGGGGCAATCCCCGCCCCAACTACCAACTATCCACGGCGAAAAGGAGAAAACTATGGCAATGGTAACAAGCAGCGAAATGTTTCGCAAAGCCTACGAAGGCGGCTACGCGATTGGCGCGTTTAACGTAAACAATATGGAGATAATACAGGGGATAACGGAAGCCGCGGGCGAACTTAACGCGCCGCTTATCCTGCAGGTTTCGAGCGGGGCGCGTAAATACGCTAAGCACGTGTATCTAATGAAGCTCATCGAAGCCGCGGTAGCCGACACGGGGCTTGATATCGTGGTTCACTTAGACCACGGAGCCGACTTCGACATTTGCAAATCCTGCGTTGACGGCGGTTTTACGTCGGTGATGATTGACGGTTCGCACCTCTCGTTTGAGGAGAATATAGCCGTCACGAAGCGCGTAGTTGACTACGCCCACGACAAGGGAGTAGTAGTAGAGGGCGAATTGGGACGTTTAGCGGGAGTAGAGGACGAAGTAAACGTCTCCGCTGAAAACTCGGCATATACGGACCCGAATCAGGTTGAGGAATTCGTCAAATCCACCGGGGTCGACTCTCTCGCGATAGCTATCGGCACTAGCCACGGCGCGTATAAGTTTAAGCCCGGTACTAAGCCGCAGCTGCGCTTCGATATATTGAAAGAGGTCGCCGTACGGCTTCCGGGCTTCCCGATAGTTCTCCACGGCGCTTCGAGCGTAATCCCCAAGTATGTCGCGATGGTTAACGCAAACGGCGGACAAATGCCCGACGCGATAGGGGTTCCGGAGGATATGCTTCGCGAAGCCGCAACTCTCGCGGTTTGCAAAATAAATATCGACAGTGATTTAAGACTGGCAATGACGGGTACAATACGCGAGTACTTCAATCAGCACCCCGACCACTTTGACCCTCGGCAGTATCTGACCCCGGCGCGTGACAATATCCGTGAACTGGTGAAGCACAAGATAACCAACGTACTGGGCAGCGCGGGAAAAGCGTAGAGTATGCGGAAACGCGAAGCGCTTCTCGTCATTGTGAAGCGCCGCATAATGGCTCCTAATCCGTTTCTGAATGGAGGGCAAAAGCGATGAACGAAGATGATTTCCCGAAAATCAGCCCAAATTTCACAGTAGATGACATTCGCGCAATTCGTGACTACTATGGAGAAAGAGATTTTCTCCTGCCGCGAGATGAATTGCTGGCGCGTTCACGAGCCGCCGGGGAAGAAGCGGAAGCTCGCAGGGCAAAACTTAAAAATTATATGGATTTTCCGGCTCCATTGGAGGTAGCTTACTATGAACAAATCGGACTATAAAGA
>JAISLB010000096.1 GCA_031260685.1 Oscillospiraceae bacterium | reverse complement strand
AAAGTCTACTTGACATTTGCGCAAGACTGTGTTATCATAATGTAAAGCTAACTTTACATCATACGCGTCCCGATTATTCACTATTCACTATTCACTATTCACTATTCACTATTCACTATTCACTATTCACTATTCACTGAAAAAAATATCCCCCTATGGGGCTTGCGGAAGCTGAAAGTATGGTGTATACTGGTATTATTAGTAAGAAACGAGGTACATAACAGTGCATATGATTGACGCTTTAATCTCTCCCGCTGTGGGAGGCGTAATGGCTGCCGTATCGGTCGGGGTCGGTACGCTCTCAATCGCTAAGGTACGCAAGGACGAGCTTGCGGACGCTAAGCTCCCGCTGATGGGAGTTGCGGGAGCGCTCGTATTCGCGGGTCAGATGATAAACTTCACGATTCCCGCAACCGGCAGCTCCGGACATATAGGCGGCGGAATACTCCTTGCGGGCTTACTCGGCGGCTTCCCGGCATTTCTCGCTATCGCCGCGGTACTCATTATACAATGTCTGTTCTTTGCGGACGGAGGATTGCTTGCGCTCGGCTGCAATATATTCAATATGGGGGTGATTCCCTGTATGATACTCTATCCGTTGGTTTTCAAACCGCTCATCGCGAAAGGCATTACGGCGAAGCGGCTCTCGGCCGCGAGTATTATCGCGGTAATCGCGGGCTTAGAACTAGGAGCGTTCGGAGTGGTGCTCGAAACGCAGATTTCGGGGATAACCGCGCTGCCGTTCGGGACGTTTACCGCGCTTATGCTCCCGATACATCTCGCTATCGGCGCGGTGGAGGGAATCGTCACGGCCGCAGTGCTTGTATTCGTGTGGAAGATGCGTCCGGAGATTCTCGAAGCGGCTCAGGGACGTTCGCGAATCGGCGGCTCGGTGAGTACGCGCAAGGTGCTTGTAACTCTCGCGGTACTCGCGGTGATAGTCGGCGGAGCTGTATCGCTCTTTGCGTCCGCTAATCCCGACGGTCTCGAGTGGGCGATGGAAAAAGTGGGCGCTGCGGAACTCGAAGCTAACGGCGGCGTATACGACGGTGCGCTGAACGTTCAGGAGAAAACGGCGTTCCTCCCGGACTATGCCTTTGCGAGTAATCCGGACAGTATCGCGGGTACGACAGTAAGCGGAATAGTAGGCGCGGGACTCGTATTCGCAGTTGCGGGAGCCGCGGGACTGATAATAACAATTGTCAAGAAACAGAAGAAAGTACAAAGCTGAATAATGCACAAGGCAATACGCGAACTTCACCAGCTGGAGAATTTAGCCGCCAAGGGTACGGTAATACACCGTTTGCCCCCGGCGGTTAAGCTCGTTTGTACATTAGTATATGTAATTGCCGTTGCCGCGCTCGGACGTTACAGCTTCTACGTTCTTACGCCCTTTGTCCTGTACCCCTGTATACTTATGGCGCTTGCGGAACTTCCGTACGCGCTTTTGCTGAAAAGGCTCGCGATTGCGCTGCCGTTCGCGCTTTTCGGCGCTGTGTCGTCGCTGATATTTGACCCGCACGGAGTTTTAGCCGCGCTGACGATTTTGCTCAAAACGTACCTCTGTGTTATGGCTGCGCTGATACTTGTCGCTACAACGTGCTTTACGGAGATTTCACGGACGCTCCGGCGTATGCGCGTACCTAAAATTTTTGTCGTAACGCTCGAACTCACTTACCGCTATATCGGTGTACTCCTTGAGGAAGCGCACTCAATGCGTACCGCGTATCTGCTGCGGAGCGGGACAAAGACGCGTAACCTTGAGATGATGCATATGGGCAGCTTCCTCGGTCAGCTCGTACTCCGGAGCTTTGACCGTGCCGAACGTATCTACGCCGCTATGAAGTGCCGAGGGTATTGAGTCAGTGAACAGTGAATAGTGAACAGTGAACAGTTGGCAGACATTCAAATAACAGTTACCAAATATCAAATATCAAATGCGATGGGTTGGACGCGGGTTGCGCGGCGGAAATCTTAATGAGGTTGCTATGCTTAATGTCAACAATTTGTCGGTCAGTTACCCGGACGGTACGGAGGTTTTGCGCGGCGTCAGCTTTACGCTGAAGCGCAGAGAGAACGCCGCGCTTATCGGAGCCAACGGAGCGGGTAAAACGTCGCTCCTGCTGTCGCTGTCCGGTATTCTCGGTATCAGCGGCGGAAACGCCGACGCTTGCGGAGTTGCGCTCGGTAAGCAAACGCTCGGGGAATACCGTAGGTCAATCGGTTTAGTATTCCAAAACCCCGACGACCAGCTGTTTATGCCGTCGATATTTGAGGATATTGCTTTCGGACCGCGAAACCTCGGGGTTCCGGAAGCTGAAATCGCGCCGCTCGTACAGCGAACTCTCGAGAGTTTGGGAATTGCTCATTTATCGGCACGTTCTCCGCTCAAATTATCAGGCGGAGAGAAGCGGCTCTGCGCTCTCGCGACCACGCTTGCTATGGAGCCTGAATTTTTGCTGCTTGACGAACCTACGGCTTTTCTCGACCCCAAAGCGCGGCATAATCTTGCGGGATTGCTGAACCGTCTGCCGCAAGGAAAACTCATTGCCACGCACGATTTGAGCTTTGCGCGTTTGACCTGTTCGCGCGTACTGCTGCTGTCAGACGGAGAAGTAAGCGACAGAGGCGCGCCGACGGAGGCGACTCTCAGCGCGCTTGAACGTGAACTTGTAGGAAACTGAAAAATTTGCTCTTGACAAATGTAAAGGGATATGCTATACTGCAACTGTACTAGGAATTGGCTTTACAGTATGGGAGGTAAAAGCACGTGGACAAAGTGGAGCGAATGAATATGCTCTATGATTTTTACTCCGGTCTGCTCACCGATAAGCAGCGGCATTATTTTGCCTTATACTATGAAGATAACCTCTCGCTTTCGGAAATAGCCGAGAACGAGGGGATTACGCGCCAAGGCGTCCGTGATATTCTCGTCCGGTCGGAGAAAATCCTCGAAGAAATGGAGGAATCCACCGGAATGTACCGTAAATACGTCACTCAGGCCGCGGATATAACCGAAATGGAGCGATTAGTCGAAGGTATCAACGCCCTCAATCAAAAACGATTCCGCAGTGAGGACCTTCTGAACTTTTGTAATCAGCTCTATGACAGGTTACAGGTGATGAAATTATGAAAAAGAACTTTACACGTGCTGTTTGCGCCTTGCTTACGCTTGTTATGAGCGCTATGCTTTTTTCCGGGACGGCGTTTGCGGCAGACAGAATTGCCTCGCTGACTACTTCCGATTTCTATCTGGACGGTTCCGCGATTAACATTTCGGGATATAATTTAGACAACACAAACTATTTTCGGCTGCGTGATTTAGCGATAATATTCAGCGGGACGGGGAGCCGTTTCGACGTAATTTATAACGCGGAGCTGAAAAGGGCTGAGCTTTACCTCGGGCGTGATTACTCCGGGGTATACGAGCTAATCAGCGGTTTGCAGCCGGCTGCCGTTCAGCTGTCGCCTATTCCTTACTATGTTGACGGAGCAGCCTTTACCCCGGAGGCTTACACCGCCGGCAACTACTCATATGTAAAGCTCCGAGACCTTGACAAGCTGCTGAACTTCACTTGGAGCTGGGACAGTAAAGGCGTTTATCTTACCTCCGCGCAGGTTGTTCCCACTATTGAGGATAAACTCCGCGAGCATATTATCAGCGGACTTACAGAACGCTCCGAAACTATCGACCTCGCGGCGTACAGCGTTGAAAAAGACCGTTTCTCGGAGATTTATACCGAAATACTATACGACCACCCCGAGTT
>JAISLB010000045.1 GCA_031260685.1 Oscillospiraceae bacterium | reverse complement strand
ACCCTCGACTTCGATAATCTTCCGCGGGCACTTTTCGGCGCAGAGACCGCAGTGCGTACATTTTTCGTAGTCGATAACCGCCAGATTATCGTCTAAGCTTATCGCGTTTGCGGGACAGTTTTTCGCGCAAATTCCGCAGCCTATGCAGCCCGCCTCGCATAATTTGCGGAGCGCGGCGCCTTTGGCGTGCGAATTGCAGCCTACGCGAATCGCCGCGTTGTAGGGAATCCGCGTTATAAGGTGCTTCGGGCAATGCGTAACGCACTGTCCGCAAGCTGTGCAGCGTTCGCGGTCTACGAAAGCCACTCCGTTAACGAGCGAGAGCGCACCCTCAGGACAGATTCGCGTACAGCTCCCCAAACCGAGACAGCCAAAGCGGCAGGTCAGCGGTCCGCCGCCTATTGCGTTTAGAGCAGCGAAGCAATCTCCCAAGCCCGAATAGTCGTATTGACGTTCGCTGCGTACTCCTCCCGAGCAACGTACAAACGCTACTACGCGCTCCGGAGCGTCGGCTTCAACGCCCATTACCGCGGCGACTTGAGCCGTAACATCGGCACCGCCGGGGACGCAAAGATTAGGCGCGGCTTCGCCCGAAACTACCGCCGAGGCGTAGTTAGCGCAGCCCGCAAATCCGCAGCCCCCGCAGTTCGCACCGGGTAAAACCTCGAGAATTTCGCCCTCCCGAGGGTCTGTTTCAACCGCAAACACTTGCGAAGCATACGACAGCGCGGCTCCGAAAACAGCTCCCAAACCGCCAAGTACACCGGCGGGAATCAATACATCAAACATTACGCGAACCCCTTTTTACAGTGAACAGTGATTAGTGGTCAGTGGTCAGATGCTAAGAATTTACAAGGTCTACGCTCTTAGCCCCCTTTTGCGATAAGGGGCTAGAGTTTGGACGGAGTTACATAACCTACGTCCTAACTCTCGTCGCTGACCACTGACCGCTGACCACTGATATCTGCTAACTTATTTTCAGTCCTGAGAAGCCCATAAACGCTAGGGATAGCAGCCCCGCCGTTACTAGCGCTATCGGGAAACCCTCGAAAGCTTTCGGGTAGTCCGCGGTTAGCTCGAGTCTTTCGCGGATTGACGCGAAGAGGATAATCGCAAGCGTAAAGCCTAAGCCGCCCGTTAAGCCGTATACTACGCTCCCCAACAGGTTATAGCCGTATTGCGTATTCAGCAGCACCACGCCGAGTACCGCGCAGTTAGTGGTAATCAGCGGCAGATAAATCCCCAGCGCGAGGTACAGCCCCGGCATAACTTTTTGCAGGAACATCTCTATGAATTGCACCAAACTCGCTATAATGAGGATATACGCTACCGTCTGCATATATTCGAGATTGAGCGGAACAAGTATGTAGGCGTTAACAAGCCAGCAGAATAGGCTTGCGATTGCCATAACAGCCGTAACCGCCGCTCCCATTCCAAGCGCGGTATCGACTTTTTTCGATACTCCTACAAAGGGGCAAATCCCGAGGAATTTGACCAGTACGAAGTTTTCAGCGAGTATAGCCCCGAGAGCTACCGACAATATAGCACTGAACGTCATTCCGCAATCGCCTCCTTACCGCCGCTTGTAACCGCCGGAGACGGTTTCTTGCGATTCTGCGAGTATTGTACGAGAGCGATGAGTGAGCCGAGAGCTAAGAAACCGCCGAAAGGCAAAACGACGAGAAGCGCGGGAAACTGCGCGGGAATAAGGCGGATTCCCTCACCGCCGTTGAGCAGCCCGCCGCCGAAAGTCCCGCTCCCAAGGAATTCGCGCACTATGCTGATTAGCGTCAGTACCAGCGTATATCCTAAGCCCTGACCTATGCCGTCAGCCGCGGAGAGCAGCACGCTGTTCTTAGCGGCAAACGCTTCCGCGCGTCCGAGGATAATGCAGTTGACCGCAATCAACGGTATAAACACGCCCAGCGAGGACGAAAGAGCAGGTACAAACGCCCGCAGTATCAAGTCGACGATTGTTACAAACGCCGTTATAACCACAATAAAACAGGCGATTCGCACCTTAGACGGTATCAGCTTACGCAGCAGCGCGATTACAATATTAGAACAGGTCAGAATGATAAGCACCGATACGCCCATTCCCACGCCGTTAAACAGCGTGGTCGAAATAGCCATAGTGCTGCACATTCCGAGAAGCTGTACAAGCACGGGGTTATTCGACAGCAGTCCCTGCCTGAAAACTTTTGAAACGTTCATTTATACCAACCCCTCACGTTTTAGGTTATTTTCCTCGAAAACCGCAAGCGCCTTATTCACGCCGTCAACTATCGCGCGGCTCGTGATTGTCGCTCCGGTAAGAGCGTCGATAGTCCCGCCGTCTTTCGAGAGCGCGGCTTTGCCGGAGATTCCCGCGAATTGAGCGCGCCAATCGGGTTTATCGGCGTTAGTACCTAAGCCCGAGGTCTCCGTCATTGAGATTATCGCGATTCCCGTGACTTCGCCGTTTGCCGAAACCCCCGTTACGAGATTGATTGCACCGCCGAAACCGCTCGGTTCGGTCTCAATGACGTAACCCAGCAGCGACGGTATAACGCTATCGGAGTGAGCCTCGAAAACTCCGGCAATCGCGGTAGCTTCGTATCTGTCAGCCGCTAGAACCTCGCGCATTGCGTCAGCCCGCGAGACCGCTTGGCGCTCGGCTATCGGCTCCTCGGTAAGGAGGTTGACGGCTCCGAGCGCTCCCGCGGAAATGAGCGCGATAAGCCCGAGGACAATTACAGGCGTAAAAAGCCCGGATTTCTTCTTCTTTTCCATTAGTGCGCCTCCCCGTAGACTTTACGTTTTCCGGCTTTGTCGAGAAGCCACGTACAGGCGTTCATAACGAGAATCGCGTAGCTCACGCCCTCGGGGTAGCTCCCGAAATAACGTATAAACAGCGTCAACAGTCCGCAGCCTACGGCGTAAATCACCTGACCGCGCGAAGTAACCGGGGACGTGGTATAGTCGGTAGCCATAAAAATCGCTCCGAGCGCAAGCCCTCCCGAGCAAATGTTCCACAGCGCCCAGTCGAAGCGGGCAATCTCGCCGACGGGAAATAAGAAAGCGACTATAAACACAGTAGCGGTATAGATAACGGGAATCCGCCAGCTGATAATCCCGCGCCAAATGAGGTAGATACCGCCGAGTAAAAGCGCAAAGGTGGAAATCTCGCCCATTGAGCCGCCGCTCTGCCCCACGAGCTTTTCGAGCAGCGTCATCTCCGGCAGATTGCCGTTAAAGAGCGCGGCAAGCGGAGTAGCGCCGGTAACAGCGTCCGCGAGAGAAAAGTCGAAAAAGTTAGAATACGCGCGCGGTCCCACCCAATGCGTCATAATAACGGGCCAGCTGAACATAAATGCCCGCCCCGCAAGCGCCGGGTTCATAATGTTCTTGCCGATACCGCCGAAAAGCTGTTTGACGACGATAATAGCGAAGCCGCTGCCTATAACGGCAGCCCAAAGCGGGACAGTTACCGGTAAACAGTAGCTAAGGAGTAAGCCCGTAACTACCGCCGATAAGTCAAGTACGGAGTCAGGTTTTTTGAGCAAAAACCTATAACCCCATTCGAAAATAACGCAGGCGGCGCAGCATACAAGCGCGAGAGCAAGGGCGCGGACGCCGAATATGTAGGTAGCGACAGCCAGCGCGGGAATCAGCGCGACTATGACGTCCAGCATAATCGAGCGTGTGTCCTCGTCTCCGTGTAAATGCGGAGAGGAAGAGACAATGAGTTTCCGTTGAGTATCGTTCACCTGGTTCTCCTTATGTGATGTTATTCGCGGTGTAAAGGTCGATTTGAGCAGCGAGTTTCAGCTTAAATACCGTAATGTCGTCCTGATGTAACATACCTATTTTATGTATCAGGTCAGACGATACAAGTGGTGACATTTTTGCGGTGCGGATTGTTGTCGGCTTTGAAAGTCCTGCAAATTCCCAGTTAACAATGCTATGTTCTAAAAAATCACGGCAGGGCGAACCTGTCATCTTAATCTTCACAAGACCTCCGCCGCCATCGGGAACAATAAGAACGGGACGTCTTTTCGAACCCGGCATATCTTCAAATTCGAAATCGGCAAGCCATATTTCCCACTCTTTACTCTGCATCGTCATACTCCGGCCAGTACAAGTCGTCCTCGTCCTCAACCGGCATAATTGTATATCCGTTCGCGCCGCGTTTTGTATTCAGCATAGCTTCCGGGATAGCATACGCCTTACCGTTTATCACAAGACCTTCATTCGCGGCGTGAATATCAGGTGTATAGATTTCGGGAGTTTTGAGTAATTCAGCTGTCATAGTTTCCTCCTGCGCCGAGCCATTCGCTGTCTTGACGCCGTGCTTCCGCGATGGATTCCGCAAAGCTATCGGAAATTGGCTCGAGAGACATAAAATAGTTCCAATCAGCAAGTCTCTTTGTTTCCGCTTTCATCTCGGCGGAATGTGTCAGCGTCTTGTCCAATGGTATCTTTGCCGATATACGCAAGTAGCGTTTGGTATGTGCCGTAGTAATTGCCGCCATAGCTTATTCCTCCTGTCCGCGTAGTTGTTTGTGACCGCTGCGCCGTCACTGCGGCAGGGCGCGGATTTTCGCTTTCCCGCTGCGTATCGCCTGTACCAAATGCAAGCGTCCCGGGCAGGTGTACGCGCAGCTTCCGCACTCCATACAGTCCATTATGTTCAGCTTTTTCAAGTCGTCGAGCTTATCTTTACGTTCGTAGGCATAGAGATAAACCGGCTGAAGCAACATCGGGCAGACGCTGATACAACGCCCGCAGCGAATACAGGAGCCCTCAACCTCCGAATTGTGGTGTATTTGCTCCGGTGAGAGCGCGACGATACTGTTCGTCCCCTTTATAACGGGAACGTCGAGGTCGTATATCGCGTTACCCATCATAGGACCGCCGAGCAGCACCTTCCGCGTATCCTCTTTGAGCCCTCCCGCGGCTTTGAGAGCTGCGCGGACAGGGGTTCCGAGACGGATACGGAGGTTTTTAGGTCTGACGATTCCGGGACCCGAAACCGTAACTACGCGGTCAATTACCGGAAGCCCCGTCTCGATAGCTTGATTCAGCGACCACGCGGTGTAAACGTTGAAAACGACGCAATTGACATCGGCGGGAAGCTTTCCGCTGGGGACAAGCCGCCCCGTAACGCTTTGTATCAGCTGCTTCTCGCTTCCCTGCGGATAGCGCGTTTTGAGAACTCTGACCTCGATATCGTCAGTGCCTTTGAGCTTTTCGCGCAGAAGCGTGATAGCGTCCGCTTTGTTAGCTTCAACCGCGAGAATCGCTTTTTCGAGTCCGAGAGCGCGGCGCAGATGCCGGATTCCGCGAAGTACGGCATCGGTGTCCTCGAGAAGTACGCGGTGGTCACTCGTGATGAAAGGTTCGCACTCGGCTCCGTTGATAATGAGCGTATCGGCGCGGTTCAGCCCGGAGGCAAGCTTGTAATGCGCGGGGAAAGTCGCTCCGCCCATTCCTACGACCCCCGCCGCGTGAAGAATCCGGATAATGTCGGTGCTGTAATCGCGTTCGTCAATAACCTGCGGGACGACGGAAGCGTCATAAGTATCGCGGAAGTCGTTGTCGATAACAACCGAAACGATACGCCGCCCATTCGGGTGAAGCCGTTCCTCAACCGCGCTGACGGAGCCGCTGACGCTCGAATGAACCGGAGCGGAGATACCCGCAACGCCCGTAGCTGCCTCGCCGATAACGGTACCGACGGAGACGCTGTCGCCGACGCTCACACGCGGTTTAGCGGGAGCGCCGATGTGCATAGAAAGCGGGATAACTACTTGTTCCGGCGCTGCCAGCAACTCAATCGGAGAATTGCGCGAGAGCGCCTTTCCGTCGTTAGGGTGAATACCGCCGTGAAAACTTCGCATATGCTACTCCGTTATAGCCGTTCGGCTATGTTTTTACCGTTTCGGGCTGACTTTACGAGAGCCGAACTCTCGTAAAGGCAGTTCGTAACAGTGTCATCTTACCTCGTAGCCGTAACATTTGTTAAATGAAACAGCACTATTTTAGGGCAGTCACAGCGTACTTTTTCAGACTGCCGATAGCATTATAACATCTTTCCCCGCGTCTGTCAACAGGTGAATTTCGTAGGAAGTGACAAAATTTTTTTCCGCCGTCGGGGATTGATATAGGTATTGCAATCTCTGACGAAATGTGTTATACTGTTAAAGTTAGGTACGATGTTATACTTATACTCATTATGTCAACAGCTGAAAGGACCACGCTATGTATACGATAAAAACTCTCAACGAAATCAGTCCCCTTGGACTGAATTCACTTGACAAATCGCTTTTTTCCGTTTCTCCGGACTTTGAAGACCCGGACGCTATTATCGTCCGCTCCGCTAAGATTACTCCCGATATGCTCAATCCGAAGCTCAAATGTATCGCGCGGGCGGGCGCGGGTTACAACAACATCTGCGTTGAGGAATGTACTAAGCGCGGGATTGCGGTTTTCAATACCCCCGGGGCTAACGCTAACGCCGTTAAAGAGCTTGCCGTTTGCTCGCTGATTTTGGCTTCGCGCAATGTAATCGCCGCGAATTCGTGGCTGCGTGAAAATTCCGCTAATCCCGATGTCGCGGCTGCTGCGGAAAAGGGCAAAAGCCAATTCGCCGGTAACGAAATCAAGGGCAAAACCCTCGGCATTATCGGCTACGGAGCTGTCGGCAAACTCGTCGGAGCCGCCGCCGAAGCGCTCGGCATGAACGTTTTAAGCTACGATAAATACGCTCCCTGCAATTCCTCCGAGGAGGAAATTTTCGCCCGAAGCGACTATATAGCGCTGCACGCGCTTCTTACGGAGGAAACCCGCGGCAAGGTCAATTCCGCAACAATCGCGCAAATGAAGGACGGCGTACGGATTATCAACCTCGCACGCGCTGAACTCGTCAATGACGACGATATAATCGCGGCTCTCGCCTCCGGTAAAGTTGCCTGTTACGTTACTGACCTCCCGAACAATAAAACCGCAAACGTTCCGGGGATTATCGCAATCCCGCATTTGGGAGCGTCCACGGCTGAGAGCGAGGAAAACTGCGCACTGATGGCGTGCGGCTCGGTAGCGGCGTTCCTGACAAACGGCGACACAACGCATATGGTCAACTAATTCTTTTTACATCGCTTAGGGTAGAGTACTCGCGCCCTTACGGCGCTCCTACTCTACGCAAACTGATACGTCCCTACCCGGGTACTATAGTTTCCCGCCCGGGAACTTTTCCCACCCGGGAACTGCAAATTTTATGGTTCGGTAGTCTATTTGAACAGGAGCTTGCCTATGTACAGCGGCAGCAATGAGTATTTCTTCCTCGAACATAGTCCCTACGCGGCAATGGTGCTTGACGAGAACGTAGTTCCGATAAACTGTAATCAAGCGATGATAGACCTCGCGGGGAGTGAGCCGGGGGGGAAAGAAGCCTTTCTGCGCGGATTTATGCAAAAGCTTTCGGACGCGATTCCAGAGAATCAGCCTGACGGCGACTTCTCGATTCCTTTCGCGGAGCGCTTGCGGCAGCTTTTTAACGCGGGGAACATACGCTTCGAGACCGCTCTCAACTTCCCCGCGGGTTCGGTAGTTGCGGACGTACATATGAGCCTGGTTGAGCTTAACGGACGGAAGCTGATACTCGCCTATATGCTGGATTTGAGCCAGCTCCGAACGGCAAGGCGCGAACTCGAAAAGAAAGAGCAGCTTCTCCGCGCTCTTAATACCTTAGCCGATAAGTATATCCTTACGCCCGATATTCACTCCGCGGTTGCCGATATGGAGGGTTCGCTGCGGATTCTTCGCAACGCTATCGGCTGTCCCTACGGGGTAATCGGCGGCTACAACCTCCCGGGCGCGGAGGGCAGCTCTATTGAGGAAGCGTTTGTAAATATCCCGGGCATTTCGGGCTGTATACCGACTAAACCCGTAAACATCTCCGCAAAGGACTTTCCGCCCGGAGCTCACATACGAACGCTTCCGGCGGGGGTTACGTCGATACTTTTCGTCCCGATATATCTATTCGGCGAATACTGGGGTTATCTGCTATTCGCGGAGAACCGGCGGCATCGTCCGGCTTCGCAGGCCGTCATTGAGCTTATCAGCTCGGCGGGGCTGATAATCGCCGCGGCGTGCAGACGCGCCGCCAAAATGGACGAATTCCGCATTGCCATCGAAACCGCTAACGCGGCTACTAAGTCCAAGAGCGAGTTCCTCACGCGTATGTCGCACGAAATCCGCACTCCACTGAACGCTATTATAGGTACAGCTTCGGTAGCGGCTCTTGACGAAGAGGTGCGCGGCAGCACTAAGTTTTCGGCTTTCCTCCGTACTATCGACAGCAGTTCGCGGCATTTGCTGCACTTGATTAACGAAATCCTCGATATGTCGCAGATAGAATCCGGCAAGATGACTATCGAGCAGTCGCCCTTTGTCCTTGAAGCTATGCTCGA
This sequence comes from Oscillospiraceae bacterium, assembly GCA_031260685.1. Classification (GTDB taxonomy): domain Bacteria; phylum Bacillota; class Clostridia; order Oscillospirales; family Oscillospiraceae; genus JAISJH01. Next base: position 11,064 of record JAISLB010000045.1, on the reverse strand, counting down.
CAGGGTTCGGAGCATAATCGCCGCGAGAGCCGCCGACAACGATTTGCGCTTCCTGACGGACTTGCCGCGGCTCGGGGAATACGTAATAGGCGACGAGCTGCGGATTTCGCAGGTTCTGATAAATCTTCTGGGGAACGCCGCGAAGTTCACGCCGAGGGGCGGCGAAATCCGCCTCACTGTCCGCTATAACGCTCGTGATTCCGGCGATACGCTCTATTGCGAGATTGCCGACACTGGAATCGGCGTAACTCCCGAACAAAAAGAGCGGCTGTTTGTAGCTTTCGAACAGGCTGACGGCAGTATCGCGCGTAAATTCGGCGGCTCGGGGCTTGGACTCGCTATCAGCTCCAACTTAGTCGGCTTAATGGGCGGAACTCTCGAGCTTGACAGCGAATACGGCGAGGGTTCGGTATTTTCGTTCGAGATTCCCGTCTCACTCGGCGGCGAAATCGACAGGAATCGGCAAAGCGAAAGCTTTTTCGAAGCCGATTGGAGCGATAAGCACATCTTAGTCGTGGACGACGTAGAACTCAACCGCACTATACTCATTGCGCTTCTCGAACGAACGGGAGCGCGATTCTCGGAGGCGGACAACGGCAAGAGCGCGATAGACTTTTTCGCGGAGGGCGGACGCTGCGACCTGGTTCTAATGGATTTGCAAATGCCCGAAATCGACGGGCTTACAGCCACCGCGGAGCTTAGACGTTTAGACGTTGCCATTCCCATTGTCGCTATGACCGCAAACGTTTTCCGCGAGGATATCGACCGATGTATCGAAGCCGGTATGAACGGTCACTTAGGGAAACCTATTGACCCCGCGGAACTGTTCAAAACCCTCGCAAGCTACCTCTCAATTAAGAACACCTAAGCACTAACTTTAACGAGTCTTCAGGACTCGTTAAAGCAGCCCAAAACGGCAATAAAAAAAGGAGAACGCTATGTCAATTACAGATTTCTCGATGGAGTGGTTCCGTTTAGACGGTAAGACCGCGCTCATTACCGGCGGCAACAAAGGTCTCGGGCTTGCCTACGCCGCGGCTTTCGCGAAAGCCGGAGCCGACGTTTTCGTCACGTTCCACAACAATCCCCCGGATAATGCGAGACAGCTCGTGGAAGCCGAGGGACGCAAATTCGGGGCTATACGCGCCGAGCTTTCAATCGCAGCCGACCGTAAAGCCGCTATAGCGGCTTGCGTTGAGCAGCTCGGCGGCCTCGACATATTGGTCAATAACGCCGCTACTAACCACTTTGAAGCGTTTCTCGACTTCCCGGACGAGAAATTTGAGGAAGTCCTGCAAGTTAATCTCAACGCCGTCTACTATATGGCTCACGAAGCCGCGAAAGTTATGGCAAAGCGCGGCGGCGGCAAAATCATCAATATCGGTTCCGCGCTTAGCTACACCGCTGACCGCAATTGCCCGAGCTACGTCACAGCCAAGCACGGGGTTATAGGCATTACGAAAGCCTTCGCGAGTGAGCTTGCGAAGTACAATATCCAATGCAACGCAATCTGCCCGGGCTTTTTCATAACCGACGTTAACGCGGCGGTTTCAGGCGATACCGAGCTGTACGACAAAATCACCTCGCGCATTGCCGCGGGAAGCTGGGGCAGTCCGACAGACCTAATGGGCGCGGCAGTTTTCTTAGCGTCCAAAGCGTCCGACTATATCACCGGCGCAGACCTGAACATAGACGGCGGCTTCGCAACAGTACTGTGACAGTGAGCAGATATCAGATATCAGATATCAGATAGCAGATATTGGAGACGCGTCCTCGCAGTCTACGTCCAAACTCTCGTCCTATTCCCCTCTTGGGAGGGGTGCCGTCCGCAGACGGCGGGGTGGTTTCCCCCGCGGGACGCAACCCCCGTCCAAACCAACGTATCTGACCACTGACCACTGACCACTAACCACTAACCACTGATATCTGATATCTGCTAACTGCTATCTGCTAACTGCTAACTGCTAACTGCTATCTGAAAAAAAACGGAGTTTTTCTATGACATTCAACATACTTGCAATCGGGGATATTTGCGGAGCCTCGGGGGTTGAAATTCTCTCGAAGCGGCTTCGCGGGTTACAGCGCGATACCGGCGCGGGATTCACGATAGTCAACGGAGAAAACGCGCAGGGGCGCGGACTGCTCCCCGCAGACGCCGAAGCGATGTTCAGCGCGGGCGCGGACGTTATCACGCTCGGCAACCACGCTTTCTCTAAGCGCGGGATTTTCGACTATCTTGACGACAACAGCCGTATTCTGCGTCCCGCTAATTACGCTTCGAATACCCCCGGGCGCGGTTTCGGACTGTTCCCGAGCAATTACGGCGATATACGCGTTATTGCGCTCATAGGGCGCAAATCGCTCGATTACGCGCCGGAGAATCCTTTCAACGTGATTGACCGCGTACTCGCCGCCGATACCGCGAAATTCACTGTCGTCGATTTCCACGCGGAGGCTACCGCGGAGAAGCAGGCTATGGCGCATTACCTCAAGGGGAGAGTGAGCGCAATCTGGGGTACTCACACTCACGTCCAAACCGCTGATTCGCAGGTTCTTTCAGGCGGTACGGGCTATATCACAGACCTTGGAATGACGGGCCCCGCGGACAGCGTTATCGGTATGGACGTTGAACAATCCATCTCGATGTTCAAAGGTTTCCCAAAGGACCATTACCGTTCGGCGGAGGGCAGACAAACGCTGCAGGGCGCGGTATTCACAATCAACCGCGAAAGCGGCTTCTGCGAAGCGGTCTCCGCAATCAGACTGGACGCGTGAACGATGAATAACGAGCTTAACCCTAACGACTTCGACTTAGATACGGAACTCGCGCTGCTCGACGAGAGAATCGAGATTGCGGGAGCCGCTGCGGACGCCGCGCATACACAATACCGCGCGATTAAGGCCGAGAAACTGACCGGAGCGGTAAAACCTCCGCACACTGTTGCAATGCTGGCGTTCAGCGTGATTTTGGTGCTTGCGGCTCAATGGAGCAAGGTGAATACTTTTCTCATCGCGGCCGCGGTACTGTTTGCCGGCGGCGTAATTTCGTTTGTACGCGCAGCTAAACGCGCCGGAGCGCACGATAAGCTGATTCGCGAGGAAACAATACGCCGCAAATTCGAAAACGACCGCACCCGCGATAAATACGCTAAACTCGTTCAAAGCCGCAGCGACTTGGAGCGCGAAGCAAAGCGTATTGCCTACCAAAAAAGGCTCCGCGCGGCTTTGGACGCAAAAACTCTATGAACAGCGGTAAATTCGGCGAGGAGCTTGCCGCGGCGTTTCTAAGCTCTAAGGATTGCGTAATCCTCGCGCGTAACTACCGAATCCGCGAGGGCGAGATTGACATTATCGCGTTATCGCGCGGGACGATAATCTTTGCCGAGGTCAAAACCCGCGCCGACGCGAGTTTTTCAGCTGCCCGCGAAGCCGTCACTTACGCTAAACAAAAAAGGCTGCGGCAAACCGCCGGCCGCTGGCTAGAGGAAAACGCGGACTACGCTGAGCAGCCCGCGAGTTTTGACGTTATTGAAGTCTATACGTTAAGCAAGCCGCCGGGTATACGCTGGCTCCGCGAAGCTTTCTGAACGTTTCAGCCGAAAGTCACTTGGTTAATTACGTTTTGGATATACTCCTGACGTCCGGAGCCGGGAAGCTGCGGTTCGCCTTGTTTCAGTGCATAGTCCGAGAGGCTTTCGAGCGTAGCCTTCCCGCTGCGAATTGCAAGCCCGATTCCGCTGTTCCACGAGCCGTAACGCTCCGCGTGACCTTCGGGGGAGAGTACGCCGACGCGTCCGTCGTCCCAAATTTTCACGGCGTTGATAAGCCCCAGCGCAAACGCGTCCATAGATAGTATGAACCCGTGGAACATATCCTCGTAGGTATTGCTCGGGCGGCGGTTCTTAGCGTCAAAGTTGAGACCTCCCCAGCCGAAACCACCCGCGCGAAGTACTTCGTACATACATTCCGTGGTGTCGTAGACGTTATAGGCAAATTCGTCGGTATCCCAGCCGAGGTGCGGGTCGCCGGTATTGGCGTCGATACTTCCGAGCATATTGTTATCGGCTGCTACCCGAAGCTCGTGGCGGAACGTATGACCCGCGAGAGTTGCGTGATTAGCCTCGATATTGAGCTTGAAGTCGCCGTCTAAGCCGTATTTGCGGAGGAAGCCGATAGCCGTTTCAGCGTCATAGTCGTATTGGTGCTTCATCGGCTCCTTGGGTTTAGGCTCGATATAGAACTGACCGTTGAAGCCGATTTTGCGCGCGTAATCGACCGCGAGGTGCATAAGCCGCGCTACGTTATCGCGTTCGAGCGCCATATCGGTGTTCCAGAGGGTTTCGTAGCCCTCGCGCCCGCCCCAGAATACGAAACCTCCCGTGTAGCTGTTCTCGCCGCCTTGGGTAAAGAGGTACATAATGTCGAGCGTTTTCTTGACGTTAGCGGCGGCTCTCGCGAAAACGTCCGCGGAGTTAGACGAACCCGCTCCGTTCATAAAGCGCGGGTTATTAGTAAGGTTCGTAGTACCCCAAAGGCACTTTATGCCGGTAGCGTCCATTTTGCCTTTGATGTAAGCCGCAATTTCGTCGAGCTGACGGTTTTGAGCTTCGAGAGTGTCGGCTTCGGCGATTAAGTCGAGGTCGTGGAAACAGAAGTAATCAATACCGAGCTTCCGCATAAACTCAAAACCCGCGTCGGCGCGGGCTTTCGCAATCTCCATAGGAGTGGTACCGCCGAAAGATTTGTCGATTGTGGCACGTCCGAACATATCGGTACCGCCGGCTGTGAGGTTATGCCACCACGCCATAGCGAATTTGAGATGAGCGCGCATAGTCTTGCCGCTGATTACTTTGTCCGGGTCGTAAAACTTAAACGCAAAGGGGTTCCGTGATTCGGGACCCTCGTACTTGACCTGCGGAACGTTAGGAAATATCATAGTTCATCACCCCTTTTTTCAGTGGTTAGTGTGTAGTGGTCAGTGGTTAGTGGTTAGTGGTTAGATTACAAATATTAAATAGTAAATATCAGTGACGAGAGTTTTGGACGTTGGCTGCGTCCCGCGGGGGACACCACTCCTTGCGAAATATCCGCGTCCCGCGGGGAAACCACCCCGCCGTCTGCGGACGGCACCCCTCCCAAGAGGGGAATGGGACGAGAGTTTTGGACGCGGGTTTGGACGCGGGTATTGGACGGCGGGTTTTGGACGTTGGCTGCGGAGATGCCGCAATCTCAACAATAGCAGCACCTAAATTCCCCTCTTGGGAGGGGTGGCGCGAAGCGCCGGGGTGGTGTCCCCCCGCAGGGCGTAACCAACGTCCAAACCCCCGTCTCTAATATTTGATATTTTATATCTGCTATCCGCTATCTGCTAACTGTACTACTCGCCGTAGCGTCCCGCTAGGTAGATGTAGGCTCCGCTGCTCCACGCTGACCAGAATAAGCCCTTTTCGCCGAACGCGGTTAGGCTGCGGTCCTCTTTGCCGGTTAGCGCGTTATGGATATGGAAGAAGCCCGTATCGCGCTGCATTGCGCAGTACGCGCGTGAAACTTTTTTCGCGAGGTCGCTCCGTCCGCAGGCTTCGAGAGCTAGCGCCATCCAAAAGCTTGACGGCGTGATTACGCTGCCCTGCGTGAAGCCGTGGAAGAAGTAGTCGCTGTCGAGAGTTTCCGTCGCAAGCCCGTAGGGGGTGTCGAAACCGCCTTTAGCGAAGATAAACTCGATGGATTTATCAACGACATCTTTCGGAAGCCGTTCGCCGAGAAGCAGCGGGAAGTACAGCGAGATAGTGTGCGAATCGCTCTTAGCGCCGGTTTTGGCGTTATAAGCGAACCACTCCGTACCGTTCCAGAATTGTTTGACAATCTTTATGGTGAGAGCTTTCGCGTCGGCTTCGAGCTTTGCGAGGATTGCCTCGTCCTTACCGATTAAGCGTCCGAATTTGGCTAACGCTTCCATTTGCAGGACGAGCAGCGCGTTCAAATCGGGCGAAGCGTTCGGGAAGCCCACGTTGAAGCTCGGGGAATCCTCCCAGCCGGTTTCGAGGATATTCGCGAATTCCGCTACTCCGTCGCCGTCGGTGTCGTGAGTATCAAACCAGAAGTCCGTCCATTTTTTGAGCCCGTCCCAAACCCACTCTTTTTCAGCTTGCGGGAACTGCGAAACGTCGAACAGCTTCATAAGCTCGAGGAGCGCAACGCCGTGAACGGGCGGCTTCAAGCCAAAGCTCGGAACGTCCTCAAAGGTTAGGCTGTCGGTCAATTTGCCGTCCTCAGACATATGCTCAAAAGCGGAGCAGAAAATGTCCCACGCGATTGCCGGGGTTTTGGCGTGTACAATAGCCTGAAGCGGCTGCTGCCATACGAAAGCTCCCTCGAAAATCGAGTGAATCATCTTGACCATTCGGCGTTTGTACGCGCTGACCCCGTCCGGCGCGACTGTCATCTGCCAGTTTTGCCATAGAGCCTGTAAACGCTGTGGTTCGAACTCCGCGGGAAGCTTCGGGCAGATTTGCTCAACGTATTGTTCGAAATCGGCGGTTACGTCCGCTAAACCCGCTTCGTAGCTTGGGTAAGAAGCGCGGACTTTCGGCTCGACCTTGAAGAAATCCTCAATCGCAAGCTGCAATTCGCCGTTTGCGGGGTTCAGCTGAGTGTATTCTTCGCCGGCTTCGAGAGTTCCCGTCAGCGGAGCAACCAGATAATCCTGAACCTTTGTCTTGAAAATCTGTACGTCAACCTGTTTCGGAGGTTCCGGCGGAGTTGCGTCCAGATTGAAGAACGACATAGGCTTCGGGATTGACAGACGCAGCGCTACGTCGCCCTTGCCCTTGGCGAGAACCAATTTCGGCTCCGCAAGTACGAAGCGGACTTCGCCGTATTTCGATTTGAGCGCAATCTCATAGGGTGTAGTCTCAATCGAGTACGGAACGGGATGTCCGCCGTGGATAAGTTGGAACTTGATGATTCTGAACCCGTTGTTTGCGTTGAAGTCCATCATTCCCTCAAGCTTGATTCGGCTCGAACAGAGCCACAGGTTGCATTTGCCGTAGAGGTCCTCGCCGTAGTTGTCGTTAGCAAACGCTATGAACGACCCTCTACGCGAAAACGGCGCGTCAAGCAGGTTTACGAAGTTTGCCATAGTCTGTGTACCCCCCTGTTGTTTTAGTTTATAGTGAATAATGAATAGTGAATAGTGGGGTGATTATCAATTATCGCACGTTTACTGTAAACGCTGCAATTGACAGCGTTCCCATTATTCACTATTCATTATTAGTTATTCATTGAGCTAGCCGTTTTGTGTCGCTTGCGAGGACTAGTTCCTCGTCTGTGGGGATTACTAGAACTCTTACTTTGCCGCCGTCTATTGAGACGTCGGCTTCTTTACCGCGGATATTGTTTTTGGCGGGGTCTACGGAGATTCCGATAAACTCCAAGCCGTCGGTCATATGTTCGCGGATTTGCGGCGAATTTTCGCCTATACCGGCAGTAAAGACGATAGCGTCCACACCTCCGAGAGCAGCCGCGTAACCCGCGATAAGCTTGCGTCCCTCATAGTCGAAGATATTGAGCGCAAGCCGGGCGCGGAGGTTGCCGCTGTCCGCGGCTTCGTCGAGGTCGCGGAAATCGCTGGACACTCCGGACACTCCGAGAACTCCGCTCTTTTTGTTAAGTATGTTAGTCATTTCCGACACGTCGATTTTTTCGCGCGACATAATAAATTCGAGGATAGCGGGGTCGATAGAACCGCTCCGTGTCCCCATTTCTATGCCCTCGAGCGGGGTTAAGCCCATAGAAGTGTCGATACATTTCCCGCCCTTGATAGCGGCAAAGCTCGAACCGTTACCGAGGTGGCAGGTTATCAGTTTGAAATCGGGGTCGTTCTCACGTCCGAGAATCTCCGCGGCTCTTTGCGAAACGTAGCGGTGCGAGGAGCCGTGGAAGCCATAGCGGCGAAGCTTGTACTTCTCGTAGTATTCATACGGCAGCGCGTAGGTAAAGGCGTAATCCGGCATAGTTTGGTGGAACGCGGTGTCGAATACGGCAACCTGCGGAACCCCCGGCATTATCGCTTTGCAGGCGCGGATTCCCGCGAGATTGGCGGGGTTGTGGAGCGGTCCGAGCGGTATGCACTCTTCGATTACGGCTTCTACTTCGTCCGTGACTATTACCGACTCCGAGAATTTGTCGGCTCCGTGGAGGACGCGGTGACCTACGGCGTCGATATCAGCCATAGATTTCAGTACCCCGCCCTTGTCAGACGTAAGAGCGGCGAAAACGGCGTTGATAGCGGCTGTGTGGTCAGGCATAGGCGTTTCCGTGACGTATTTGTCCGCGCCGACCTTGTGGGTTAGTACGGAACCGTCCATACCGATACGTTCGCAAACCCCCTTAGCCGTTACGACGGGCTTGTCCGTCATATCGTAAGTCTGGTACTTGAGCGAAGAGGAACCGGCGTTGATAACCAAAATATTCATAGGTGGAACTGTCCTTTCAAGATAAGTTACGTATATTATAACATATTTATCCTTTCTTGACAAGTACTCTTTTGTATGATATAATCAATTAACATAATATGACGACATAAAAAAGGAGAACTAATGAAAAAACTTATTGCCTGTGCTCTTGCCGCGGCGTTGCTGCTGGCTTCCTGCGCTTCGGACGGTTCAGACGGTGCGAATTCCGCGCCCTCGGGGAATTCGGCGGAAGCGGGCGAAGTCACCGCGCAGCCTATCGGCGAATTGTCTTTCGGTTACGAATGGGCTGCCGAAGCCCTGGACCTTAGCCGCGGAGAGGTCACGGCGGCGGGACTTGCGGACGGTAAGCTGCTCTATATCGCGGACGGTTCGCTCTATTCCGCCGATACGGACGGTACGGACAGTTCGCAGGTCGCGGGATTCGCGGAGCTTCCGGGCGATATTCAGCTCTTTCCGCGTCCCGACGGTACTTCTTTCGAGCAGAAAGGCTTCATTACGGACATTGCGGAGGATTCCGCGGGTAACGTCTATTTCCTAAACGGCAGCGGCAAGGCCGAAGTATTCGGCAGCGCGGGAAGCCCGCTATTCAGCGCGGAGAGCGTAGGCTGGAGCGGAGGACTTCTCGAAGCCTCCGGAGCGGAGCCTCTTGTGTACAGCCTTTCGCAGAATCCCGGCGGAATTCCGCTCTATGAGTTTGACCTTAAAGCGAAAGCCATCGGGAAATCGCCTTTCCGCAGCGTTTCCGTCCCTGACACTTTAAGCTGGCGCAGCTTCGTACTATACGGCGAGGATGCGTTAGTCTGTACCGCGGGCGGTATTACCCTGCTGAACCTCAAAACCTCCGAAACTACGGATATCGTGAGCTTTACGGATGTTGCGCTCTCCGATTCAACGCGGATAATCGGCGTCGGCGCAAATGCCGAAATCTTCGCGCTTTCGGAGGGAACGCTCTATACGCTTAGCAGGGTTCGCAAAGCCGAAACGCCCAAAACCGAGCTGACACTCGCGATGTTAACTTCGGGCGGCTGGGTTCCGCCGCAGGTTAACCGCGATGTAAACAACTTCAATCAGGCAAGTTCGGACTATAAGATTAAGCTCGTGACTTATTCCGACAGGGTAAAGCTCAATACGGAGATAATCTCCGGCAATATACCTGACCTTATGGTTGTGGATTCTCCGCTTCCTTTCGATAGCTTCGCGGCAAAGGGTTTGTTCGAGGATTTGAACCCGTTCTTTGATTCGGAGCCTGAAGCCGCGCTAATCCCGGCGGTTAAACGCGCTATGTCCTCCGGAGATAAGCTTTACCGCGTTACTTCGAGCTTTTCGATATTGACATTCGCGGGGGATTCGGCGGAGGTAGGCGCGGAAGCGGGCTGGACATTCGGCGAAATGCTTGAACGCGCCTCAAAGCTTCCGGACGATACGGGGATTCTAGGCGGCTGGGGAGGAAGCGAGAGCCGCGAAGCTATGTCGGAGTTTGTACTGGGGCAAAATCTTGACACTTTTATTGACTGGGAAAACGCGGAGGTTTCTTTCGATTCCCCCGATTTCCGTAAGTATCTGGAATTCATCAAGGGCTACCCGAGTATTCCGGAGGGTTCGGTAGGGAACGTTTCACCGCCCAAGAGCCGTTTTCTCGCGTCGCGTTATATGTACGGGATGTCCGGCGGTCTGTTTTCGCGCTATATTCAGCAGGATAACGAACTTAGCGGCAGACTGACGTTTAAGGGTTTCCCCGGGGAAGCCAAGACAATCGGCGTATTGTGGGCTAATTCGACCTCTTTCGCTGTTACCTCCGCTTGTAAAGACAAGGCGGGAGCTTGGGCGTTTATACGAAGCTCGTTATTCGCGGGGAACTTCGAAATGGGAGTCTCCGTACTGCAATCGGAGTTTGACAAATCAGCCGCGGAAGCTATGGCGCAGCTAAGCGAGGACGAAGTGTCCACAGCACAAAACGGAGCAGAGCCGCGAACTCCTATGACGGGAGCGCAGCTCGATAAGTTTACCGCGATGATGAATTCAGTTGAACACACCTTAGGTTCAGCCGCCGACAGCGTCATTCAGGGCATTATCAGCGAGGAGGCCGGAGCCTACTACGAGGGTCAGAAATCAGCCGAAGAAGTCTGCGGAATTATCCAGTCCCGCGCAAGCATTTACGTCAGCGAACAAAGCTGAACCGCGCTCACGGCTTTTACGCTGTTAGAATCTCGCAGCCCGCGCGTATTTCGCCGCCGGTGAGAACCTTTGCGAATACGCCCTCGCGCGGCATTACGCAGTCCCCGGCTTTTTGCCGGATTACGCAATCCGCGTGACACTCTTTGCCGATTTGAGTCACTTCGAGCAGCGCGGAGCCTATACGCAGCGTCGTTCCCACGGGAAGCGACTTAACGTCAATGCCGTCGAGCAGTATATTCTCCGCGAAAATCCCGGGAGTTAGCTCAATGTCAACTTTTGACTGTAAGCTGTCAACGCTTGCTTTCGAGAGGAGCGAGACTTGCCGGTGCCAAGTTCCGGCGTGAGCGTCTCCGACAACTCCGTGCTCCGGACGAAGCGTGATTGAGCTTTGCGGGGTCTTCTGCTCGCCCTTTTG
>JAISLB010000038.1 GCA_031260685.1 Oscillospiraceae bacterium | reverse complement strand
ACACTCTTTCCCTACACGACGCTCTTCCGATCTCTGATAACCCGACCACTTCTCGAAAAAGCCGCTTTCGGAACCGGACGCTTTCAGCGTTTCAATCATATCAATTCCCGCAACGGTAGCCCCCGCAAGCTTGCCGGAGTCACGCATTTGCACTCGCGTAAGGTTTACGCGCTTTTTGGAAATTATCGCCGACACGCCTATATTCAGCACAACCGAAATTAAGCCGACAAGCGTTAACGTAACGCTGAATCGTAACATCACGATAAGATAAAATATCAACATACCGAAGTTCAAAAATACAGGCGCAAGCCGGCTTATGAGCGACATTGCGATATTTTCGTTCGATTGCTGACGCATAGCAATGTCGCCCGCCATACGTTGTGAAAAGAACTCCATCGGCATTCGCAGGACGTGCCACAGAAACGCAGCTCCCGCGCTTACCGCGAGCTTGCCCTGAACTTTCAGCATATAGGAGGCTTTCACGCACTCTACGGCAACCTGCGCTAACGCTACGCCTCCCATTATCAGCACAAACGGCATAAGCCAGTTGTCATTACCTCCGGGGAGCAACACGTCCATAAATACACGCGAAAACGCGGGGCTGATAATTCCCGCAACCGCCGCAATTATTGACGTAAGAACGATAAAAACAAATGCCGCCGCCGTACCTTTCAAACGCTTTTTCGCGAAGCCAAATACGGAGGCGGGTTTGCCGCCCGGTACAAATTGTTCCGTCGGCTCAAACATTATACAGATTCCCGTGAAGCTTTCGTCAAACTGCTTCATCGGGACGCGAACTAAGCCCTTAGCGGGGTCGTTGATTACGGCTTTGCCGCCTGCGAAACCCGCAAGTACGACGAAGTGATTAAAATTCCAGTGAATAACGCAAGGGAAGCGCCCGGAGCGTTTGAGCTCGTCCGGTTCATAGCGGTAGCCCTGCGCGTTTAGTCCGTGGTGCCGCGCAGCGACCGCTATATTTTTTGCTTTGGAGCCGTCGCGGGAAACTCCGCAGTCCGCGCGAACTTTTTCAAGCGGCAGCCATTTGCCGTAGTATGCAAGCACCATAGCAAGGCTAGCCGCTCCGCACTCGAGTGCTTCCATTTGCATAACTACCGGTACTCGGGCGCAGCCCTTAGTTATCGGCTGTTTCAAGCTTTCATATACTCCTTAACTAGTTAAAACTATCGTACCCGGGCAGGGGGTTGTCAGCTTGCGTAGAGTATTCGTGCCTTCAGGGCACGAGTACTCTACCCATAGCGACGAATTTTACCGCTTAAGCGGTATACCGCCTAATATAAAGTCAATCGGGCGCATAACTTCGCCGCTGACCGTAACCGTGCCGAATATTCCCCACACGAGCAATGACGCGAGTAACAGCGCGGCGGCGATTATTATAACAAACGCGCTCGGGCTAGAAACTTTGATGTAGTCGTCCAGCTGCTCCGGAGAGCGAATTTTATCCAAGCTGGACTTGCGGAAGATGTTATCGTTCATTGGAAATCCCCCTTTCGGTTTACACAGAATTATTATACATCTGATTTATCGCACCGTCAAGAGTCTATAGTTTTCGTAATCGTCAGAACATTGCGTCCGTCGATAAAGTTATACTCTACGCCGCTCATCATCTTTTTTACCATAAAGATTCCGAGACCGCCGGCTTCGCGTTCCTCCGCGCTTTTTGTGATATCGGGCGCGGCGACTTCGAGCGGGTTGAACGGCTTTCCGTTATCGGAAAACGTAATCACCACGTTGCTGTCGGTTACGGAGGCGCAAACCTCCGCGTTTCCGCCGTTGGGATAAGCGTAGTGCGCGATATTGACAAAGATTTCCTCGGCGGAAATGAGTATCTGGTTCGTTGCTTTCATTGGGAAGCCGTTTGCTTCCAGTTCCTCTGTCAGAAAAGCGATTACATCGTCAAGCGCTTCCGCGGTAGCGGCTACGGTTAGTTTTTTCATTCTGCACCTCCAAAAAATTTCAGCGTCAGTATCGTTATGTCGTCGGCTTGCTCCGCACCGTTTGCGAATACGGCTACATCGTCTCGGACGAGGCTTGTAATGCCCTGCGCGGGTAAATTCCGCGCCTGCGGTTTGTTTATTGTCGTGAGTAAACGGTCATCGCCGTATAGCTTCAGCTTAGGGTCGAGAGCTTCCGTTACGCCGTCGGTGTAGAGGAATATAGCGTCGCCTTTTTTCAGCGTAGTCGCGGTTTGTGTGTAGCGCATACCCTCCATACCAGCGAGTACGAAACCCGCTTTGGCTTTGAGCCACTCAAACGCGCCGTTGCGCTGTATTAGCGGCGGGTTGTGACCCGCGTTAACGTATGTAAAGTTCCCCGCGGACAACTCCAGTATTCCCATAAACGCCGTGACAAACATACCCGCGTCGTTATTTTCACACAATTGTTCGTTGACAGCCGTAAACGCTTCTGACGGTGTTTTCCCGGCGAGTACGTTGTCTTTAATAAGTATCTTTGCGATAACCATAAACAGCGCTGCGGGTACGCCCTTGCCGGAAACGTCCGCGATTACTACGCAGAGTTTGTCCTCGTCAATCAGGAAGAAGTCAAAAAAATCGCCGCCAACCTCTTTCGCGGGGGTCATTACGCCGAAAATGTCTATCTCCGGCTTATTCGGAAACGGCGGGAATATGCACGGCAGCATTGACATCTGAATGTCCGCCGCGATGTTCAGCTCCGCGCCTATGCGTTCTTTTTCGGCGGTAACGGACTTGATTCCGCGCACCATTGTGTTGAAAGTATCTGCTAAAACTTCTATTTCGTCGCCCGTATTGACGGTGAGCGTATGCTCTAAATCTCCGTCCCCGATAATCCTAGCGTCGCTTGTGAGAGCGATAATCGGTTTCGATATACTTCCGGCAATCCGCAGGGAAACGTATACAAGCGCCGCGACAGTCAGTGCGAATATCGCAATCATAATGAAACTGTTCCTAAGGATTCTCGCGGATAGAACCGCCGCGGAATCCGCGCTGAGCTGCTCAATCGCGGCTTTGGTTGCCAACGCGGGGGCGATTATCTCGGTCTGCGGAACAACAAGCGCGTATACCCAGTCTGATATTCCTACAGGCGACCAGATTATATAGACCGGTTTGCCGTCTATTATTGTGTCCGCAACTCCGCTCTCGCCGTCTATCAGATATTCGCCGATGATTCCGGCCTCGTTCAAATCCGGCGCGGCGATTACGGTCGTACCGCTGAGTAGCATAGCGTAGCCGGTTTCCGCGACAGTAGTTTGCTGAATCTCGGCGTTCAAATCTTCGAGCAAAATGTCAAAGCTAACGACCGCGACGAATTTGCCGCCCTCCCCATAGCACGGATAGGACATCGATACGGTAAGTCCGCGCCCGAACGAATCCTGGTATGTGTCCGACACGACAAGCCCGCCGCTTTCCTTAGCCTTGATATACCACGAGGAGCCTCGCCCGTCGTAGATAGCTGGTTTCACTTGCGGATACGCGTCATAGCCCTCGCTGATACCCGTGTCCGTAGTACAGTAAAACGTTGAAATGTCACTATTGGCTTTCATAATCGCGTCAAACACGGGCATTAGATTACCGTGCAGGAAAATTTCATCGCCATATTCCTCTATGGTCATATCCTCGCCGGCCAGCGCGTACGCCATAGCAAGCTCACCGGGCGGCAGACTTCCGCCGCCGTTCGGATATTCTATCCGCTTGAAATCGTCCTTATGCGTATACAAATAGCTGATATAATCCGCAACGGACTGTATCAGTTTCGCTTTGTCATTAAGCCCTGTTTCTATGCCCTCGGCGCGTACCTCGGCAAGGTTGCCGATACTGCCAATAGCTAAATCAATAAGCGCGGTTTCGCCGCTGCCTGCCGCTTCGTGACCAACGCTGTTATTGTTTTCAATCGACACCCCCCGTATATAGAACATCGTAGCGCAAGCGCTGACCGCCGCAACAATCATCGCGCCGATTGATAATATCAGAAACGCCCGCAAAATCTTTGTTTTAATGTGCGTTTTCACTTATCGTCACTCCCTTTCCGGTCAGTTTTTCCGTCAATAAGGGGATTGCGGACGTATATTCAAACGAAAACGCCAGCGGGTCAATCCGGACGTCAACATCTGTGCCGGAAATACGGATTAGCTTTTGCGGCAGACGTCCCGCTTCCGTACCGCCGGACGAGAGGACGGATTTCGCGCTCTCGGAGTTCAAAAGGCGTACCGGCTCGGCTATCTCATAGATTTCGAGCATTGAGCGCGTATAGCCCTTCCGCGAAGCCGCCGTAAACACAACGTAGGACAGAATATGCGGTATACTCATATGACGCGCACTGTCCAAAACGACAATATCGCGCAAATATATGGTCTTTCCGTCAGCGATATCGCCGAACGAGGGGTCTTGCGCTGACACCCAAAGAAAAGCTGCCATATCGTTCTCTTTTTTTACGGAGAGAAAAACCGAACGTGAAGTATGTATCTCTTTGATGAGCGACGCTTCGTCGTATGCGCAGAATATACCACCGATATGAAAAAAGTTTCGGGGAGAATTCGGGTCTATGCGTTCCTTGTAGGTGCGTTCGTTAATGTGCGCGTGCTTGTACAGCCGCGCGATTGCCGCCGCGTCAGCGTCACCCGCACGGTCGATTGTAAGCGTTGTGCCGTCCGCGTATCGCACGTTTATCATTAGCGTCTCCTTACAATATGACCGTTAGGTTATTCGCGCCGAACGTGCGTTGGTAACTGATAATTTCCGCCATATTTTTCACCAGTTTCAGCCCTAAAAAATCCATATCGTCATCGTCGTACTCCGACAGCGGGTTGTATACACCGCCGAAGTTGCGGATTCGTAATACCACTACACCTTGAATTGTCGTTACGCGCAAACTCGCGGTATTCCCGACGGTTGTATGCGCTTTAATCAGTACCAGCATTTCCTCCGCGGCAAGCGAAATGGCGTTAGTACGTTTAGGCGATATATCATTAGCTTCGCAAAACTCCGAAATCAGCGCCGCGCTTGCGGCTATTTCCTCGTCCGTATCTTTGACGGAAAGTGCGATACTGTGTCCCTCGCTCTCGATTGTTGTATCAAGCAGCAGCAGACGCGAGATATACGGGTTTTTGCGTCTTATAATCTCGCCCAATATCAGCGCGATTATAAGCGTCAGCAGCTCCGCAAGCCAGAAGGAGTGCCATATCCCCGATATCCCCAGAACTCCCGATAGCAACAGCGCGAATCCGGCGACAAACAAGAATCCGCGCAATACCGTCATAACGTTCGCAAGCCATTCGCGTCCGGTACTTTGATATAGGCAAATCAAGATATTATTGACCATTGACGGCAGGAAGCTGACCGCGAATATGGTAACAGCCGACGCGGACAGTTTCAGCGCGTCGCCGTCTATTCCGAATAAGCGCGATATGCTCTCCGGTATCAGTACGCAGACCACCGTTACCGCCGCTATCAGCACCGCGCCCTCAATGAACGCGAGTTTCAGCAGCTGCCGTATGCTCACGGTGTCGCGCTCTGTTGAGAACACTCCGCAGAACGACATTATCGCTCCCGAAACTCCCGCGGTAAATATTACCGCGAAGCTGTTGACCGAGTTAACGACTTGAAACGCCGAAACCGCTATAACTCCGAAGCCGCCTAAGATTAAGGCGTTAAGCGCGTAGGTTTTCAGCAATATGCACACGTTCTCTATCGCGCTTGGAGTTCCGATAAACAGGATTTTCTTCGCAAGCTGCCAACATTCCGCAGCTTTTACGCGTACGAGCTTCATATTCTCGCCGGAGAATATCAGAAGCGCCGCGCCGAAGATTGCCGCCGCCGCTAGTCCTCCGTATACCGCAATTGACGCGCCCGCCGCACCCAGTCCGAACTTGCCGATAAGCAATAAGTCCAGCACCGCCGTAGCTACCGCCATAACCGCGAACACTATTACGCTAGCTACCATTTTGCCGTCAAGCCGCAGCAGATTGAATACAGGGTACACGCCCATATTGAAAACGCCGCTGATTATCAGCACCGCCGCGTAGCTCCGTACATTGCCGTATATTTCGGGCGGCGCACCGAGTAAGCGTACAACTAAGTCCAAATTGGGGAGCAGAATCGCCGTCAATACCGCCGCAACCGCAAGCGTCATCAGCCACGTTACGGTGAACGCCTTGTTGCACCTGTCGGGGTCTTTCTCTCCGATTAGGTTTGCGCACGCCGCCATACCCCCCACGCCTATTAACGCTCCCGCAGACGCGAAGATGTAGTGCAGCGGAATGACGATACACGGCACGGAGAGCAAATCCGCGCCCAGCAGCCGCCCCATCAGTACGCTGTTGACTATCGAACCCGCCGCACTGCCCGTCAGCGCGAGTAAGGTCGAAAGCAAGTGTCTGCCGTATGCCTGCTTGATGAACGCGTCGCCCTGTTTCATTAGCTTACTCGATAGTCAGAAAGTCCGAGAAGCCTGTCATTTCAAAGACTTCTTTGATTTCGTCGCTGACGTGTATCAGCTTGAAACTACTGCCGGTTTTTTTCAGCTCCTTGTATGCCGCCAGAATAACGCGCAGTCCCGCCGAGGATACGTAATCCAGCTTTGCGAAATCGTATGTAACTTCCGTTTTACCGGAAAGCGAGGAACTGTTTTCGGCTTCGAGTTCCTTTGCCGTTAAGGTGTCGAGCCGTCCCTCCAGCTCAAGAAGCAGCACTGTTCCGCTCTCGGTTTTAGTGATTGTCATTGTCATTGTACCTCGTTTATTGAATTACGTTGTATACCGCATAGCGGTAGTTTTCGTCGCTATGGGTAGAGTGCCCGCGCCCCGAAGGCGCTCCCACTCTACGCAAACTGACTACTCCCTGCCCGGGAACTAGAGTTTTCACTAGTGCTGTAGTATATACTGTTAAGCGTCTTAAAACGATGACCGTATATACGGTAGTCACCTCATAAACTAGTATCTTTATTATGATACCATATTCTCCGTTATTTGTCAACAGCTTTTATGGATGTCAATGCTTTTGGATATAATCACAAAAAGGCTTCTGCTAGAGCGCGAAATGCTGCTATTGACAAATTTAGTAGCAAATGTTATAATATGTACGTTTAGTATACATTAACACTATTGTTGTGCGCTGTTGCGCCACGGAAAGGCTTTCCAATGAAAAACATCAAAAAGCTGCTTGCGGTAATTCTTACCGCGGTACTTCTGCTCGGCACGTTCCCCTTTGCTGCGCTTGCCGCGGAGGAAGCTCCTGTCGTTATCGTTGTTCCCGGCATTTTAGGGAGCGAACTGAAAGACTCAAACGATGGGAAGCTGTGGCTTCCCTTTGACCCTGCCGCGCTGGTCTCGCTGACTGCCGCCGCCGGAAGTTTAGGCATAGATTTTGCAAACATTACTCCCGCGCAGCTCGCAGCCGCGGCAAATCTGCCGCAGGTAAAAGAATTGATAGCGAATGTTACAGCAAACCTCACGTCATTAGCATTTGCGGACGGTAAGCCGCAGCCGGGTATTACCGCGGTTACAAGCGGCTACGGCACTGCCGATACATATAAAACTATCGTAGAAGCGCTTGGCGCAGATTACGACAGCGCGTTTTACGCTTACGACTGGCGCAACGCAAACGCAGACTCCGCAGCCGGACTCGCAGCGCTCATTGACAGTTACAAAGGGCGCGAAATTACGCTCATCGGTCACAGTATGGGCGGTCTTGTAATAAGCGAATATGTTAAAGCTAATCCCGAGACGGAAATTGCGAACGTTATCACGCTCGGCACGCCGTATCTCGGTTCGGACGCCGCGCTTGACAGTCATCTCGAGGATTTATTATCGGGTTCGCCTTTCGGCGGGGTAATCGGAGCTTTCTCCGCGCAGATTACTCCCGCGATAACGGGACTTGCGGCAACGCTTCCGAGCTTGCTCGAGCTTCAGCCTAAGGAATCTTACGAGCTTCCGGAAACAAGCGCGAATTGGTACGCAATTTACGGAACTTCCGCTGAGGACGGCGACGGGACTGTCAGTACAATAAGCGCAACGAACAACGGTAAAATCGAAAACTCCGCAGGTTTCGCAGTTGACCACGGCGCGCTCGTAACAGACGCAAGTGTGCTTGCGGCAATCCAAACGATTATCGGCGGCGAAGCGTCAGAACCCTCCGAACCTGAAACTTCGCTCCCAACTCCCGAAGGTGTATCGGACTGGGCTGTTGAAGCCGTGACAAAAGCACTTCTGGGCGGACTGGTGCCGGAAGCTCTGCAAGCTGATTATCAGCAAGCCATTACCCGCGCGGAGTTTTCCGCCCTTGCGGTAACGTTATTTGAAAAAGTATCGGGGACGGAACTTCCCGCGACTGCCGAATTCAAAGATACCGACGATGTGAATGTCCGTAAACTCGCGACTCTCGGCGTTATAGTCGGAATCGGCGGCGGGAACTTCGCGCCTGACGCGTCATTGACCCGTGAGCAAGCGGCAGTCATACTGGTTAACCTAGCGAAAGCCGCCGGAATCGCGATTCCCGAGGTTCCGACCACTGCGGCTGACAGCGACAGCATCTCTCCGTGGGCATTAACGCAAGTCGGACAAATTCAAGCGGTAAAAGTAATGCTCGAAGTAGGCAACGGGGAATTCGCTCCGAAAACTGCGTACACGCGTGAGCAAAGCATTGCCACCATTGTTAATTTGCTGGGCGTATTTGGGAAATAATAGACTTCTTGCAGCCCTCTTGCGTTATTGGTTTATAATGACGCAAGAGGTTTTATATAGTTTGTAGCTCACGGCGTTATACCGTGAGCTTTCGTTTTTGCGCGGTTTATTTGACCCCTTGACAGCTTCGTCTATTTGTGATAGACTGTATACAATTGCAAATAGACAAGGAGGGAACACTATGGCGGACTATCGACTGGCGGCGGCTGAATCGCGCTTCGCCGACCTAATATGGGAACACGCGCCGCTTCATTCGCCGAAACTAGCGGAGATAGCGGAAAAAGAGATGAACTGGAAGCGGACTACCACGTACACTGTGCTGAAAAAGCTGTGTGACCGCGGGATATTCAAGAATGAGTACGCGCTTGTAACCGCGTTGATTACCCGCGACGAATTTTACGCGGGGCAAAGCGTAAAGTACGTTGATGACACCTACGGCGGGAGCTTGCCGAAGTTTATAGCGTCGTTTGTGAACGGGCGCAAACTTACCGACCGGCAAGCCGACGAAATTCAGCGGCTGATTGACGAATACAGGGAGGGAACCCGCGATGAGTAAGGCGTTTATGACCGTATTGAATATGAGCATAACGGCGGCGTTTGTCATTGCCGCTCTCTGCGCGGCGCGGCTTGTATTGCAGAAGCTCCGCGCTCCGAAGTGGATTAGCTATGCGCTGTGGACGGTTGCCGGCTTTCGGCTTGCTGTGCCGGTAACTTTGGAGGGCGTATTGTCGCTGATACCTCGCGAAATGCCTGAAATTACAGCTCCGGAACGTCAGTTTACGCTTAACTTCCCGCCTGCCGGAACGTCTGAATATGCCGAATTTGCGTTTGCCGGAAGCCACTATGCCGAAGATTTGAAAAAAGTTTTGAACTGGTCGGATATTGCGTCGTGGGTGTGGCTTGCGGGAGTAGCGGTAATGCTGCTCTACGCCGTAATCTCCTACGTTCGCTTGATTCGCCGCAAGGACAGCGTTCCAACGCCGTTTGTCTATGGCTTTTTCAAGCCGAAAATTCACATTCCGAGCGGACTGAACGGCGAACAATTGCGCTACGTCACGCTCCACGAGCAGACGCACATCAAACGTCACGACTATATTGTGAAAATGTTTGCGTTTGCGCTCTTGTGCGTCCATTGGTTCAATCCGCTGGTGTGGGCGGCGTTCGTATTGCTCTGCGCCGATATGGAGATGTCCTGCGATGAGCGTGTGCTTCGCGAACTCGGAATGAGCGCAAAAGCTGATTATTCGCAAGCG
>JAISLB010000012.1 GCA_031260685.1 Oscillospiraceae bacterium | reverse complement strand
GTACGCTTTGTCTTGATGTCCGCACTGCTTGCCTTATCCATAATCGGAATGGGATTTATAACCGTAACGGGCGTGGTCTTCTCGGGACGCGCGCTTCTCGAGCAATCGTTGCAGCGAATCGAGCAAAGCGCGGAGAGCGGCGCGTCAATGATAGACGGCTGGCTGGAATATCAAGCTGGTTACATCGAGGCAATCGCGCTTGATTTAGCGTATATGCCGGAATTCAACGACCGCGCAGCGATACGCCCGATTTTGCAGAAACACGCTAAACGTGACAATTCGCCCTATCTCGGGGTCTATATAGGCTATCCGGACGGCAGCGGCGTATTCTCAAATGACTTTACTCCCGCTCCGGACTGGATTTCTTTCGAGCGGAGTTGGTATAAGGGTGCAGCCGCTGACGTCAGCAAACACTACGTCTCGCCGCCTTATATTGACGCGCTGACCAATGAAATCTGCGTTTCATTCTCGCGGGCGATTGTCGAACCCGGTACGGGCGACATCATCGGCGTGGTTTCGGCGGACGTAATGCTCTATACCTTAACTGAATTAGTTAACAGCGTAAACATCGGCGCGGAAAACGGTTACGTATTTCTCACCGGTAACTCTGATGTTATTTTGGTTCACCCGAATGAGGATTACGCACCGGACGAAGTCCGCGGCTTTTCGAATCTGTTTGAAGTGGACAACTCGCGGCTCAGCAGCCTTTCCGGAATCAATAAGGGAGAGGCTACGGTAATACGCTCCTATGACGAGGTTGAGAGATACTATGTTGTAAACTCCCTTAATGAAACCGACTGGAAGCTCTACGCGGCTGTTCCGGCTGGTTTAATAAACGAACCTATTAACAATCAGATTTTCACCTCGGTTACGACTTTCCTCGCTATGTTCGTACTGATGATACTTCTGCTGTATTTCACGGCGAAAACTCTTCGCGCGGCGGCTAAGACTTCCGCGGAAGAGTCACATATGAAGTCCAGCTTTCTCGCAAATATGAGCCACGAAATCCGCACCCCGCTGAACGGAATAATCGGCTGCGCGGAACTTGCGCTGGATAGTTCGGAGCTTCCGAAGAAATCAGTCGATTATCTTAACAAGATAAAGTCGAGCGCGATTGACCTGCTGGGGATAATCAATGACATTCTGGACTTGTCAAAGATAGAAGCGGGTAAAGTAGCGCTGGAAAGTATACCGTTCAGCCTGCACGAATTATTCAAAACCTGCGAAACGGTTATGGGTTTCAAAGCAGCCGAAAAAGGAATTAGTCTCTATCTATATTCCGAGCCGTTTATTGGGCATAAATTACTCGGAGACCCCACAAAACTGCGTCAGATACTCGTTAATTTGCTGTCTAACGCAGTGAAGTTTACAAATGTCGGCACCGTAAAGCTTATGGTTGCGATAGAAAATGTGGACGAAAAGCACGTAAACGTTTGCTTCGACGTAAAAGACTCCGGCATCGGAATGACGAAAGAACAAATGGCGAAAATCTTCAAACCTTTTGTTCAGGCGGACGACAGCACTACGCGCAAATACGGCGGAACGGGCTTGGGGCTGCCTATAACCAAAAACCTTATCGAACTTATGGGCGGTGTGCTTACGGTTGAGAGCGCCCCGGGAATCGGAAGTAAATTCTCGTTTACGTTATGCTTCGAACTATCGGACGAAGCGGACGCAAGCTATAACCGTACGTACTCGGTCAGCGCAAAGCTCAAGCGCCCGCGCTTCAACGGACGTATTCTTGTCTGCGAGGATAACGAGCTTAATCAAGAAGTCATCGGCGAACATCTCAAACTTCTGAAACTTGACGCGGATATCGAGGATAACGGACGCAAAGGCGTTGACGCGGTACTTCGTCAGGAAGAACTCGGCGAACCCTTCGACCTAATCCTTATGGATATTCATATGCCTGTGATGGACGGTCTTGAAGCAGCTCAGGAACTGAAAAAGCTCGGGATTACCATTCCAATCGTAGCTATGACCGCGAATGTTATGACGCAGGATATGGAAATTTACAAGATGCACGGGATTACTGAATACCTCGGGAAACCTTTCGTAGCGGAAGAGCTGTGGAGCTGTCTGCTGAAATTTCTCACGCCTCTTGAAGCTGAAGAGACCGCGGAAGCCGAGCCGGAAGCTCCCGCCGAAGTAATAGCTCCGAAACCCGGTTCCGTTATTGACGCCGCTGCCGGTCTGCGAATGACAAGCGGCAATGAAAAGCTCTACGAGAAGCTGAAACGCGATTTCTACGAGAAAAACCACGGCTTCCGCGGAGACCTTGACGCGGCGGTTGAATCGGGCGAGTTAACTCTGGCTCACCGAATGGCGCATACGCTTAAAAGTACCGCCGCGCTTCTCGGAGCGGAACGTCTTCGCGCGGAAGCGTTTGAGATTGAGACCGCGCTCTCGAAAGGCGTTGTTGAGTACAGCGCGGAGCAACTTATGAATTTTACGTCCGCGCTGGACGAAGTATTACGCGAACTCGAACTCGAAGGCGCGAATATCGCAGCCGAGGAAAAAGCCCCGACGAATTTTGAATTTGACAAAGTCCGCGCGGGGGAGTTCCTGACACGTTTTATTCCGCTTCTGAAAGCTCACGATATGTCAAGTCTCGACTTCTTAGATGAAGCGAAAGAGCTTATTCCCGATGATATAGGCGGCGAATTATTCGCGCAAACCGAAAACTTTGAATTTGAACAAGCTTACAAACTGGCCCAAAAAATAATTGAAGAAACCGGAGTGCAACAATGATGAATTCTGATAAATCACGTATCCTTATCGTAGACGATGAAAACGCGAACATTGCGGTGCTTCGCGAAATACTTCGTAAAGACTACGCGGTAAGCGCGGTGAAAACAGGTCAGGCGGCGGTAAAGAGCGCGCTTGACGACAACCCTGACCTTATACTGCTCGATATCCTTATGCCCGATATGGACGGCTTCGAGGTTCTCGCTCAGCTCAAGTCAACCGAGCTGACTCGTAACATTCCCGTAATCTTTATCACGGGTTTGTCCGGGATAGACGACGAAGCCAAAGGACTTACGCTCGGAGCCGTGGACTACATCACGAAGCCGTTTAATAATTCGATAGTTTTGGCGAGAGTCGGAGCGCACGTCAAAATTATCCGGCAAATGCGGATTATAGAACACCTCGGAATGACCGATGCGCTGACGGATATTCCGAACCGGCGGTTCTTTGATATACGCATAGATGAGGAATGGCGGAGAATGAGCCGCAGCAATTCTCCGCTTAGTATGTTGATGCTTGATGTAGACAAGTTCAAGGTATATAATGATACCTACGGGCATCCTCAGGGCGATTTGCTGCTGAAATATGTTGCGAAGTCGCTTACAGCAAATCTCCGCCGCCCTTCCGATATTGCCGCGCGTATTGGCGGTGAGGAATTCGCGGTAATTCTCGCTGACACAGACCTGACAGGCGCGCTGACTGTCGCCGAGAATATACGCGCGATGATTGAGGCGGGAGTAGTACCTGACGCTTCCACGGGCGAAGCGACTTCCGTAACTGTGAGTATCGGCGTACACTCGCTTGTCCCCGGCGCGGACAGTGATTCCGCTTCATTGCTTAGCGAAGCGGACAAAAACCTCTACACGGCTAAGAGCACCGGACGCAACAAAGTCGTCGGCTGACTCCGCCGTATGCAGCGCGCAAGCTCCGCAGGTTACTGCAATGCCGCCGCGTCTGCCGCTTTCGTTAGGTTTTTCAGGACTTCTGCGATGTTTATTTGTTCGGAACGTTTGGACTCCCCGACGCATATTTCTTCGGAGATTTCCTGCAGTTCCTGCAGCCAAGTGATGAAACTTGTTATATTATTGAATAAGTAGTAGTACGCTTCTTTGTAGTTTAGTTCGTTGCTGATTGTCTTATCTTCCATAGCGGCGTCTCCTTCTGGCAAGCTTCAATACGAGCTGATTATATACCTTAAAGCAGCGTTAATGTCAAGTGGATTTTTCGATTGAGCATAAATTGTAAGGAGGTTTTACAAGTTTTGGATACAGAAATACTGTTACGGGTCGCAATAATCGTTATAGCAGCGGTCGCTCTGCTGATATTCGTTAATAAATACTTCTCTAACGCAAAGCGGAAAGCGACTATCTCAACGCAGTTCGCGGCGCGTTTTGTGAAGGTTTTTATTCTGATAGCCGCAGTAGCGCTGATAGTGCTGCAGATTCCGCCGCTGAAAAGCGTAATCAATCCATTGCTTGCGGGTTCGGGCGTATTGGTGCTTGTAGTTTCGCTGGCGGCGCAGGAAAGTCTCGGTAACATTATCTCGGGTTGGTTCATCGTTGCGTTCAAGACTTTTGAAATCGGCGACAGGATTCATATTATGTCGTCTGATATAGTCGGTAATATCACTGATATCACGCTTCGGCACACTGTCGTAAAGACTTTTACGAATACCGAGGTGGTGGTTCCGAACTCTGTGATGAATAAGTCTAACATCGAGAATTTCAGCCTTACGGATACTAAGTCCAGCTCGTTCATTGATGTTTCGGTAGCTTACAAGGCTGACATCGACCAAGCGATGAGCCTTCTCGGTAAGATTGTCGGAGAACACGCGAAGTATAGCGGAGAACAGCCTGTAAAGGTTTTCGTGCGTAACCTCGGAGAAACCGGCGTGGAACTTCGCGCGTCAATGTGGACGGAGAGTATCGGCGAAAATTTTGCAGCTTGCTCCGATGTAAGGCTTACGATACTGAAAGAGTTTGCGGCAAAGGGGATTGAGATACCCTATAAAAAGTTGTAGTTATACGGCAATGTTTAGCTGTTAGAGCTGTCGGTTATTTACAAAATATGGAAAAATGTTAGGAAAATATTGTAAAACATACACAAATATCCGAAAAAGGCAAAAAACCTCTTGACAAATTGTGCTGAATATGTCATAATATGCAATAAGCTTAGACATAGTACAGACTTAACGGAGGTTAACTAAAATGAAAAAGCTCTTATCCTTACTCTTGGCGGCCGCGATGTTCTTTATGATTGCGGCTTGCTCAAAAACCGGCGGCGGAGAGTCTACCGCAACCCCGGAAGCTACCCCGGAGGCTGCCGCTACTCCGGAGCTTGCGACTGAAGCTCCGCAGGCTACTGAAACTCCTGCCGCAACTCCGGAAGCAGTTCCCGCAACGGAAGCCCCCGGCAGCGAACTCAGCGGCGCTACGTCCGAAATTCTCGACGCGATTTTGGCTCTCACCACCGGAATTCTTGTAGAAGCAGAAGCCGGCGCTTCACTGCCGATGACTTTTAACGCCGATATTTCAGCTGATAATTCGCAGAATATGCTGGGTCTTGACGCGGAACAATTCGCTGAATATGTTACGGACGCCGTAGCTGCTACCGCGGCTATCTCCACCACTCCGTATGAGGTCGCGCTAATCAACTGTAACGACCACGACGCCGCGCTGGAAGTGCAAAAGCTAGTGGGCGCGGGCTTTGACTCAAATAAGTGGATTTGCGTTATCCCCGACCAAAGCTTCACTGTATCGAGCGGTAACTACGTACTTCTCGGCGTAACTAAAAACGACGAAGCGGGAGCGATTAAGGACGCTTTTGCGGAGCTGACGGGCACACGTGATAACATTATTGACGTGTTCTTTACAAAAGCATAAATCTTACAAAATAATAACGGAGGGTTTTCTTATGGCACAACTTAAGGGTTCTAAGACAGAAGCCAATCTTCACGCGGCATTCGCAGGGGAAGCAATGGCCCGCACGAAGTACGATTTTTACGCTTCCGCGGCTAAAAAAGGCGGTTACGAACAGATTTCAAACTATTTCACAGAAACCGCTAAGAACGAAAAAGAACACGCGGAAATTTGGTACAAGAAGCTGGAGCTTATCGGAGATACCTCCGCTAACTTGGCGGCGGCGGCAGCCGGAGAACACGAAGAATGGACAGATATGTACAAAGGGTTCGCGCAGACCGCTCTTGACGAAGGCTTCATTGATTTAGCCGCGCTCTTTGAGGGAGTTGCCGCGATTGAGAAACATCACGAGGAACGTTACAACGAGCTGCTCTCAAATCTCAACGCCGGTACGGTGTTCAAACGTACCGAGGAAACCTACTGGATTTGCCGCAACTGCGGTCACGTTTATCAAGGCGCGGAGCCGCCCGCGCTGTGCCCCGTTTGTTCGCATCCTCAAGCGTACTTCCAGTTGCTCGTTAAGGATTATTAAGTATCAGCACTATCATCTTGGAAAAATGATTATAAGGGCGAGGCGGAGAAACCTCGCCCGGACTGTTTGAAAGGCTTGCCTATGCTTTTCTCAAGTGTGACGTTTCTTTATTGGTTTTTCGCTATTGTACTTGCGCTGTATTTTATCGCGCCTATGCCTAAGGGGTCAACGGCGATACGTAATACGGTATTGCTGCTTGCGAGCTTAGTATTTTACGCGTGGGGAGAACCGATATACGTTCTTCTGATGTTGGCGCAATGCTTCAGCGGGTGGTTTTTCGGATTGCTGATTGAAAAATTCCGCGGAGGTCCCGGCTCTAAAGCTTCGCTTGTCGGTTCGCTGGCAGTCGGTTTCGGCGGTTTGATAATTTTCAAATATTCTGATTTTTTCATTAGCATAACCAACGCTTTCTCCGGAGCTTCGTTTGATTTGTGGCGGCTTGCGCTTCCGCTCGGTATCAGTTTTTATACGTTTCAAATATTGAGCTATACGATTGATTTATACCGCGGGGCTGCTAAGCTGCAAAAGAATTTTTTTACTTTTTCCACGTATGTGATGCTTTTTCCGCAGTTGGTTGCGGGACCAATTGTGCGCTATACCGATGTTGCGGCGGAGCTTCACCATAGAGAACATACGCTCGAGAATTTTTCTAAGGGCGCGTTTCGATTTGTCATTGGTTTAGGGAAAAAGATTTTAATCGCGAACGTCCTCGGCGAATTATCTGAAATCTGCCGCAATAGCTCTGACCGGAGCGTGCTTGCGGCGTGGCTTTATGCCGTTGCCTACTCGCTGCATATTTATTTTGATTTTTCGGGTTACAGCGATATGGCAATCGGAATGGGGCATAATTTTGGCTTCAAATTTCTCGAAAATTTCAATTATCCGTATATCGCAAAAAGCGTTACGGACTTTTGGCGGCGCTGGCATAT
>JAISLB010000159.1 GCA_031260685.1 Oscillospiraceae bacterium | reverse complement strand
GCCGATACGCTTGTGGTTTGTACTTTAACGGCTATTGTAATATTAGTTTCCGGAGTGTGGACGCCGGGACGCGGTCCAGACGGTATAGCTCTTACGGCGTTGGCTTTTGCGTCAGTATTACCGTACGGGGAGCAGTTCGTAGCAGCGTCTTGCTTCGTTTTCGCGCTCAGTACGATTATCAGCTGGAGCTATTACGGCGAAAGCGCGGCGATGTATTTGGGAGGTAAGCGGCTTGCCAAGATTTACAAGCTGTTGTATGTTGCGGCGATTTTTCTCGGCTGCACCAGCCGCCTGACCTTTGTGTGGAATATTTCGGAGCTGTTCAACGGGATTATGGCTGTGCCGAATCTAATAGCGTTGGTTGTGCTTGCACGGGAAGTTCGGACTCCACGCTAAGGCGCTTCATAATTTCGCAGGCTTCTAAGTCGGCTTTCGGACCTTCGCGCGGGATAATCGTGACGTGCAGTTTTGAGTCGGCTTCGTCGAGGGTTACTAAACCGCATTGCTCAAAGACTTTGAGCGCGGTATATGTTTTGGCGGGGTTAGATAATCCCGCGAGTTTTGTCATTCTGTCGATTCGCTCGTGTCTGCCGGTCGGAACTCGTTGCAAACCGCCGGTTACAAGCTTCCAGACAGCTTTGAAATCGTCGCGGCTCGGGCGCAGAAGAAAACGTTCGGCGGGTTTGAGCGAAGCCCCGCTTAAAAACGCGGTGACAAGCGCCAGCGGTTCAGAAGCGTGATAGTGCGTAGCTTTGCGCTGCGGCGTTTCGGCAGCCGCGGGAACGGTAAGCGGCGGAATAGCGGAAGCGGCTGCGGGAATCGAGGGAATCGCTTTCTCAGCAGGTACGTTTTTAGTTGCTTGAATCGGGCGGCGGGTGTCGCGGATTATCAGCTGAACGCTGCGTGTACCGCGGAATTCGTTGATTACAGGTTCGAACGCTATATCGAGGTAGTTTCCGCGCACAAAGCTGAAATTTTGCGGGGTCATACCGAAATATACACAGTCAAAGACTGAATTGTTTTTCGAAAGTTTGAGTTTGATATGCCTGTCACCGCCGATAGGGATTATCTGCTCTAAACGAGCGCCGGTGATGGCAAGAATCGGCGGCGGATTGCCCGGTCCCCACGGAGCGAGCTTTTCGAGACTTTCGATGTCTTCAATGTTGATGAGCGAATAATCCTCAACTGAAAAATCAAGTCTCAGCGCGGGTCCGGGATTTGCCGCGCGGGATTCTTTATAGGCGGCAGTGAGCTTTTGCGTGAATTCAGCGATATTAGTCTGCGGGAGCGTCAGTCCCGCAGCGTGAAAGTGTCCGCCGAAAGTCGTCAGCAGCTCTTTCTCGGCGTTTATTGCAGCCAGAGCGTCGAATATCGAGAAGTTGCCGAAGCTGCGGCAGGAACCGCGTCCCTCGTCGCCGTCTATACAGATGACCACCGCCGGAACTCCGTACGTATCGGCTAATCTGGAAGCTACTATCCCCGAAACTCCGTGGTGCCAAGTTGCGGAGGACGCCACAATCGGACTCGTGGGATTCGTAATCCCGGCGCAAATCTCCGTAAAGATAGTATTCTCAACCTCCCGGCGTTCCGTATTCAAAGCGCATAGTTTTTCGGCAAGTTCGTGGGCTGCCTCGTCGCTGTCCGCGGTTATAAGGTCGTAGGCTACGTGAACTTGTCCCATACGTCCCGCGGCGTTAAGCTTCGGTACAAGCGTAAAGCTCAAATCCGCGCCGGATATTTCGTGGAATGGTATGTTTGCTTCCTCCATAAGTTTGCGCAAGCCGACGCGCTCACCTTTGCGCAGATACTCTATACCGTGTCTGACGATTGCGCGGTTTTCTCCGATTATCGGCATTATATCGGCGATAGTGCCTATCGCAACTAAATCGCCGTATTGTGACAGCAGTTCGCCGGTGTGTTCAGCGCCCTCTATCGCGCAGATTAGTTTGAACGCTACGCCGACTCCCGCGAGTCCCGTGAAAGGATATTGCGAGTCTTTACGAAACGGGTCAACCACCGCGCAAACTTCCGGCAGAAGTTCCGGACATTCGTGGTGGTCGGTGATAACTATATCCATACCGAGCGAAGCTGCGGTTTTGGCTTCCTCGGAGGCGGTAATTCCGCAGTCTACCGTAATTATAAGCGTAGGTTTATCGGCGTTATGTATAGAGCGGAGCGAGTCGTCGCTTATTCCGTAGCCCTCGGTCAGACGCTCCGGAATGTAGTATTCGGCGGCGATGTCCTTAGATTTCAGAAAGGTTACGAGCAGCGCGGTTGCGGTTATTCCGTCTACATCGTAGTCTCCGAAAACCACTATGCGCTCTCCGCGCTCTTTTGCGAGCTTAACGCGCTCAACGGCTTTGTCCATATCGGGCAGCAGGAGCGGGTCGGCGAGAAGTTCTATATCGTCACGCAGAAACGCCGAAGCTTCGGCGGCTGTATGAAAGCCTCGTGAGTTGAGCAGTGCGGCTGCCAACTTCGAGCTTCCGGTCTCGCTTTGCAGCATTGCCGTTTCCGTATTATCGTAGGTTCCTATTTCCCATTCACCAAAAGGTTTCATCATAATTATTCTCCGTTTTCTGCTGATTATGCAAAAACTATTCTATTGCGGCTCAAAGCACGTCGTTAGTCAGGTCAAACTCATTTTTGGACTTCTCTATTCCGTAGCCGCGTCCGTGTTTCACTTTGCCGTTATTCGTGAACCAACGTTCAAGCTCGTAGCGGGATTTCAGCGTTGAGCGAACCCCGAAAGTCGAGGTATATCTCAGCAGCAGCTTCGCGAATTTGCTCTCATCGCCGGGTTTGCAGAGCAGCAGGAGTATCACTCCCGGGCGGTTCTTTTTCCCTGTTATCGGGATAAAGCTCACGTCGAGCGCACCTGCGCTGCGAAGCTGTTCCGCGGCGTAACCGAGCTGTTCGCCCGTCATATCGTCTATATTGCAGGCGAGTTCCGCAACTTCTCCGTTCGGAGCGTCTCCGCCGGATTCGGTAGTTCCGAGAGTTACGCGAACCGCGTTAGAACGGTTCGGGAAGTCTTTGGTACCAAGCCCGTGACCTATCGCCGTTACGTTCATAAGCGGCTGAGCTCCGAAACGTCCCTGCACAAAGTGCGTCAGAACCGCCGCGCCCGTAGGGGTCGCAAGCTCCGACTGAAGCTCACTGTCGCCGTAAGTCGGGCTACCGGCGAATATCAGCGCGGTAGCGGGAGCCGGAACCGGCAAGCGCCCGTGAGCTGTCCAGACTGTCCCGCCGCCGAGATTTACGGGACTTGCGGTAATCTCGTCCGGCGCAATAAGCTCGAGGAGTGCGCAGACAGCCGCGACATCGAATACGGCGTCAAGCGCGCCGAGTTCGTGAAAGTGTACAAGCTGTGTGCTTTCGCCGTGGATTTTGCTCTCAGCCTCCGCAATACGTTTGTAGATTGCGATAGCGTTATCACGAGCGTTTGCGGCAATAGGCAGCGCGGACAGCAAGTCAGTAACGGAGGAAAGCCCCATTCCGCGGTAGTTCTTGCGAGGGCTTTCGCCCTCTTCGGAACCGTTGATAAATACCGAGCAATGCAGCCCTGCCACAGCCCCGCGTTTGGCTTCGGAGACTTCGAACGTAACGCCCGGGAGCGAACCCGCGATAATCCGCAAGGTTCTGACAGCTTTCGCCCTGTCGGGCGCAATCGCAAGCAGAGCCGCGGTAAGCATATCTCCCGCTATCCCCATTGAGCAGTCTATATGTAGTTTTGTCATTGCAAACGTCCGTTCCAATCCCGCGCAGCGCGGTATTCGTTATTTGCTATTGGTGTTTTTCGGTAAATTTATCCGGTGCGCCAAAAAACCCGCTCCAAAACCGTTGTCGATGTTAACTACGGAAACTCCCGACGAACAGGAGTTCAGCATCGCGAGAAGCGCCGTAACACCCCCGAAGGACGCTCCGTAACCTACGCTTGTAGGCACACCGATGATAGGTACGGAGACTAAGCCGCCGACGACACTCGGGAGCGCGCCCTCCATTCCCGCTACGGCGACTATGACGTTCGCGCTTTCGAGGATTTCGAGCTTGTCAAGTAAGCGGTGGATTCCCGCTACGCCTACATCGTATAAGCGTTCAACCTTGCTGCCGAGAGCTTCGCAGGTAAGAGCCGCTTCTTCGCAAACCCTCAAATCGCTCGTACCGGCTCCGGCGATTGCTACGCAGCCATTAAGCGCGATTTCCTCCGGATAGCCGAGAACGAAATTAGCCTGTTCCGAGTAAGACAGCGGGAAATTCAGCGCGTTGGCTTTCTCCGGAGTAATCCGGGTAATGATAATGTTACGCTCATTATTATCGTGTAAGCTGCGGACAATGCCGTTGATTTGTTCCGCGCTTTTTCCCGCGCCGTATATTACTTCCGCGCTGCCTTGACGCTTTTTGCGGTGGAGGTCAACCTTAGCGTAACCCAAATCTTCGTAGTTGTTGTGCATTGTGTTCTCCAATAATCCGTCGGTGAGGCGTTGTCTCCGTCCCAACCGGCGTATCTGTTATCTGATAGTTGTATAGCGCGAAAGAGTTATTCGGCAATCATAGTGAGAAATACCGTGGGAACGTCGCTGCCGCAGCGTTGCCCGTGGGGAAGCCGAGGGTCGAAGTACACGCTGTCGCCGCTGTTCAGTACGTAGTCTTTAGTACCGAGCGTTAATATCTCAACTCCCGAAACTACAAAGTTGAACTCTTGACCAACGTGCGTCACAAGCTCCGCGGGAGCGTCGCCGGGCAATATCGTAACCAGAAGCGGCTGCATAATCTTATGCGTGAAGCGATACGCTAAATCGCGGTAGTCGTAACCTTCGAAGCGTTCGATGAGTTCGCCCTCCCCCGCTCGTACTATGTGTAAGCGGTCGAGTTTGGCTTCAACCCCGGTGAGTATCTCGTTGAAGTCTACCCCGAACATATTGGCGATTTCAAAAATTACACTGATAGGGATGTCAGCTCCGGTTGCTTCGTAAGCCGCGTAAATTTCGCGGTCAATCTGAAGCGTATCGGCTAATTGTTCCCGCGTATAACCGCAGGCGTCGCGAAGCCCGGCAATTCTGCGGGCTATATCAAGCGCGGGATTTTCTGAACTTTTCATATTTCTCCTAACTAACCTCCGAGGTTGGTGAAGCGCTCTCCGAAGCGATTGCCGGCTCGGACGGCGAAGCGGATTCAGCAGTCTCCGCGTCGGGTTCAACTTGCGGCGAGGGTTCGGGAATCGGGTCCGGCAATACGTCCGACGGCGGTACGGAATTTTTCTCGGCTCGGACATAGCGAAGCATAATACTGCTCATCTCGGCTCGTGTAGCGGTAGCTTTCGGAGCGAATTTGTGAACGCCGGACGTTTGTCCTACGACTAATCCCGCGGCTCCCGACCAGTTTATCGCTTCCCGCGCCCAGTCGCTTGCAGTCAGCGTATCGTCAAACTGTACAAAGTCAGCGGTCAGAATGAGCGCGGCATTGCGGTACAGCGCGTAGTTTTTGAAAAACTGCGCCAGTTCTTCCCGCGTAAGCAAAGTGTTCGGAGAAAAATTACCTTCGTAACCTACGGAAATACCGGTTTCGTAAGCCCAATCGCAATACGGGGCATACCAAGATTCGGGGTCAACGTCTTTGAAGGGAGTATCGGTATAAAGCGCGGGGTCAATATTTTCATAATTCGCAAAAACGGTGACAAGCTCCGCGCGTGTAACCAGTTTCGCCGGGCTGAAATAGTAACCGCCGGTTCCCTCGGACGCGACAATCCCGAGCGCAAGCAAATCAGCGATTTGGCTTGTTGCCCAGTGACTCGGCGGGAGGTCGATAAAGTGATACTCCGGCGGGAATTCATCGGCGGTATCAGTTCTGATAATCCCGTCGAAAAGCGCGGCTGCGTCGGAATAGACGCGGATTTCGGCGCTTGTATTTTCAGCGGTGAAGTATTTGTGGTTGCTGAGCAAGACAGTACCAGTCTTTATACTCTCGCCTGTTGATAAGTCCAGAACTTCGCCGCGGGAAAAACTCATACAGGCGCTGCCGGAAGTTTCAAGCCAAGTGGACAGCGGAGCGACAGTGTACGTAGTAAAAATCTCGCCTGTCAGAATCGTAGGCGCAACGTATTGTATCTGCCCAATTTCGAGAACGGGCGGAAGTCCGTATTCCTGTTCGAGCCTTTCCGTGAAGCGAACGAGTGCGCCGTCGCGTTCACTCGTAAGCGTCGAGTGAATTTCCTGCTTATAGGTGTCAATGAATGACCTGGGAACCAGCGAATCGGCGGAACTCGCCGGCAGCGCTACCGCAAGCGCCATCGCGAGACATATCAGCGCGGTAATAATTCGTTTCAGCATATGCTCCTCCACACCTCATTATAGCACACTTTGCACACCGTGTCAATTATATTTTGCGGAGCCGCGTATTACTTTTTGCATTTGCCTCATTTTGGCGGACAAGCGGCTCTATATCTTTTACTTCGAAAGGGCATAATACCGCTATGAATATTTACAAATCCACAGACCTTGCTTCCGAAGCGCGTTCGCTTTGGGAGAATTCTCCGGAGCGAAGCCGCGAATTAAGCGGCGTTACAGCCGAAGAAGAACTTATTGCGGGATTCCGCGTAGAGACTGTGACTATTTCAGATGAGTACTCCGCGGGACAGCTCGGGAAACCCGCCGGACGTTACGTCTCGGTTTTTACGGAGGATTGCTTTGAAGCGGGGAGGACGAAAGACTGCGCGGAAGTTATCGCGAAGCTGCTGTTTCGTCTCGCTGCTGTTGAAAAGCGCGGGAGCGTCTTAGTCGCGGGGCTTGGGAACCCGGAAGTCCTCTGCGACAGTTTGGGACCGCTTGTCCTTGACGGCGTTATTGTTACGAGACATCTCAAAACCGAGGAGCCGCAGAAATTTGCGCGCTTCCGCAGTATCTCCGCGCTTAGAACCGGCGTCCTCGGTATGTCCGGAATTGATACTTCGGAGATAATCGGCGCGGTTTTGGACTGCGTAAAGCCCGATTTGCTGATAGTAATCGACGCGCTTGCAGCCTGCGCTCCCGAACGTATCTGCAACAGTATTCAGCTTACGGACACGGGCTTAGTTCCGGGGAGCGGAAGCTCGAAAGCTCGCGAGGCTCTTACACCCGCGAAACTGGGACTGCCGGTTACGGCAATCGGAGTGCCGACATTGCAGTCCACTGCTGCCGGCGGTGAAGGCTTTATACTAACGCGCAAAGACATTGACAGTAAAATCCGCGGCTACGCGAAACTAATAGCCGAGGGAGTAAATTTTTCGCTGCTTGGGTTTCGGGAGAGCTGAAAAAACTTTTTGAGAAGAGCAGAAAATGTCTTGACAATTTTGGTAAAATTTGGTATACTAAGTATAGCTTTTTTGTAAGTTCATAATCCCGGTATATTGGAGGAAATGCCCGATGAGATTGAGAAAAACCCTTGCTTTGCTGCTTGCCGTTACGTTAATCTTTTCCTCGTTTCAGGTTTTTGCCTTTGCCGCCGTTGCCCCCGCTTTTTCCGATATTCCCTCTTGGGATAGCGGAGCCATTGAATATCTTGCCGCAAAAGGTCTAGTGGTCGGGATAGGCGGCGGAAAGTTCGGCTCGTATATGTCAATGACGCGCAGGGACTTCTATCTTCTTTCCGACCGTTTTCTGCAATTCTCCGGGAGGGACTACTACGCAAGCTATGACGAAGCGCTCACGGCGTTCGGACTGCGGGGCTTCGGCGTTGAGCGCCCAAACGATTATATCACGCGTGAGGAGGCTTTCGTCATCCTTGCGCGTTTACTTTGTTTAGACGATAATCCCGCCGGTTTAGCGAAATTCCCTGACGGCAACAGCGTTACAAAAGCTATGCGCGGGAAAGTGGGAGCGTTAGCTGCGGAAGGTTACGTAGTAGGCAATGAATCGGGCTACCTAAAACCTAAGGACTATTATTCGCGGGCTAGTTTTGCGGTCTTGTTCCGCAAAGTTTTCGGTATGTACCTCAATAAAGCCGGAACTACGAACCTTTCTAACTTCAACATTACGAATTTAACGGTCGAAAAAGCCTATACATATCTAAAAAACGGTACGGTCAAGGGAGACCTTATTATCGGAGCGAAAGTCGGAGACGGAGACATCTACTTGGACGGTGTTACTGTCAAAGGAAACATAATTATCTACGGCGGAGGTTCGCACAGTATCAAAATAACAGGCGGTTCCGCGGTAAATTCAGTTACTGTCGCAAAGCTCTCGTCCGAGGGGGAAGCAGTTCATCTGGCGGTGGAGGAAGGCTCGGCGGTCAATTCGGTTACGGCGGCTGAAAACTGTTCGGCTATAATAAGCGGGAAGATAGTCAGCGCGAAGGTTTGCGGCTCGGCGCGTATGCTGCTTGACAGTGCGGAAGTCTCGACGGTTACTGTCGCCGGTACCGAAGCGGTTCTCGAGGTTTCAGCCTCCAAAATTATGACCATCGAAACAGCTCCGGAAGCAAGGGAAGCCGCGATAAGTGTTGCGGATTCTTTTGTTGTGACGATAAATAACTCCGCGCCGGACAGTTCGCTCTTTGTGAGCGGAAGCGTTGTGACGGAAATGCGGCTTACGGGAGCTTCGGTTTTAGCTGTGATTGACAAAGGTTCGCTGATTGGGGAATTAAGCGCCGCGGAACCGGATGCAAGAGTTACAGTGTCGGACAATTCAAAGATAAATGCCGCCGAAACAGAATTTGCGGCAGCAGCGGCAATAATGGACATTGATATAGATGTAACTACATTTGCGGAGTATGTTAATATCTCTCAAAACATAGAAAATCCGCAGAGCGGCGTAGGACAACCCGCGCAAGCTGTGCCGATTCCCGCACCGTGGTTTACCGCGCCAACGGTACCGCCGTCTCCGGTCCCCTCCCCCGCTCCGACGCCAAGTGCAACGCCAAGTGCAACGCCAAGTGCAACGGCAAGTGCAACGGCAAGTGCAACGGCAAGTGCAACGGCAAGTGCAACGGCAAGTGCAACGCCAAGTGCAACGCCAAGTGCAACGCCAAGTGCAACAGCAAGCGCAACGGCAAGTGCAACGGCAAGTGCAACGTCAAGCGCAACGGCAAGTGCAACGGCAAGTGCAACGGCAAGTGCAACGGCAAGCGCAACGGCAAATGCAAC